>JANWUW010000091.1 GCA_025057935.1 Thermoflexales bacterium
CGCTGGAGAAGCTCCGCGCTTGGGTGGTCTTGGGGAAGGTAAGCTCCAACGATGCCGCACACGTCACTTGTGCAGTAGAGGACTGCTGAACCAATTGAGCCATGCGCAGCGGGATTTCGAGAGGTTGCTCATAAACCACAATCCGAGAGCTGACCAGGAAAGGAATCCAACTATGGTCGCTGCTCTAAAAAGGTTGTCCTGAAGTGTGCCCGTTGTCACAAACCCTACGTAGGCGATGATCATCCATGCCACTGTTAATAGGCCCCAAGGCAGTATCCCTCGTTGATTAGACAGTATAGCAAGTGGCACAATCCAGGCTGTGTACTCGTGGGCCCATCGACCAGCAAATAGTTGAACGGAAAGCTGAATGAGGAAGACTCGCTCAATGAAGACTTTTTCTCTCACGAGCCACGATGTAAGTATGATACATGCAATAAGTATATACTGATGGAGCGATCTAACAGAATGAAGAAATGAAGACAGGGTCTCCAAGTGAAGCAGACGAGCGATGTGTCCCAAAATCAGCGTGGCAAAGTTGTAGCCCCACCCGCCTTCTGCATGTGTGCGGTAGCCAATAACATTCTGCACGAACTCGTGTGGAGCCATATGCCAGCCCAATAGAAAGGCAGCGGTTAATGGAAGTGCAGCCAAGAGTGCAAATGCCCAAAGTCCATTTTTACGCGAGAACTCAGGTACCCATGCAGGGAACAAAAAAGCAGGTGTGACTTTTAGAGCTCCGCCAATGCCTATGAGCAGTGCGGAACCGTAAAGCCGAAGAATACTGGGAGAAGCCAATGAGAGCCAGATAGCCAAGATGGCTGGTAAGTATGCAAGTGAATCGAATTGACCGTGGTGAGAGGCAATCATCACTGTAATGGGGTTAAGCGCGTATATCCATGCCAACCTAGGAGCCACGCTTGGATTGCATGCTCGAGCTGCTAAAAAGATGATTGCACTAATCAGAGCGTCCGCAAAGAGGGGTGGTAAGCGCACAGCAAGCTGAGGAGGGAGATTCCACCGGTCAGTAATCTCCACGGTTCCGGCAAGAATCCATGCGTATGGGGGAGGATAAGGGTAATCGCGATGATACTTGTAGACAACAAGACCTTGCTGCGCCAGACGTGCAGTGCGTATGAAGTTCCGGACATCGTCTGTCCCAGGTGAGAGGACAGCAACGAAGAGGCGTAGCGAAAGAGCAGTTATCACTAGCAAGAGAAGGTTTAGCAGAGGAAGTTTCTCAAAGTTGCGCATTTGCTTCGCCTCCAGCTTTGTCAGGTTCCGTGTTGCAGCGCGGGTCGCTGTTGAGCGTAG
This sequence comes from Thermoflexales bacterium, assembly GCA_025057935.1. GTDB lineage: Bacteria > Chloroflexota > Anaerolineae > J036 > Brachytrichaceae > DRWP01. Next base: position 1,312 of record JANWUW010000091.1, read on the forward strand.
TATACTGCCATCGCACAAACAGCGCAACCGCCCACCGCGATGCCTCCACGCACCGCGAAAAGCACTGCGTCCTTAGAGCATGTCTTACAATTGAATACTTGTTTCGACGCTGAGCTTGTCCAACCGCCGCACAACGATGCGCGCCATCGCCAAATAAATCCAGCTCACACTACGCTCCAGCACAAACTCGTAGTCCTCGCTTAACCGCCGATACCACCCTAGCCACGCAAACGTCCGCTCCACCACCCACCGCCGCGGCAACACCGCAAACGCTCGCCCGCGCCGCCGCACCACCTCCACCCGCCGCAGTCGCCCTGCCTCCACCGCTCGCCGCAGCAGCTCCCGCCCGCCCTCACCCTCAGGCACATCCGCTGGGCGCACCGCTGCCGCATGAATCAGCCCCGCGCTGTTCACTGCCAGCCAGCGCTTTCGCCCCCACACGCGCTTGCCCCCATCCCAGCCGCGCAAGCCTCCCTTGCCGTCGTCTTCACCGACTGGCTGTCCACAATCACCCCACGCGGCTCAGCCGCCTGCCCCTGCGCCTCGCGCAGCGCTGCATTCAGCCGCTCCCACGTGCCATTCCTGCGCCGGCGGCGGAGGGAAGTCGTGGGGCAGCATGCGCCACGGGCAGCCTGTGCGCAGCGCGTAGAGGATGGCGTTGAGTATCTCGCGTGGTGAGTGGATGCGCTTGCGGCTGCGTGGGGAGGTGCGTCTTGGGAGATGAGGCTCGATGCGTACCCACTGTGTGTCGGTGAGGTCAGTTGGGTAGCGCTTGCGCTTTGACATGGTTCTGCCCTCCTACACACCGAATTGTAAGACATGCTCTGACGGATTTGTATTCGTGACTCAGACCCGAACAGAACTTGTTCATGCTGGCTGATAATCCCCTCTCAAGCCGTGAAGATCCCTAAAACGGGGGCGACATGCAGCTAGCCAAGTGTTGAATCCAGAGTAGGTGCGGCATTCAATGGCGTGCGCTCTTACGCGGGCACTGCTGCGCGCTCATCCACGACGCACCATCTGCTGCTCCTCTTGGCGCTGGATGAGGAACACCAAAGCCTCGCTGAAGTGCACGTCCATCGCGCGAGCAGCGGCGTCGGGGTTGCGATAACCGATCTCAGCGACGATGGCTTCGTGGAGCGCGTGCACGCGCTCGAGCTGTTGGCGGTTGCGCCGACGGTAGAGCATCTCGTGCGTTTGTGCATTGATAGCGTCGCGCAGCGCGCTGACCAAGTGGGCGAGCAGCAGGTTGCCTGAGGCTTCCGCGATCAGGCGATGCAGCTCGCGATCCAGTTCCACGTATCGATCCGCGTTGCTCACGCTGCGGCGCATGTGTTGCACGAGCGTCTGCATGGCGTCGAGTTGGTCGAGGGTGCGGCGCTGCGCTGCCAAGCGCGCGCACTGCACCTCAAGCGGCTTGCGCGCCTCCATGATCTCGCGCAGGGAGAGGCGCTCGATGGCGACCGCTTGCGTGAAGTATGCGCTCAGCGGGGCTTCGCTCAGCGATTGCACCATAGCGCCACGCCCGTTGATCACCGCGATCAGCCCCCGTCCAGCGAGGAAGCTCAGCGCCTCGCGCACCACTGTGCGGCTAACGTTGAACTGCGACGCCAGCTTTGCTTCGGCGGGCAGCATGTCGCCGGGGCGCGCTTTGGTTTGCACCAAGCGCTCGACGATCTGCGCCGCGACGCGCGCGACCAAAGAGGCAGCCGTTGTTTCAGGTTCCATCATCGCTCGCCTATATGATAGGCGCAGATTCTAGCCGTTGACAAGAACGCGCGAGGCTTGTATAAAGTGCGCAGCTCTCATGAATAGCTTGCTTGCGCTCGTCGTCATCCTTGCGGTCCTCGTCCTTAGCGGCGAGGGACGGAGCCCGTTTAGGATGGCGGCGTGCCAGGCGTGACTAACGCGCGACTGGAAGAAGCCCTCCTAAACGGGAGGGCTTTTTCGTTGCCTTGCGCGTGCATGAGAGCTGGCTTGGATGCTTAAAACGGGAGGAAGGAGTTCACGATGAAGTTAACAGGCGCACAAATCATCTGGGAGTCGTTGATCCAGCAAGGTGTGGAAGTGGTGTTTGGCTACCCGGGCGGCGCCATCTTGCCCACCTACGACGCGTTGGTGGATTACCAAGACCGCATTCGGCACGTGCTGGTTCGCCACGAAGAGAACGCAGCACTGGCAGCCGATGCTTACTTCCGCGCCACTGGCAAGGTGGGCGTGTGCATGGCGACCTCAGGTCCTGGCGCGCTTAACCTGGTCACCGGGCTGGCGAACGCCATGATGGATTCCTCCGCGGTTGTGGCGATCACAGGTCAAGTCGCTTCCCATCTTGTTGGCACCGACGCCTTCCAGGAGACCGACGTGACCGGCGTGACCTTGCCGATCACCAAGCACAACTATCTCGTCATGAACATCGAGGAGTTGCCGCAAGTGTTGGCAGAGGCGTTTTACATCGCGCGCACGGGGCGCCCGGGGCCGGTGTTGATCGACGTGTGCAAGGACGTGCAGCAGAAGATGATTGACTACAAGCCGGTCACAGAGGTCAAGCTGCGCGGCTACCGCGCGGTTAAGCCGATGGGCAAACAAAACCTGCCGCTGCTGCTGCAGCGCGCTAAGGAGCTGATCGACCACGCGCGCCGCCCGATCATCCTCGCTGGTCAAGGCATCAAGCACGCCAACGCCCATGAGGAGTTCCGCGAGTTCGTCGAGAAGAGCGGCATCCCCGTCGCCACTACGCTGTTGGGCATTGGCGTGCTGAGCGAAGATCACCCACTCAACCTGCGCATGATGGGCATGCACGGCGAAGCCTACGTCAACATGGCGATTGCCAACGCCGACTTGTTGATCGCGCTCGGCATGCGCTTTGACGACCGCGTGACCGGCAACCTGAAGACCTATGCTAAGAACGCGCGCGTGATCCACGTGGACATCGACCCGGCTGAGATTAACAAGAATGTCCCTGCCGACGTGGGCATCGTGGGCAACTTGAAGGACGTGCTGCGCCAACTCACGCCGATGATCGAGAAGCGCAGCTATCCCGCATGGCTGGAGCAAATCAATGAGTGGCGCGCCGACACCCTCGCCCGCGACATCATGCAGGTGGAGTTCCCCGACCACATGCTGCTTGCGCCGCACGTGATGCGCATGATTTGGGAGGAGACCAACGGCGAGTGCACGGTGTGCACCGACGTCGGTCAGCACCAGATGTGGGAGACGCAGTACTTCGTGCACAAGCGCAAGAATCAACTCATCACCAGCGGTGGATTGGGCACCATGGGATTTGGAGTGCCAGCGGCTATCGGCGCCAAGATCGGCCGCCCGCAAGACGAGGTGTGGGCGATCGTTGGCGATGGCGGGTTTCAGATGAGCATTCCCGAGCTGGCGACCATTGTGCAGGAGAAGCTCGACATCAAGATCGCCATCATCAACAACAACTTCCTAGGCATGGTGCGCCAATGGCAAGAGCTGATGCACAACAAGCGCTACTCCGCCGTGGAGATGTGGACGCCGGACTTCGTGAAGCTCGCTGAGGCGTATGGCATCTGCGGCTTGCGCGCCAAGACGCGCTCCGAAGCTCGCGAAGCGATCCGCATCGCCCGTGAGCATGAAGGGCCGGTGCTGATCGAGTTTCAAGTCGAGAAGGAGACCAACGTGTTCCCCATGGTGCAGCCCGGCAAGTCGTTGAGCGAGATGACCCGCCGCCCTGTCATTCAGCCTGCTGCCTTGGGCGGAGGGATGGATTTCTTGAAGGGGAAGGAGTAAGCGGCAATGCTCATCGATCGAATTGAGGCGCAGAAGAACCCAACCAAACACACGCTTGTCGCCATCGTCGAGAACAAGCCCGGCGTGCTCAACCGCGTCGCGAGCTTGATGCGCCGGCGCAATTTCAACATCGAAAGCCTCGCCGTGGGCACCACCGAGGACCCCACCATCTCGCGCATGACTATCGTCATAGACGCGAGCAAGACCAACGCCGCGTTGGTGGAGCGCAACCTCTACAAATTGGTCAACGTGATTGACGTGCAAGACCTCACTGACGTGCCCTCGGTGGTGCGCGAGCTGGCGTTGATCAAGGTGCGCATCAGCGACGCGCAGCATCGCGGCGAGATCAAGCAGATCGCCGACATGTTCCAAAGCCGCATCGTGGACGTCGCCAAAGATTCGTGCATCATCGAGGTCACGGGCGAAGAGCAAAAAGTGGATTCGATGCTGCGCGTGCTTGAGGACTACGGCATCCTCGAGGTCGTGCGCACAGGGCGCATCGCCATGGCGCGCGGCTGACGAGCACACGCCCGAACGTCAACCTGCACAGCGAGGACCATCATGGCGAAGATCTACTACGACAAGGACGCCGATCTCGAACTGCTCAAGGATAAGACGGTTGCCGTCATTGGGTTCGGTAGCCAGGGGCACGCTCACGCGCTCAATCTTCGCGACAGCGGCGTGCATGTGGTCGTCGGGTTGCACGAGACGAGCAAAAGCCGCGAGAAAGCCCAGAGCGCCGGCTTGGAAGTGATGAGCGTCGCCGATGCGGCGAAAGCAGGCGATTTCATCATGATGCTAGTGCCCGACGTGCCTGCGGCGCAGATCTACAAAGAACATATTGAGCCGCACCTCGCGAAGGGCAAAACGTTGATGTTCGCGCACGGGTTCAACATCCATTACCAGCAGATCGTCCCGCCGAAGTTTGTGGACGTGAGCATGGTGGCGCCCAAGGCGCCTGGTCACACCGTGCGCAGCACTTACCTCGACGGCGGCGGCACGCCCGCGCTGGTCGCAGTGCACCAAGGCGGCGCGCGCGCGCTGAAGAACGCGCTTGCCTACGCCAAGGCGCTTGGCTGCACTCGCGCTGGCGTGATCCGCACCACCTTTCGCGAGGAAACCGAGACCGACCTCTTCGGCGAGCAGGTGGTGCTGTGCGGCGGTGTTTCGCATCTCATCAAAGCCGCGTTTGAGACGTTGGTCGAGGCAGGCTATCCGCCAGAGCTGGCGTACTTCGAGTGCGCGCACGAGCTCAAGCTGATCGTGGACTTGATCTATCGCGGCGGGCTGAACTTCATGCGCTACAGCGTGAGCGACACGGCGGAGTGGGGCGATTACGTGAGCGGTCCGCGCATCATCAACGAGCGCACGCGCGCCGAGATGAAGAAAATCCTCGCCGACATTCAGTCGGGCAAGTTCGCGCGCGAATGGATCAAGGAGAATCAAACCGGCCGCAAGCGCTTCAACGAGTATCGCAAGCGCGACATCAACCATCCCATCGAAAAGGTGGGCGTCAAGTTGCGGCGCATGATGCCGTGGATCAATCCACGCGAGGTGAAGCCAGGTGAGGGAGGCGCGTGAGCCGCTCGTCCGCTTGGAGCACGTTGATGTCGTGCTCGACGGTCGCTATGTGCTGCGCGACCTGACATGGGCGCTGCATCGTGGTGAGCATTGGGCGGTGCTTGGGCCAAACGGCGCGGGCAAAAGCACGTTCCTGCGCTTAGTGCGCGGCGAGATCTGGCCTGCGCCGAACAGCGGCGCGCGCGTGTATGCCTTCGACGGCAAACCAACCCGATCCCCGATCGGGATTAGGCAGCGCATGGCGTTGGTGAGCGCCGAGCAGCAGCAGCGCTACTTGCGCCTTCACGCGCGGCGCTACGGCGACGACTTCACGGCACGCATGACCACCGCCCAACTCGTGTTCACAGGCGTGTTAGGCGCCGATGTGGTCACGCGCGCGCCGACAGCGCGCGAATGGGCAGACACCTTGCGCGCGCTGGAGCAGGTCGGCATCGCGCATCTTGCTGAGGCGCCATTCGACCGGCTCTCGCAAGGTCAGCTCCGCCGCGCGTTGATCGCGCGCGCCCTGGTCGCCCGCCCCGAGGTGCTCTTGCTCGACGAGATCGGCGTGGGTCTGGATGCGCCCACGCGACGCGCCCTGTTGGCGCTGCTTCAGCAACTTGCCGAAGCCGGCACGCAGTTGGTGATCACCACGCACCGACCGCAGGAACTCCCAGAAGCGATCACGCACGTGATGACCTTGCGCGAGGGGCGCATTGTGCATGCGGAGGCGCGTGCGCGTGCGTCGGCGTCTCGCGCCGTGCGCCCAGCGGCAGCTTGGCGTCCCTTGGTAGGTGCGCGCGAGGGCGTGCCGTTTATCGTTGCGCTCACGCGCGTCAGCGCGGCTGCGGAAGTTGGCGGGGCGCTTGTGCTGCATGACCTCACGTGGCGCATCAACGAAGGAGAGCATTGGCTGGTGGTGGGTGATAACGGCGTGGGCAAGAGCACGCTGCTGCGCTTGATCCTCGGCGAGATCGCGCCAGCCCACGGGCGCGTCGAGCGCTTCAACGGCGCGCCGCTAAGCAACGTGTGGGCGATCAAACAGCGCATCGGCTACGTGTCGAGCGAGCTTCAAGCGCGCTACGCTGTTGATCTTACTGCTGAACAAGTGGTCGCGAGCGGCTTCTTTGCCAGCGTGGGTTGGCTGCAGCCGCTCACACGCGCGCAACAGCGGCGCGTGCGCGAGGTGATGGAGCAGCTCGGGTTGCAACACCTTGCGCAGCGCAGCATTCTGGCGATGAGCTATGGGCAGGCGCGCAAAGTCTTGCTGGCGCGCGCGCTGGTGAACCGCCCGCGCCTGCTCATCCTCGACGAGGCGCTGGACGGACTCGACGCCGCCACGCGCGCTGAGATCGCCGCCTTGCTCAACATGCAGGCGCGCGAGACCACGATCCTCATGGTCACTCATCACGCCGAAGATGTGCTGCCGTGCATCACGCATCGCGCAGTGTTGGCGGAAGGGCGTCTCGTGCAGCTAGAGCAGCGCATCCGCCATCCTGAGGGTGTGATGCTGCACGCAGCGCACGAACAACTTGAAAGCGTCTACACTCGCGAGACAAACGAGAGAGGAACGCCATGCATTTCAAGAACCTGGATCCCAAGCGTGTGCTGATCTTCGACACCACCCTGCGCGACGGTGAGCAATCTCCGGGGGCGACGTTGAACCTTGCAGAAAAACTGGAGATCGCGCGCCAGCTAGCGCGGCTCGGTGTGGACATCATCGAGGCTGGCTTCGCCATCGCTTCGCCCGGCGACTTTGAAGCTGTGAGCAAGATCGCCCAAGAGGTGGGGCAACTCGACAATCCGCCGGTGATCGCCAGCCTTGCGCGCGCAAACAAAAAAGACATTGACGCCGCATGGGCGGCTGTGCAGTGGGCGAAGCGCCCACGCATTCACACCTTCCTCGCCACCAGCGACATCCATCTGCAGTACAAGTTGCGCATCAGCCGCAGCGAGTGCATCGAGCAAGTGGGCGAGATGGTGAGCTACGCGCGCAGTCTGTGCGAAGATGTGGAATTCTCGCCTGAGGACGCAGGTCGCAGCGATCCCGAATTCCTGTGGGAGGTGCTCAAGGTCGCCGTAGAGGCAGGCGCGACCACGCTCAACATCCCCGACACAGTTGGCTACTGCACGCCGCAGGAGTATGGGCAGTTGATCGCGGGCATCGTCGAGCACGTGCCTGGGATCAAGGAGGGCAAGGTGATCGTGAGCGTGCACTGCCACAACGACCTTGGCATGGCGACGGCGAACACGCTTGCTGGCTTGATGGCAGGCGCGCGCCAAGCTGAGGTGACGATCAACGGCATCGGCGAACGCGCCGGCAACACCAGCCTAGAGGAAGTGGTGATGGCGCTCAAGACGCGCTCACAATTCTTCGGCGGGCTATACACAAACATCGACACCACGCAGCTCGTGCGCACGAGCAAAATGGTGAGCAGCCTCACCTCAATCCCCGTGCAGCCGAACAAAGCCATTGTTGGCGCCAACGCCTTTGCTCACGAGGCGGGCATTCATCAAGACGGCATGCTGAAAAATCCGCTCACGTATGAGATCATGCGCCCAGAGGACGTGGGTTGGAACAGCACGAATCTCGTGCTGGGCAAGCACAGCGGGCGACATGCCTTCGCTGAGCGACTCAAGCAGATGGGCTACGACCTCACGCGCGAGGAGTTGGAGAAGGCTTTCGAGCGCTTCAAGGTGTTGTGTGACAAGAAGAAGGTGGTCAGCGACGCCGACATCGAAGCCTTGCTCACGGATCAGTTTGAGACCCTCGGCAACGATCTGTTCCAACTCGACGAGCTGCAGGTTGCCACAGGCACAGGCAGCACGCCGGTCGCGAGCGTGCGCCTCATCGACGCCGAAGGCGAACCGCATCAAGACGCTGCGGTGGGCAACGGTCCCGTCAACGCAGTGTGCAACTGCATCAACCGCATCACTGGCGCTAATGCGAAGCTCGTGGAGTTCCACGTGCACGCTGTTACCGAGGGAATTGATGCGATCGCCAATGTCACCATCCGCGTTGAGATGACCGATGCAGAGGGCAAGAAGTACATCTTCAGCGGGCGCAGCGCCGACACCGACACATTGGTGGCAAGCGGCAAAGCCTACCTTGCAGCGATCAACAAAGGGCTGCGCCGGTTGCGACGCGCTCAAGGCCAGGCTGCAGCATAAGCACGCTGTGCATGGCGGTAGATGCGCGGTCAGCGCCACTGCGCGTAAGGCGAAGCGGCGATGACCGCGATGACTGGGCGCAGGCGCGGCGAATCACTGGCGATGAGGGCGCTTGCGCTGCCATTGCCCAGTTCGTTGATCAGCGCCTGACGGTCAGCCGCCTCAATGTCGCGCCCGATAAAACGCCTCACCAAGTCGTCAACAACCTCATCAGCACGCTTCGGCAAGCCAAGAAGCTGATCCAGCAGCGCGTTTGCAGGCGCGCTGTTCGGTGTCAATTGCTCGCCGAAGTAGTAGTTGACCACTATGTTCGCCAGCGTCCATCGCCCAAACGCCTGCCCCGTGTTCCACCACAGCAGCGCGAAATCAGGATACCCTGTCGGCGCAGGAAATTCAAACAGCGTCTGCCCAAGCATGTCAATGATTCGCTGGAAGCGGCGCGGTCCTAAGCCGCTCCAGTCGTTCGGCAAGAAGTTGATCATCGTGTTCACGCCCAGGGCGCGTAAAGTCGAGATGAAGAACTCGAAGGGGCGCTTGACTTTCTGCCCCCAGCTCTGAGCGAACTTGGGATGAAGCAGAATCGCGCGCAAGGTCTGGCGAATGTCTCCGTGGCTCTTCATGAACGTCTGCGCGCCAGCCTCAACCGCGTCTGGGCAGAACTGGTCAGGGTAGTCGCTGATGAAGCGCCGGCAGAGCTTGTGCGCGATGAAGTAAGCCGTGCTTGGGTGGTCGGCAAGGATATCCAGCACCTGCTCCCCCTGCTCAGCGCCGCCTGCTGCGATGTAATGAAGACCTTGGCCTCCCAGCCACAAGCTTTTCTCTGTCCAGTCGTGCCGCGGCCACGAGCGCGAGGCGTTGAAGAAGAACTCGTCTATCGGCGAGCGGTAATTCGTCCAGCCGCTCAGGATGCGCGACAGCGCGTGCACGTCCTCCTCGCTGTAGTTCGGCTGGACACGATAGCCAGGGCCGGGCACATAGCTGTAGCTGCCGACGGTGTGCAGCTCAAGCAACTCGCGCGCGTAGTTCTCGTTCGGGTTGGCGCCGTCGCTGTAGCGGTTGCTCAAAAACTCCAGCATCGAGGGGCTTTTGGCGCTCGCCTCGATCAAGTCGCGGAAGTTGCCGAGCGCATGCGCGCGAATCACATAGTGGTCTTCCCAATATTTGGCGTAGCTCTGGAAGTTCGTCTGCAGGTGGTTCGTCCAGAAGTCGACCATGAGCTCGTAGAGCTGGCGCTTGCTGAGCAAGGCGCGCGCATACGTTGTCGTCCACAGGTGGCGCTGGAGGAAGACTTTATGATCAAAATTGTTCGCCGCGTATTCGTGCAGAACGTTCATCGGGGCATCCAGCGGCGGCACCTCGCTCCCGTCTGGCGCCGCGCGCGGGAGATTGTTCACGTAAGCCTCGCACGCGGAATCGTCGATGCTTTCGTAATCCAGCTGCTGGTCAACAAAGTCAACGAGGTCGAAGTTGTCGAGAGACGGCAGGTCTTCTGGGCGCGGGCCGAAGGCAAGGCGGTTCCACGCCAGCCGCGCCAGCGAGGGAGGCGCGCCAGGCGGCGCGGACAATTGGACGAAAGGCAAGAAGTCGCTCATGGCAAATCACTGCATGACGAACGGAAGGAAAGCGCGCGGGAAGAAGTTTGGATTCAAGTAGCGCGTCGTGGCGATGCGCGGCGCGCGACCGTTCATGCGTTCCACCATCGCAACCGTGAAGTGTCCCGTGAGTGCGTCATAGCTCACGCTGCCTGCGCCGTCGCCGCCGTAGTAGCGGTCCTGATATACGCCCGACGGCGCCCATCCTGTGTCCGAAGCAAGCGTGTGCGTGAAGACCACATTCCCGTTTCGAATCAGGGCGGCGGCGAACCCGCGCGCGTTGCCGGAGCGCGTCTGATACACCGCCATCACGCTCCCATCCCGAGCGACGGTCAGGGCTGGATGCGCATCGAAGAAATAGTCTTGGGAGACGAGATGCACGCGCAAGGGCACGCTCCACAAATCGCCGCGGTTGCTTGAAGCGGCGTAGTAGAGGTAGTAATCGCGCGGCCAGCTGTAGCTCGGATTGCGCCGCGCGCATCCTACCCAAACCACATGCAGCGCGCCGTTTTGATCCGACGCAATGCGCGGGTTGACGTGATAGCACCAGTCGTCGCTGTGCGGTGGGTTAATCTGCGCGTAGCTCCACGGAGCGTCAACCTGCATGGCTTTTCGGGCGAGCAAAATATGTCCTCGCCCTTGCGGCTCGTTGCGGTGCCAGACGACGTAGACAAAGTTGCCGTCAGTTGCCACGCTGGTCGGCCAAACCCAAGCTGCGAAGGGCTGTGTAAGCACGGCGCTTTCTGTAACCCAAGCCGAGCCGCCGACGCTCCAACTTGCGTAAAGCTGCACGTGCGGCGGAGTGCTAGAACTGGTGATCGTCCAGCGACTCCAGGCTGCGACCAGTGTGTCTCTATGGACAGCGAGGCTTGGCAAGCCCTCATTGCTCGTAATTTGTCGTGAAACGAAGACGGGGTCGGTCCACGTTGTGCCGTTGAAGGCGCTATGCCGCACGCGCCAGCCGCGCGGCCAGCGCCCGTCCAGCCACAGCGCGTGCAAGCGCCCTTGCGCGTCGGCGACGAGGTTGGCGCGCTCGTAGGC
>JANWUW010000094.1 GCA_025057935.1 Thermoflexales bacterium
GTAGATCGTGCCGTCCACGTGCAGCACTGAGGGCCAACGTTCGCCGTCGCCGATGAGCAGCGGCGCAGGATGCTTCTCCCAGCGAACGAGGTCGTTGCTGCGCGCCAGCCCAATGCCGCCGCAGTTCGCCAATCCGTAGTATCCCCAGTATCGGTATCCGTCGCGGTTGAGTTCGATCACGCTCAACGTGTGCGGTGCTTCGGATTCCCACGGCAGCGACCGCGTCATGATGGTCGTCGGCTCGCTGAAGCGAAAGTAGCCCAGACCGGGCTTGCCGAAATCGTCGAACATCTCGAACACGCGCCGACCCTCGGAAAGGTCTTCTCTCGCGCGCGGGTCGAAGCGCAGCGTCAACACGAGCGGCTCACGCGGGCGCAACTCAGGCACCTTGACCCACACTGCGATGGGATTGCCTTGGGCGTCGTGCTCGATCCAGTGGGGCGCCCAGCGCCCGTTGCTGCGCAGGTGCACGCGCAACTCTGGCAAGCGACGGCAATCCCAGCGCGCACAGTCCAACGGGAGCGCCACTTGATGGTGCATCAGTGTTTCCGTGCCTTCGTACTCAATGACCGCAGCAGTGGGCAGCGTCAAGGAAGGTTGAAGGGCGGCAAGCGCAGCCAGCAGGGCAGCGGCGAGCGCAGTGCGGCGCTGAGTTGTTTGTCGTGTCATTGTCACGTTGAGCGATGAGCGCTCGATCATGCCTCATCTCGCACGTGCGCGCAGGCAAGGCGCGCCAACCGTTGATAGACTTGAAGCGCCGATGTTGATCTACAACGCAACCATGCTCACGCTAGGGTCGCACCCTCGCGTGATCGAGAACGGCGCTGTGCTAATCCGCGAGGGGCGCATCGCCGATATCGGCGAGAGCGCTGTGCTGCGCGCGCGTCACCCCGACGAGCGCGAACGTCTCGACGCCAGTGGCAAGGTGATGTTGCCGGGCGGCATCTGCGCGCACACGCATTTTTACGGCGCGTTCGCGCGCGGCTTAGCCATCCCCGGCGAGGCGCCGCGCAACTTCATCGAGGTGCTCCAGAAGCTATGGTGGCGGCTCGACCGCGCGCTGGATTACGAGGGCGTGAAGTACTCCGCGCTGGTGTGCCTAGTGGACGCGATCAAGAATGGCATGACCACGTTGATCGACCATCACGCCAGCCCCGATGCGATCGATGGCGCGCTGGACGCGATCGCGGAAGCTGTGGAACAAGCGGGAGTGCGCGCTGCATTGTGCTACGAGGTCACCGACCGCAACGGGCTTGAGGGCGCGCAGCGCGGCATCGCTGAGAACGTGCGTTTTGCGCGCCGCTTGCGCCAGCAGCCCTCTCCCTTGCTCGGCGCAGCGATGGGCATTCATGCCTCGTTCACTGTGAGCGACCCGACGCTGGAAGCGTGCGTGCAAGCCGCGGAGGAGCACCAACTGCCCATCCACATCCACGTGGCGGAAGATCCAGCCGATGAAGATGACTGCTTCAGCAAGTACCGCATGGCGGTGGTCGAACGCTTGGCGCAACGCGGCGCGCTGAGCGCGCGCACCATCTGCGCGCACTGCATCCACCTGAGCGAACGCGAGTTGGACTTGCTCGCTGAGCACGGCGCGAAGGTCGCTCATCAGCCGCGCAGCAACATGAACAATGGCGTGGGCGTGGCGCGCGTGCCGGAGATGCTAGCGCGCGGCATCTGCGTGGGACTGGGCAACGACGGCTTCTCTAACGATCCCTTCGCCGAGATGAAAGCGGCGGACTTGCTGCAGAAGGTGAGCGCGCGCGATCCGCGCGCGCTCGGCGCCGACAAGGTGGTGCACATGGCATACACCAACAACGCTGCCATCGCCCAGCTCTTCTGGCGCGACCTGGGTGGCGCGTTGACGATCGGAGCGGCTGCTGACTTGGTGCTGCTCGACTACGCGCCGTTCACACCGCTGCATGCAGGCAACGCGCCCTGGCACATGGTGTTCGGCATGCACGGCGGCATGGTGACGCACACCATGGTGGGCGGAAGGTGGCTGATGATGGATCGCCAGTTGCTCACGCTCGACGAGCGCGAGATCGCAGCGAAGGCGCGCGAGGCTGCTGAGCGCGCGTGGAAGAAGTTCGCCGCGCTTGGAAGCGATTGATTCGTCTCCCACGCACGCACAAGTGCAGTGTCTGCCTAGGTCGTTGAGGTCTTGCTTGTCCCCGCAAGGATGATGGTTTGCCTTGCGCCGATATAATCCAGCTGCGAAACCCGCAACACAAGTCGCTGAACACCATGCACACGCGCAGAGTTGTCGTCACCGGCATCGGTGCTGTCACCCCGCTTGGGCTGGACATGGAGAGCACCTGGGAGGCGCTGATTAACGGGCGATCGGGAGTAGGTCCCATCACGCGCTTTGATTCAAGCGTGCTGCCCGTTCACGTCGCTTGCGAGGTGCGCAACTTTGACCCCACGCCTTACATAGATCCGCGCGAGGTTCGACGCACAGATCTGTTCGAGCAGTATGCGCTTGCGGCGGCGCACCAGGCAGTGAAGCAAGCCGGGCTGACCATTACGCCCGAACTCGCGGATGAGGTTGGCGTGGTCATCGGATCGTCCGTGGGCGGCTTCAACACCATGCTGTCGCAGTACGACATCTTGCGCGAGCAAGGGCCGCGCAAGATCAACCCCTTTGCCATTCCCATGATCATGAGCAACGGCGCGGCTGGCATGGTGGCGATTGCCTTTGGCGCGCGCGGACCCTCGTACTCGCCAGCTTCAGCATGCGCCACCAGCAACGATAGCATTGGGCAAGCCAGCGAGTTGATCCGCCGCGGCGTTGCGAAGGTGATGATCTGCGGCGGCGCCGACGCAACGGTAAGCATCCTCGGCATGGCTGGCTTCGATCGCCTCGGCGCGCTCAGCCACAACAACGCGCTGCCTTCCACCTCGCCGCGCCCCTTTGACAAGAACCGCGACGGCATCGTGATGGGCGAGGGCGCGTGCGTGCTGGTGCTCGAGGAGCTCGAGTTTGCCAAAGCCCGCGGCGCGCCTATCCTCGCCGAAGTGCTCGGCTACGGTCAGACCACAGACGCATACCACGTTGTCGCGCCAGCGGAGGGCGGGGCGGGCGCTGTGCGCGCCATGCGACGCGCTCTAGAGCAGGCTGGCCTGCGCCCGGAGCAAGTGGACTACATCAACGCGCACGGCACAGCGACGCCGCTGAACGACATCGCTGAGACGCAGGCAGTGAAGACCGTCTTCGGCGATTACGCCTACAAAATCCCCATGAGCAGCACCAAAAGCATGACCGGGCACATGATGGGGGCAACTGGCGCTCTTGAGGCAGCCGTGTGCATCTACGCCATTCAGCGCGGCATCATCCCGCCGACCATCAACCTCACTGAGCCCGACCCGCAATGCGATCTCGACTACGTGCCCGGCGAGGCGCGCGTGCATCGCGTGAATGTGGCGATGAACAATTCGTTTGGCTTTGGCGGTCACAACAGCGTGTTGATCTTCGGGCGCTACGACGAATGACGCTCCCGCAGTTCCGCGACGCTGCGCTGCTCGAGCGCGCGCTCACACACGCTTCCTATGCCAATGAGCACCCCGAGATCGCCGGCGGGCACAACGAGCGCCTCGAATTCCTCGGCGATGCGGTGCTCGACTTCATCGCAGCAGATTGGCTCTTTCGCAATCACCCTGAGCTTGACGAGGGAAGGTTGACCACGCTGCGCGCGGCGCTGGTGCGCGTGCAGACGCTGGCGGACTTCGCGCGCGCGATCGGTTTGCCCGAGCATGTGCGCTTGGGCAAAGGCGAAGAAGAAAGCGGCGGGCGCGATCGCGCCAACATCCTGGGGGATGCGTTTGAGGCGCTGCTCGGCGCGCTGTATCTCGATCAAGGCATCGAGGCAGCGCGCGCGTTTCTCGAGCCGCTGCTGGCGCAGGCGCTGCCGCGCATCATGCAGGCGAACCTCGACCGCGACGCGAAAAGCCGCCTGCAAGAATGGGCGCAGGGCACGTTGGGCGTCACCCCGCGCTATCGCCTGATCAGCAGCGAAGGACCTGACCACGCAAAGATGTTCACCGTCGCGGTCTGGATCGGCGAGCGCATGGCAGCCACTGGACGCGGCTCAAGCAAGCAGCAGGCTGAGCAAGCTGCAGCCGCTTACGTGCTCGAGCACCTTGACGATTTCCTTCAGGCGGAGAACGAGGCTGCAGGCAACCCGACGTAGCCCGCCTCAGCGCGGGAGCGCCTGCAGCGCTTCTGCGAATGGCTGACCGTAGCGAACCACGCGCACGGCGATGCCGGGATGAGCGAACGCCGCGAGCACTGCCTCAACCCCCTGCGCGTCGCCAAACGAACTTCGCTCGAGCACCGCCGCGAGCACAGCGCGACCGGCGTATGCGATGGGATGCAGCGCGCGCGCCCACTCGGGATGCGGCGAGGGCGAGATGGCGATCACTGCGGCGCTGCGCGGGAGCACCCCTAGCTCATCTGTGATCACACGCGCAAATGGCATATCGCCCTTGACGCGAAGAAGCGCGAGCTGCTCCAGCACGTGACGCAGTTGTCGCATGCCACGCTCGGCAGGGATGAAGATGCGATGCTCCGACCAAGCGATCAACCCCACCGCATGATGCCGTTCGATGAAGTGCCGAGCGAGGCTCGCGGCTAGCGCAACGGCATATTCCTCCGTGCTGGGCGGCAGCAGCGCAAAGTTGCCGGCTGGCGTCGCATGAGCAGCCGTGAAGTGCACAGCCTCGTCGGTGTCTAGTGCGATCCAGATGTCGCTTAGCGAGTCTTGCTCGAATTCCTTAGCGATCAGTTTCTGGCGGCGCGCAGTGCTGGGCCAATGGATGCGATTGAGGCTGTCGCCGACGGCATATTCGCGCACGCCAGCAGCGTTGACGGCATCTCCGAAAGATCGCCGCGCGCGTGCAGCCTCGTTGAAGCCTGCTGTGTTCGCAAGCGCAACCTCTCCCAACGGGGCAGTATATGGAAGCACCAGCACTTGACCAACGTGAGGAAGACGGCGACGAATCTCAAAGAACCCAAGCGGGTCGCTGCTGCGGACTTCTAACGGCCCAAGCGTGAACGCGCCGCGCTGCGCGCACGTCGTGCCGGCGCGCCAGCCGCGCCAGCTCCGACCAGCCAGCAGCGCGATGGGTCGGCTCGGGGCGTGGTTGGGCAGCGAGGAATAGTCCACCACTTCGAGCCATAAGCGCGGCAGAATGCTCAGGTTGACGATGCGAAATGACTCCTCGAACCACTCGCCCGCTTGCACGGCGCTCGCGGAGGCGCGACGCGAGACGCGCAGCCAGTTGATGTTCAGCCATGCCCACGCTGGAGCGATGAGGCTCAGGGCGAGCAGGACGCCGAACACTGCCCAAAGCACCGCGCGCCCGCTGAAAGTCGCCGCGACCAGCGCGACGATCGTTGACAACAGCAGCCCGCGATAGCGGCTCATCGCACGCGCGCGCCCGGCGCTGGGATGCGAGTCAGCAAATCGTTGAGCACTTGAGCGCTGGTTAAGCCTTTCACTCGTGCGGAAGCGTTGAGGATCAAGCGATGCGCGAGCGTTGGAATCACTAGCGCTTTCACGTCGTCGGGCAGCACGTAGTCGCGCCCGCGCAGCAGGGCATACGCGCACGCCGCGCGGTAGAGCGCGAGCGCGCCGCGCGGGCTTGCGCCGAGGTACACGTCGGGTTGGTGGCGCGTCGCCTCCACGATCTGCGCGATGTAGCGCTTGATGGACGGATCAACATACACCAGTTGCAGCGCGGACTGAGCCTGCACTAGCTCTTGCGTCGTGGTCACGCGCTGGAGGCGTTCGAGTGGATGTTCGCGGTGTTGCGCGTCGAAGATAGCCACTTGCTCGTCGAGGGTGGGGTAGCCCAACGAAAGGCGCATCAGGAAGCGGTCGAGCTGCGCCTCGGGCAGCGGGAAGGTGCCTTCGTACTCGATGGGGTTCTGCGTGGCAAGCACGAGAAACGGCTGCTCAAGCGGATACGTCACGCCATCCACAGTGACCTGGCGCTCTTCCATGGCTTCGAGCAGCGCTGACTGCGTTTTGGGCGTGGCGCGGTTGATCTCATCTGCTAGCACTACTTGCGCCATGATCGGGCCGGGGCGAAATTCGAACTCGCCGCGCTTCTGGTTGTAGATCGCCACGCCGGTCACGTCGCTGGGCAGCATGTCAGGCGTGAACTGGATGCGGCTGAACGTGCCGCCGATGGAGCGCGCGAGCGCTTTTGCCAGCACTGTCTTACCCACGCCTGGCACGTCTTCGATCAAAAGATGACCTTGGCAGAGCAAGCCGATCGTGGCAAGCTCGATCACGTCGCGCTTCCCAATGATCACGCGCGCGACGTTCTCGATGATGGCAAGCGCCACAGCGCGGGCGTGCTGCGCAGCGTCTTGGTGCGCAACACGCCCGCTGTCGACTTCGGTGAGAAGGTAACGCTGCGCTTGCGTCACCGGTTGAGCAACTTGCGCACCGCCTCCAGCGCGGCGTCGTAATCGGGGTGCTGGGCGATCTCAGGGACGTATTCGGCGTAGACGATGGTGTCGTCCTTGTCCACGACAAACACGGCGCGCTGCTCGATGCGCATCTCCTTTACGTGGGTGCCGACGGCGTCGCCGAACGCCATGGACTCGTGGTCGGAGAGGACGACCACGTTCTTCGCCTCGCGCTCGTTGAGCCAGCGGCGCTGCGCCCAGGGCAGATCGGCGCTCACCGTGATCACCTTAACTTGATCGCCGAGCTTGGCAGCTTCCTCGTCGAAGCGGCGCGTTTGCGCGTCGCAAATGCCCGTGTCCAGCGAAGGGACAACGCTGATCAAGCGAATGTGCCCGCTGAAATCAGCAAGATTGACCTTCGTCCAGTCGGTTGCGGTGAGCGTCACGGCGGGGAATTTGTCGCCAGGCTTCAGACGCGGACCGATGACCGTCAAAGGGTTGCCCTTCAACGTCAACTCGTTCGTTCGCTCGATGGTGGTCATGGGTGCACCCTCTTCTGTCGTGAAGTTAGTTACATCCTACCATGCGCTGAGGTAGGTAGATTAGCGTCGAGGCAGTGGCTGACTTCAAACAGGGCGCATGTCATTCCCGTGCGAGCGGAGGTTCGAGACTGGGCGCCTGTGTAAGCGCAACGATGAGAGCAGCTTCAAGCAGCGCAAGCGTTTCAGATCAGGCGCCTGCGCCGAAGCGCAGATGGTCGGCGATCTGCTGCATCACCTCCGCGGAGCGCGGTTGTTGCTCGATCACATGGGCGGTGTAGGCGCGCAGCACACGCGCGATGGCTTCGTGAAGCTCGGCGGAGAAACGCTGTGTGACAAGCGCTGTGAGCGCGCGCGTGTGCATCAGGCGAAGCGCTTCGAGCGCAACGCGTGGCGTTGGGATGGCGTCGCGCGCTTGGGCGAGGCATGCCTCGCGCACCGCGCCGCCGCTGCTTGGCGAGAACCAAGCCCGTGTGCGCGTCGGCTCTTGGTCAATCTCCAAGGGCTGGTTGGTCAAAGCGCACATGAATAACTGCGGGCGGTAGCCTTCGAGGGTGAGCAGGTGCAGCTCGTAAGCACGCGCGATGAGCAGCGGGTCGGCTGCCTCGCACAGAGCAAGCAGCGTTTCCGCGACGAGGTGGAAGAGCGCCGCGCTGTCGGTCTCGGCGGATGCGAAGCGTTCGGCAAGCTCGCAAATGTAGTGCGCCAGCGCGCCGCGTTGCAGATCTTCGCGCAAGGCGCGATGTGGCTCGAGCAGCTCTGCCTGCGTCACGAGATCGAGCTGCCGCCCGCGCGCCAACAACAACTGCGCGCGCGCGAATAACTCGAGATGTCCTGCCTTGCGTGAGGTCACACGCCGCACGCCCTTTGCAAGCACGCGCTTCAGCCCATGTTCGGGCGTGAGGATGGTGAGCACGCGATCGGCTTCGCCAAAGTCGGCGCGGCGCAGGATGATCGCAGGGGTGGAGTAGGCGCGGATGCGCTGCGCGGTGCGATTGGCTGCGCTGCGCGCTTCTGGCATGGCTCACAGTGGGCGTGCAGTGAAGAGCGCGAAGAACAGCGCCACTGTGCCGAGGAAAGCTGCAGCGCGCTTGAAATCCAAAGGAGTGAGGTCGTTCATGGGCTGCGCGCGCGCGGCGCCGCTGAACAACGCAAAGAGCATCCACACCAGCCACGTGGATGAGACGGTCACCCCAAGCACTGCCATGAAAGCAATGGCGAGGTACGAGAGCCACTTCGCCCAGGTGCTCCCCAATGCCGCGTAGGCGATGTGCCCGCCGTCGAGTTGCCCAACCGGCAGCAAATTGATCGCCGTGACCACCAAGCCGAAGCGCGCTGCGAGCAGAATCGGGTTGAGGTAAACGCCGTTGTCTGCTGCTTCTGGTCGGAAGAACGCCGTGAGCGTTTGGATGAGAAAAGAGCGATTGCTTGGCGCGGGGTCTGGGGAGACCTCCGCTATCATCAAGCCGACCACGTAGAGCGGAATGGCAACCAACAGCCCAGCCAGTGGTCCGCTGAGACCAACGTCGAACAACACGCGGCGATCGCGCGCCGGGGCGCGTATCTGGATGAACGCGCCGAGCGTGCCCAGCGTGCCGGGTAGAGGAACAGGGATGAAGTAGGGCAACGTCACCGCCAGCTTGTGTCGGCGCGCGGCTGCGTAGTGCCCCAGCTCATGGGCGCCGAGAATCGTCATCAGCGCAACAGAGAAAGGGATGCCGTTGGAGAGAATGCCGACCAGCGAGAAATCGGTCGTCGGTCGGCTCAGGCTCCATGCGAACATCCCGCCGAACAGCGTGGTGGTGAGCAGAGTGGCGAGGAAGAGCAAGAGGCTGAGCTTCAGATTTTGCGGCGCGCTCTGCGCTACTTCGCCGCGCACCGCGACAACCATCTCGCGCTCGCTCTCCGCTTCTCTCAGCAGCGGGACGTATCCGAGCGCAGCGAGGCGCGTGCGGAGATGCTCGAAAGCCGCGCTCGCGTCGAGACGCAACTTGCCGATGAATTTCACCGCAGAAACCCGCTCGTCTCCGCTGGCGTCCACAGCTTCGATGCTCATTACTTCTGCCACGCGCGCGCGCAGCACCATGAGCATCTCGCTTTCGCTCAAACCGCTGAGAGGAGCAACGCTTGTGGCGCTTTGTTCATTCACGACAGCGAAGTATGCCACTGCGCCTTGAGCGCGAGCGCAGCGATTTACACGTGCTTAAAGGGATGCCAGCGCCCGATCTAGGTCGGCGATCAAGTCGTCGGGATGTTCCAAGCCAATGGAAAGGCGCAGCAGTGAGCGCGGCAGAACGCTGTGCGCGCCCTCGACCGACGCGCGATGATCAACCAAACTCTCCACGCCGCCGAGGCTCGTGGCATGCGTGAACACGCGCAGCCGCCCAGCGAGCGCAAGCGCTTCAGCTTCGGTGCCCGCCAGCTCAAACGAGACGATGCCGCCAAATCCGTCGCGCATTTGTGCGGCAGCGATCGCGTGTCCGGGGTGGGTGGGGAGGCCGGGGTAGTACGCGCGTCGCACGCGCGGGTGTTGGGCGAGGAAGTGCGCCACGCGCAGCGCCGAGGCGGACTGAGCGCGCACGCGCAGCGGCAACGTCTGCATGCTGCGCAGCAGCAGCCAGCAATCGAACGCCGAGGGCACCGCGCCGCCAAGCACCTGATAGTCGCGAATGCGCTCAAAGAAGGCGTCGTGCTCGCGCGCGATCACGCATCCGCCGAGCAAATCGCTGTGACCGCCGATGTATTTGGTCGTTGAGTGCGTCACGAGATCAGCGCCGAGCGCAAGTGGGTTTTGCAGAACTGGCGTGGCGAGGGTATTGTCGCAAACGCAGCGCGCGCCATGGGCGTGGGCAAGGGCGGCGATTTGGGCGATGTCGCTGATGAACAAGCGCGGGTTAGAGGGCGTTTCCACCCAGACGAGGCAGGTGTTAGGTCGGAACGCGCGGCGCACAGCGTCGAGGTCGTCCATCGGCACGAAGCTCACCTGCAAGCCCCATTGCTGTGCGAAGCGCTGCGCGATCAGGCGTGTGCCGTGATACGTCTCTGCGGGCAGGATCACGTGATCGCCGGGCTTGAGCGCATAGAACACCGCGCTTGTGGCAGCGTTGCCAGAAGCAAACGCTGCGGCGACAGCGCCTCCCTCGAGAGTCGCTAGTGCCTGTTCCAGGGCTTGGCGTGTGGGGTTGTTCTCGCGCGCGTAGGCGAAACCACGCGGATAGCTGCCGTCATGGGCGCGCTCGAAAGTGGTGGAAAAATGCAGCGGTGGCACAACGGCGCCCGTCACGGGGTCGATCGCGCGTCCTGCGTGCACCGCGAGGGTTTCGATGTGGTGTTGAGCCATGGTGAGAATCCTAGCGCGATGCTGCGCTCCAGCATCACGCTCATGTGTGTGCCCCAGTGTTGCGACGTGGTTGCGATGTGCCCACCAGGGTCAGCCGCACTCAGAGGGTGCCGATGCCTCGCGCGGGTCGCTATAATCCCCACGCATTCTTTCGACACATCACGCAGCAATGGCGAAGATCACCCCTCGTTCGCAGGACTTCTCCGAGTGGTACTTGGACGTCATCCGCGAGGCTGACCTTGCCGACTATGCGCCAGTGCGCGGTTGCATTGTGGTCAAGCCCTACGGCTGGGCGATCTATGAGTTCATGCGCGATTTCCTCGATCGCCGCTTCAAGGAGACGGGACACGTCAACGCCGCGTTTCCGTTGTTCATCCCGCTGAGCTTCCTGCAGCGCGAGGCGCAACACGTTGAAGGCTTCGCGCCGGAGCTGGCGATCGTCACCCACGGCGGCGGTGAGCAGCTAGAAGAACCGCTCGTGGTGCGCCCCACCAGCGAGACGATCATCGGTTGGTCGTATGCCCAATGGGTGAGAAGCTACCGCGATCTGCCGATCCTGATCAACTGCTGGAACAGCGTGGTGCGTTGGGAGAAGCGCACAAAGCCTTTCCTGCGCACAATGGAGTTCTACTGGCAAGAAGGACACACAGCGCATGCCACTCACGAGGAAGCCCTAGAGGAGGTCATGCGCATGCTGAACGTCTACTACGACCACATGCGCGAAGACTGTGCGCTGCCGGGCATTCGCGGGCGCAAGAGCATTTACGAGCGCTTCGCAGGCGCGATCAATACTTTCAGCGTCGAGAGCATGATGGGCGACAAGCGCTCGCTGCAGAGCTGCACTAGCCACGACTTGGGTCAGAACTTCGCGCGCGCCTTCGAGATCAAGTTCCTCGACCGCGACAACACCGAGAAGTACTGCTGGACTACCTCGTGGGGCTTGAGCTGGCGCCTTGTCGGCGCAGTGATCATGGTGCACGGCGACGATCAGGGTCTGCGCCTGCCGCCGAAGATCGCGCCGATCCAAGTGGTGATCGTGCCGATCTTCAAGAGCGATGAGGAGAAGGCAGCCGTGATGCGGGTTGCTGAGCAGCTTCTTAACATGCTTAAAGCCGCGAGGTTGCGCGTCAAGCTCGACGACCGCGACGAGACGCCGGGCTACAAGTTCAACGATTGGGAGATGCGCGGCGTGCCAGTGCGCGTAGAAGTCGGGCCGAAGGACGTCGCCAACAACACTGTGGGGTTGGCGCGCCGCGACCTGCCCGGCAAGCAGGGCAAAGTGTTCGTTCCACAAGAGGGGCTTGCTGAGCGCATTCAAGCGCTGCTGGTGGATATTCACAACTCATTGCTCAAGCAGGCTGAGGATTTTCTGCACAGCAACATTCGCGAGTGCAACACGTGGGAGGAAGTGGAGGAAGCTGTGCAGGACGGTTGGGCGCTCGCGCCGCTGGAGGACAATCCAGCGAACGACGAGTTCATCCGCAACAAGTTGACCGGCGTCAAAGTGCTTAATTTCCCGCTGGAGCAGCCTGAAGGCGAGTGGCGCTGCGTGGTGAGCGGCAAGCCTGTGCGCGAGCGCGCGCTGATCGGTAAGTCGTACTAGGGTGGCTAACCGAGAGCGTCCTTGATCGCCTCCGCGACGCTGCGTGGGACGATCTCCGCCAGCTCGTCCACGCTTGCGGCGCGAATGCCGTCAATAGAGCCGAACGCAGCAAGCAGCTTGCGTCGCCGCGCCGGCCCAACCCCCGGCAGCGCGTCGAGCTGCGAGGCAAGCCCAAGGCGCGCGCGCTGCCGTCGGTGGGTGTTCAGCCCGTAGCGATGGGCTTCGTCGCGAATGCGCTGAACGAGGTAGAAGCCCTGCGAATCGCGCGGCAGCAGGATCGAGTCCTCGCGCCCGGGCACGAAGATTTCCTCCTTCTGCTTCGCTAACGCGATCACCGGCACAACGTGCGCGAGGTCGAACTCGCGCAGCACCTCCACTGCGACGTTAAGCTGACCTTTGCCGCCATCTACGATGATCAAGTCCGGCAGGACAGACCACGCAGGATCGCGTGGGCGCTGCCCTGGCGCAGGCGAGGCGGTCGGCGCGGCTTGAGCATCACGCCAGCGCGCGAAGCGCCGCCGCAGCATCTGGCGCATGGACTCAAAGTCGTTGGGGCCTTGCACGCCTTGGATGTTGAAACGGCGGTAGTCCTTCTTGCTCGGCGTGCCGTGCACGAAGACCACCATGCTGCCGACGATGGCAGTGCCTTGGGTGTTGCTCACGTCGTAGCATTCGATGCGCGTGGGCAAGCGCGGAAGGTCGAGCGCTTCTTGCAGCTCGCGCAATGCCGACTCTTGCCGCAGCGTGTCCTCGCGCCATTGAGCACGCAGCACAGCGAGCTGCTCACGCGCGTTCTGCTGTGCCAGCGCCACGAGGCTTTGAGCCGTTTCGCCCTCTGGCGCGCGCAAATACACAGCGGAGCCGCGTTTCTGGCGCAGCCAAGCCTCGATGATCTGCGCTTCCTCAAGGCGCTGCGGTAGGAGCACTTCTTGCGGCACGTAAGCCGCTTCGTCGTAAAAGCGCTTGATGAAGGCGTCGAGCACTGCGTGGTCGTCTTCGCCCTCAGCCCCATCAAGCACGAAGTATTCCTGCCCGAGCAGCTTGCCGTTGCGGATGAACAGCACCTGCACGCATGTGTCGCCGTCCTCGCGGGCAAACGCGATCACGTCTTGGTCGCCGCCGGCAGGGTTGACGATGCGCTGCTTCTCGATCACGTGCTCGAGCGCGCGCAGTTGGTCGCGGTAATCTGCAGCGCGCTCGAATTGGAGGGCTTCCGCGGCGCGCTCCATGCGCTGGCGCAGGTCGTTGAGCACTGCGTCGCTCTTGCCTTCGAGGAAGTCGCACAGGCGCTGGATGGTGGCACGGTACTCCTCGCGCGTCACTGCGCCGATGCAAGGCGCGCTGCATAGCTTGATGTCGTAGTAAAGGCACGCGCGCGTGTCGTGTCCGGTGATCACGCGGTCGCAGGTGAGGAAGGGGAATATGCGACGCAGCGTGTCGCGCGTGGCGTATACCGCTTTGGCGTTGGAGTAGGGACCGTAGTAACGCGCGCCGTCACGCTCAACGCGCCGCGTCACCGTCACGGTGGGGAAATCGTCCTGCCAAGTGACTTTGAGGTAGGGGTAGCGCTTGTCGTCCTTAAGGCGGATGTTGTAGCGCGGGCGATACTTCTTGATCAGCTCAGCTTCTTGAATCAGCGCTTCGAGCTCACTGCCGCGCACCACGAACTCGATGCGGTGGATTTGGCGCACAAGGCGCGCTGTCTTTGGCGAGGCGCGCCACGTGTTCGGGTTGAAGTACGAGCGCACGCGGTTGCGCAGATTGACCGCTTTGCCGACGTAGATAACCTCGCCGTTGACATCGTAGAACAGGTAACACCCAGGCTGGGTCGGCAAGTTCTTAACCGTTGCCTCGAGGTGCTCGGGGATCACGCTGGAGATTGTAATGCGCCACTCGCCTCCACCCAAGGAGGGCGTTGGTGTAGCTAGGGCACGCTGTGAGCAGGAGTGCTCTCGCTGCTTGGTGTGGCTTGCGACCCTCTTGTAACCCTTAGAAAAAGGGGTATGCTAAGACCCTGAGCCTTTCTGAGCAGTGTTGTGCACGTGCTTTGTTAGCGAGGTTCTGGTGAAGCAATGACCTAAAGAAGAAGTCTGTTCCACTTTCGGTCGAATGAGGGTGCAGGACAGCTCTTCGAAGCTCGCGCACATAACGAGGTAGCACAATGACAACAAATCTAGAACGCCGCCCGCGATGGCTGCGTGTAGTTCTGAGCACGCTGGTGCTTATCGCACAAGCGCTGCCGACAACTGCACAGGCTTACCAACCCCAATTGACCACCTGGGATGTCGAACATGCAGCTCCTGCCGCTGCGACAGTGTTGCCAGCTTGGTTTGCAGGAGCCCAAGCCGCTGATCCTGCGGTGGAGGTGTTGCCGAGTTGGTTTGAAGGGGATGCGTCTCAACCCGAAAGCCCTGCAGGCTTCACGCCGCTGGTAAACGCAAGTGAAGGAAGCGCGCAGGTTGGCTCGCAGACGATCTTTGCGAATCAGGTCACAGTCACAGTCTCGCCGCCGCAGATCAGCTTGTGTGACCCGCTCACCGTCACCGTCGTCGCCGCAAACAACAATGTGACCACTACTGGCGTGCTGATCACCGTGACCTTGCCTGGTGGCTTCACGAGCAACAGCGCTGTGTTCAACGTCGGCGCGGTTGCACCGAACGCTGTGATCACTCGCACAGCCGTGTTCACCGCCACGTGCAGCGCTGTTTCTGGGCAGGTTGTGGTGACGTTGACGCAGGATGCGTATCCGCCGATCATCAAGATTGCCGAGTATGTGGTGAACCCCGGCGCGATCACTGTGCGCAAAGAGCCAGCAGTTGTTCCGGCAGCCGTGGGCGACGTGGTGACGTGGACAGTGATCGTAGAAAACACAGGCTATGGCACAGTGTACAACGTCCGCGTCACCGACACGCTCGGCTCTGGCTTGCAGTTCGTCAGCGGCATCACCTCAGCGACCTACGTCTCGATCCCAGTTGGTCAGACAGTCTCGTTCACTGTTGGAGCCAAAGTGGTGGCGTGCAGCAACCTAGAGAACAGCGTGGTCGCCACTTGGGGGTGCAACGGAGAGACATGCTTGACGCCGCAAACAGCGAAGGCAGCCATTGACTTGCTGCCTCGCTTCCCCGATCTGGATTACACCCTGCCGAGCTTCAATGTGAACTACTGTGCCGGCAGCACGTCGTTCACCGTCCCGATCACCAACGTAGGCGACGGCACGGCATACAGCGTTACGCTGCCGGTCAACCTTTCGCCGTTCAGCGTGACCGTAGCCGCGCCGGCTACATACACTGCGGGCGCATTTCAACTGCCGCCGATCCCACCCGGGCAAACGTTCAACCTCGTCTTTACCCTCACCATACCAAGCAACACCTGCAACATCCAAACGGGAGGCAGCTTTGGCTTTGACGTCACCTACCGCGATGCGTGCGGTTTCCCGTACGCCGAAATTCCCCAAAGTGCGAGCTGGCAACTGGTCAACACGCCGGGCAGCTTGAGCGTGAGCAAAGCCGCGCCGAGCGAGGTCTATCGCGGCATGCTGATCACGACACCGATCACTGTGAACGCGAGCGGCATCTCCGGCACGATCCGCGTCACTGATCGCGTGCCGAGCGGCTTCACGGTGGTGAGCACAGGCGGTGGTGTGAGCTTCACCCTCGGCGGCGTGACCTACATCACCTGGGTGGTCAGCGGCACAGCCGTGCTCACTCCGGTGTTCGTTGTGGTCACTGGGGCTGCGGGATGTGCGGCGTGCGGCTTAGCGCTCACCAATCTGGTCACTGCCACAGCGAGCGACTGTCGCAATTGCCAACAAACCGCGGTTGCTCAGTCTACCACTTACATCCAGTGCGACGAAGGTGTGCAAAGCCTGAAGCTGGTCTCGGATCCAGCGCCAGTGTGCAGCAACGCCGCGTTCACTTACACAAATGTTTTCACCTTCCCGCTGAGCTTCAACACGCCACCGACGTGGACTGGATTGGTGTTCACCGAGGCGTTGACTAATCAAACTTACGTGACTGGCTCAGCGCAAGTCTTCGTGAGCGATGGGAATGTGTCTTGCACGGCGACGTTCTCCCAGGCAGTCGTTGGGGGGCAACTGGTGATCAGCAACATTAACCCGCCGTGCAATCCCAACATCGCCGGCGCAACGCTAATCATCAGCTACACCACCACCCCCACCGAGACCGACTCCTGCAGCGACGTGACGTGGTACGACTGGTCGTATCTCAACCTCGGCACCGGCGGCAACAGCACCTGCAGCGGAGGTGATGTGATCGCAGAGGGCGTTTTCGTGCAGACGCAAGCGCCGCGCATGACGCTCAGCCTCTCGGGGCTTCCGTCGAATGTCGCCTCGTGCGGTGTTTACACCGTCACGCTGACCGCGCAGCGCACATCGAGCACGCCAGCTTACGATGCCGTCTTGGAGGTGCCGACCAACACCTACGCTGTGCTCGAGGTGGTTGGCTTCGGCGGCGCGACACCGATCTTCACCCAAACTGGCAGCTTTGGCTACCGTTGGTTCTACTCCGATGCTTTTGCCAGCGCCCTCACGGCGACAGTGCAGTTGCGTGTTCAGTTGCGCTGCAGCAGCATGAGCGCGCCGTTCAGCGGCAAAGTGCATTACGAGAGCTTGTGCACCAACAACGATGCATACTTCGAGCGCTGCAGCGCGGGCAACGGCTTGGCTGCGCCGGCGCGGTATAGCCCACTGCCTCTTGTGTCCAAGTTCCCCGAACTCATCTACGCCACGAGCGACTTTGTGACCTGGACGCTGGTCGCCAAGAACACAGGCGCGGGACCAGCCTACAGCGTAGTGCTCACTGACGCGCTGGGCAGCGGGCTGCGCTTCGTCACGGCGACAATCACCTCGTCGCTCGGCGCTGTGACCAACGTCAACATGATCACGTCGTCGAACTTGGTCACTTGGGAAGTGCCGGTAATCCAGCCGAAGGAGACGCTCACTATCCGCTACACGGCGGAGATCGTGAGCTGCACCGATCTCACCAATCGCTTCGCAGGTGTGCAGGGGTGCTTAGGGCAGGTGTGTCTGAGCGGCGGACCAGTCGCCTCGGTGGTGGAGATCCCGCCGACGGTGCTGCTGAACACCAACCAGACTTTCTCGCCGATTGACACCTGTTTCACGCGCACGGTCACGGTCACGGTGCGCAACGCCGGCTTGTTGAGTGTGTACTCCGCGACGGTCACGCAGACGCTGCCTAACGGGCTGTTCTACGTTCCCGGCAGCACGCAGATCAGCACTGACACTGTGAACTGGGCAGTAGGTCCCGATCCCACGATCAGCGGGCAAACGTTGAGCTGGGGGCCGACCGCCGCGCCGCCGCTTGGCGAGTGGCTCAAACGCGTGCGCCCGAAGGAGACAGTGTATCTGCGCTTCGATGTGCGCGCGAGCTGTGCTTTCGAGGGTGGGCAGTTGCGCATCCAGACAGGCTACCGCGACGTGTGCGGCGCACCACACACCACTGCGAGCTCGTCCTACGTGCTCGGCGTGAGGCAAGCTAACCTCTCAATCACCAAGATCGGACAGAACTTGAGCCGCACTTCGCCCTCGAACACCTATCTCTATGCCGAGCCAGGTGAGATCGTCGTGTTCACCGTCACTGTGGCAAACGCGAGCAGCGCTGCACCAGCGCAACTATTGGTAGTCACCGACACGCTGCCCGCCAACCTTGTGTTCCAAAGTGCCACTCCCGGCTACAGCGGTGCTTCGCCCGGCTCATTGGGCGGCACTATCACGTGGTCGCTGCCGCTGCTCAACCCCGGCAGCAGCGCTGTCTTCACCGTGACCACGGTGGTGAGCCAGCCGCAAGGCTGCCAGATCACCGACACATTCAACGCGGCTTCAGTGAGTTGGGGTTGTCCTGATGGTTGTCGTTTGACGCTGCCTGCGCAGCAAGTGCGCATCCGCACGCGGCCGGTGTTCGATGCTCCCAACATCACACCCGAGATCGCACCCAGCGCGTTAAATGTGTGCGGCGGCTTAATCACCCTAACGCTGCGCAACGATGGGCCGCCCGCCTACAATGTGGTGCTCACGAACGCGCTGCCGAGTGGGTACGTGTACAGCGACACGGTGAGCAGCAGCACGCTGCCCTCTGGAACGACCAACTTGGGCAGCAGCGTGGTGTACACCTGGCTGGTGTTGCCAAGCGGCGTAACCACGCTCACGCTGCGTGTGCGCAACGCGAATACAAGCGGCGCGTGCGCTGTCGTTGGTGGAACGTTTAGCGCCACGTTGCTCTACGACGATGATGTGCCCGACTGCCCGAACAGCGGTCCTTACACAGCCACCGCGTCTCTAAATGCGAGTGCGCAATCGCCGAACCTCATCGTGAGCAAGTCGCCCTCGTTCCGCATTGGGGCTGTGGGGCAAACCGTGACGTGGACCATCCGCATCACGAATACTGGCAGCGGCACCGCATTCAATGTGCGCATCACGGATGTCGTCGGCTCTTCGTTCGTCAACGTCACAGGCACGAACGGCGCAGTCGTCTCGGGCAACACTCTGACGTGGACGTTGAGCGCGCTGGCGCCGAACGCTGCCTTCAACGCTGTGGTCACGGCGGTGATCACCGCTGCTGGCGATAACCGCAACGTAGTGACAGCGACCTCGCGCTGCGACACGGGTTGTGTCACTGCTAGCGGCGTAAGCACAGCGTTTGTCTCGCTCAGTGATCTCTTCAGCAAAGGTCCTGCGGTGCAAACGGGCACGGTGGGCAGTTTGACAGTGTTCACCTTCGTTGTTGCCAGCAACGATGTGGACAACATCTTCACCCAAGTGCAGCTCACCGACGTGCTGCCTATCGGGCTAGGGTATGTCTCAGCCGCGCTGAGCTACACCGTGGACTTGGATGGCGATCAGGGCGGTCCAGCAACAGTTGTGAACCTTGCGCCCACAATAACGCCGGGCTTATACGCAAGCGGCAACGTGGTGTGGAACCTCGGCGTGCTCACGGGTGCCTTCCGCATCACGGGCACGGTCGTCGCAGTTGTCCAAAACATCACTCAGACCAACGATGGCAATGTGCTGACCAACACCCTTGTCATGAGCTTTGTGGACAACGGTCAGCTCGACACGTTGACAGCCACAGCGCGCGTCAACACCATTGAACCGCTGCTGCATCTCGGCAAAACGTACCTGACGCCATACGCTTGCAGCGGCACGCTGCTTGAGGACAACTTCAACCGCGCCAGCGCCACGCCGCCCACAGGTTGGTCGAACATCGTGGCAACTTGGACGAACGAGAGTGGCTTGCTGGTTCGAACCGGTGGGCTCCAGACCAACTCCATACTTGTGCGTGCGAACTTCACCGCTACTGAGTTCAGCTACAGCGCGATGGTGTCTTCGACAGACGACGCATCGAGTTTCGGCTTGGTGTTTCGCTACACCCCGAGTGGTCATTACCGCCTGCGCTTGCGGCTGAATGACGGCGGCACCAACGCCCAGTTGCAAGAGGTGAGCGGCACGACAACGACTAACTTGGCGACGAACAGCGCCTTCACGCCGACCTTGAGGCAGTGGTATCACCTCGAAGTGCAAGTCGAAGAGGTCAGCAACGGTGTGCAGATTCGCGCCTACATTGACGGTCAGCTGGTGATCAGCCACACAGACACAACGCCGCGCGATCCCGGCTCTGTGGGCATTTACACCAACGATTGCGTGCTGCGCGCCTGTGCTTTCGACGACCTCCTCGTCACGCGCTTGAACCGCGCTGGCTGCTTTGTGGGTGCGAACGACCTCGTCACATACACGCTGACCATCTCGAACCAAGGGCGGCTGCCGGGCTACGACTTGGTGATCACAGATATCGTGCCGCCTGCGCTGAGCTTGGTGACGTACACGCTGAGCACGAATGACCCGAGCAACCCAACGCTGTCGTACGGACCGCCGAGCGGTGCAAGCGGTGTGCTGACGTGGGCAGTGAGCCACTTGACGCCTGTAGTGCCGTTCACGAGCCTGCAGCACACCGCGCTCACGCTGACGGTGGTGATGGCAGTGGCGCCTTGGGTGACGGCGAACGTCACCTTGAGCAACCACGCGTTCCTGCGCTACGACGCTTGG
>JANWUW010000001.1 GCA_025057935.1 Thermoflexales bacterium
TGCTGCCGCAAGCAGCGCCATTGGCGGCAGCCAAATGATGAAGTGGTAGCGATAGGAGTGTCCTTGCCAAATGTTTAACATCACGCCAATAGCAAGCCAAAGCAGCGCCCAAGCGAGCGCGCGTCGCTTTTCGGAGAGCCACAGCGCGCGCACCATCCCGAGCGCCATGAGCAACATCCAGAAGGGATAGCCGCGTCCCAGCCACTCCACCTGCTGCACCGTGTCTTTGAAACCCGCCGTCGGCGTGCTACCGACGCGCGCAAATGTGGTGATCTCCACCCAGAACACTCCGGTCAACCAAGCCCAGCGCTCGTCAAGCGGCTTGTTGTGGAAGTTGGCGATTGCATACTGCACGTGCAACCAAAGCTCCCCCAGCGCTCCATTGAGAGCAAAATACGCAGCGCCAGCCACGGCTGCAACAGCACCGCCTGCAATCCAGAATAGCAAAACAGCGCGCGCCGTGCGCTGGATCAACAGCAAAGCCAAAAGCGCAAGCGCATAAACGCCAAACGGATACTTCACCCAAAACAGCAACCCACTGAGCAGCCCTCCAAATAGCGCCCAACGCCAATCAGCGCGCCGACGGACGCGCCATGCAGCCGCAGTCGCTGCCACAAAAAACAGATTTGCAAAACCCTCTGCCTGCGCCACCGACCAGTAGTTCAGCGACGCCATTCCCAACCAGTAGACGGTCACAGCGAGCAGCGCTGACAAACGATGCCCCCACCATCGCCAAGCTAGCCACGCTATCGCTGCCGCAGTTAACGCTTGCCAAGCTAAGTTAAGAGCAAAGATTGAGACTGGCTCGCGTAGGAGGCGCAACGCCCCACCGTAGAGCAGAGGCGTGATCGGACCGCGCACATCCCAGCAATCGCGTAGGAAGACGCCGCCGTGGTTGAGCACATCGCCACACGCCGCGAACGCCCCTTGGTCAAACCAAAGCGGGTAGCCGATCTGCGGCAATGCAGCGAGCACAAGACCAAGCGAAAGCACAATGAGCGCAAAGATGAATTTGCGATTTCTCATGTCGCGCCACTCAACTTCAGTGAGACCTCCTATGCTTGCAAACCTTGTTGTTCTTCGCAACGAGGTGCAGAAGCATAGCATTGCGACTCCAAATAGCTGCAAAACTCATCCACCGTCATTGACGCCCTGCGCCTACATCCCCAGCGCGAGGCGGTGATCAGGTTTCGCGCCGATGCCTCCGCACTCGCTGCGTGACTCAGCTACAATCCCAAAGCATTGCGAACGCCGTGTCTACCTGCCACTGAAGCCAACATTCACCACGCAGCAGCGGTTCTGCGCAGTGGAGGCTTAGTCGCTTTTCCCACTGAGACAGTGTATGGGCTTGGCGCAAACGCGTTTGACGCGCAAGCCGTAGCGCGCATTTACACCGCAAAGCAGCGCGCGCTGAACGACCCGCTGATCGTACATATCGCAGCCCCAGAGCAGATCGAGCACGTTGCCGATGTGTCAGCGCTCACCCCAACTCAACACCAGCGCCTCGATGCCCTTGTGCGAGCGTTCTGGCCGGGCCCACTGACCGTAGTAGTGTGGCGCAAAGCAGCTGTGCCGGCGAACGTCTCCGCCGGGCTAGACACTGTGGCCGTGCGCTGTCCCGCGCATCCCGTCGCACAAGCGCTCATCCGCCTCGCAGAGTGTCCCGTTGCTGCGCCAAGCGCCAACCGCTTCGGTCATGTTAGCCCGACCACTGCGCAGCATGTGCTCGATGACCTCGACGGGCGCATTGACCTCGTGCTGGACGGCGGCGCAACGCCAATCGGCGTGGAGAGCACAGTGATTAACTTGACTACTGACCCGCCTCAGTTGCTGCGCCCGGGCAGCGTGACGCGCAAGCAGATCACGGCTGTGCTCGGCGTGCCGCTCGCCACACCTGAGCTGCAGGGTGATGATGCCGCCCTGCCCTCGCCGGGAATGCTCAAGCGCCACTATGCGCCACGCGCGCGGCTCATCCTGTGCAAGGACGAGGACGAACTGCTGGAACAACACGCAACGTTGAGCGCGAAAGGCGATTGGGTCGGCGCTTTGCTGCTGCCCAGTCACACACGCGCGCGAGCAACAATTCACCCGCACTTTGTCCTCGGCGAGAGCTGGGAAGAAATAGCGCACAACTTGTACGCAGGCTTGCGCGCGCTCGATGCAGAAGGCGTCTCCACAATCCTCGCCGTAGGCGCGGAGGAGTCCGAACTCGGAGAGGCCATCGCTGATCGGCTCAAGCGCGCAGCAGCGCAGGGATGAGCTAGAGCAACTGCTCGAGATGAAGCACTCCGAAGGGCAAGCGCCCGCTCGTCTGCAGTCCATGCAGTGCCTCACTTACCAAGCGGCGCAGCCCCCGACGTCCATCGTCCACGCCATTGGCGCCGAGATGCTGGCGCAGCGCATACAGACAAGCGACGTACAGACGCACCGGATCAGCGCTTGCCAAACGCGCTTCGAACTCTGCAGGGCGCGACAACCATGCTGCGCGGCGGCGCGCCAAGAGCACTTCACACAAGCTCGCCAATATCGAAACCGGCAGCTCCTCATCAGGCCAACGCAAGATCGGCGCTTTTGAGGTAATCACGCAGCGGGTGTAATGTTCGTTGGACTCAATCGCCAAGTCGCCGCCGAAGCAGAAAAACTGCATCGGCTTGTCCACGAAGTCCACGAGGCGAATGCGCCCAGCGCAGACGCGATGCTGCACCGCGTGCCAAGGATGGCGCACATCAAGCACGCGTGTGCCGCCAAGGTAAGCCACCACGACCGTGAGCTGACGCGGGTCGTAGTGCTGATGCGTTGGTTCAGGGAGCAAGATCACCTCAAGGCTCGGGTAGCCTGGGTCTGTAACACTTACAGGCGGCGAGAGGGCAAAGCCAAGTGTGGGCTGCATCGCAAAAGCGCAGCCATGATTATCATCAAACCACACTTCGGTTGCAGTGCGCGTGAGCCATGACGCTATCCAATCAGCAACTCGCGGAGATTTTTAACGACATCGCTGACCGACTCGAGATACAAGGCGAGCTGGTCTTCAAGGTGCGCGCCTATCGCACTGCAGCGGAAAACATCGCCGCGCTGGGGCGACCTTTGGCAGAGCTGTGGGCAGAAGGGCAACTGGAGACCGTCAGCGGCATCGGCAAGGAGATCGCCAAAAAGATTGACGAACTCATGCGCACAGGTCGGCTCGAGTTCTACGAGCGCCTCAAGCGCGAGGTGCCAGACGGCGTGGTCGCCATGCTGCGCGTGCCCAACGTTGGTCCCAAGCGCGCCAAGCTGTTCTGGGAGTCGCTGGGCATCGACAACATCGAGGCGCTCGAGGCGGCCGCGCGCGCTGGCAAGCTGCGCAGCTTGCCGCGCATGGGCGAGAAAGCCGAGCAAAGCATTCTCGCTGGACTCGAAGCGCTCAAGCATCGCGCCAGCGGACGGTTTCGTCTCGGCGACGTGCTGCCGTTCGCGGAGTCGCTCGTGGCAGAGCTGCGCCGCGTGCCCGGCGTGCATCATGCAGCCTATGCGGGGTCGCTGCGGCGCGGCAAGGAGACCATCGGCGATGTGGACATCTTGGTCGCCACACGCGACCCAGCTCCAGTGATGCAGGCGTTCCTCGCGCAGCCCGGCATCGCCCAGGTGCTGGCTAGCGGCGAAACAAAGAGCAGCGTCCGCCTCGAAAACGGCTTGCAGGTGGATGTGCGCGCTATCGCGCCTGAAGTGTGGGGCACTGCACTGCAGTACTTCACTGGCAGCCAACAACACAACATCCGCATCCGCGAGCTAGCCCAGCGCCTAGGCTACTCGCTGAACGAGTACGCGCTCACTCGTCAAACCGACGGCAAAGAGGAGCGCTTCGCGGACGAGGCGGCGCTGTACGCCCGGCTCGGCTTGGCATACATCCCGCCGGAGCTGCGCGAGGATCGCGGCGAGATCGAACGAGCGCAAGCGCTTGGCGCAGGGCATGTGCTGATGCCAGACCTGATCAGCGCGAGTGATCTGCGCGGCGACCTCCAAATGCATACCAACTGGAGCGACGGCACGGCGGACATCTTGACCATGGCGCGCGCTGCCGTTGCGCTCGGCTACGAGTACATCCTGATCACCGATCACACGGCAGGGCTCGCCGTGGCGCATGGCTTGGACGCGGCTCGGCTGC
The DNA here is from genome assembly GCA_025057935.1 of Thermoflexales bacterium. GTDB lineage: Bacteria > Chloroflexota > Anaerolineae > J036 > Brachytrichaceae > DRWP01. The sequence continues at coordinate 4,142 of JANWUW010000001.1, forward strand.
GCGAACAGCGCAAAGCTGTTGACGAAGCAAACGCTCAGCTTGCGCGCGAGGGCATCGCCTTCCGCGTGCTGCATGGAGCTGAGGTCGAAGTGCGCAGCGACGGCTCGCTCGATCTCCCCGGCGAAGTGCTCTCGACGTTGGACCTTGTTCAAATCTCTGTGCACACCGCGCTTAACCAACCGCGCGAGGTAATCACCGCGCGCCTGCTGCGCGCGATGCAGCACCCACACGTGCACATCCTCGGGCACCCTGCTGGGCGGTTGATCAACGAGCGCGACGGCGCCGACTATGACTGGGAAGCTATATTCCGCGCCGCGCGCGAGCGCAACATTGCGCTTGAGATCAACGCTGACCCAGCACGCCTCGATTTGAGCGACACACTTGCCCGCCGCGCAGCAGAGTTGGGATGCCTCTTCAGCATCAGCACCGATGCCCATGCACCTACAGCGTTGAACAATCGCATCTATGGCGTGCTCACTGCGCGTCGTGCTTGGCTGACGCCTGCGCAGGTGATCAACACGTGGCCGCTCGAGCGCTTGCTTGCCTGGGCAAGGCATGCGCGCTGAGGGTCACTCATCTTCAACATCGTGATCCATGAGCGTGACGAAGCGCGCACTTGGGCGCTCGACGAGATCGCTGATCTCGAGCGCATGCATCAGGCGGTCGCCGGTGGTCTGGATAAAGGTGACGCGCCGCCAGCGCAACGCGGGAATTGGGCGCGGCAGGCGCTGCAGCGGCCCGAGTTGAAACTTGTAATACAGCTCATGCGCGCGCGGATGCTCAGGCTCGTCGGGCAACAGATCGATGCGACGCACCAGCTCATGACCGCGCACAAAGGCGTACTCGTGGATCGCCCACTTCTCATCCTCGAAAGCCGCAGTGAGGTAGAACGCCAAGATCTCTGGCAAGTGCTCCTTCGGCGCGTGCTTCACAGGGACGCGATACCAGTGATCCCAGCGCGCGATCTCTAAGTCGCGCGGGCGATTGATCACGCACACCAACACACGAGCATCGGGTGGGATCATCGCGCCAGAGCCGCTGCATCGCGCAGCGCAGCAATGCGCTCGTTGATCTCGTGCACCTTGGCTTGCTCCGCAAGCCACCACTCTGGGTCGAGCTGCGCATTGAGTTCCTCGACAGTTTTGCCCTGTTGCTCAACCCAGGTGTAATACTTCAAGTTGTGCCAGCGACGCCGATTCTCTGGTGTGCCGTCTTGATACCAGTCGGTCTTCTGGTGATGCAGGATGCTGCGCACGCGGCAAGTTGCTTCCGCCTCTGTGAGAGGTCCATAGCGCTCAGTCATCCACTGCATGACCGAGCGATAGCGGTCGTTGTTGTCGGTTGCGACCGTGACGATCACCTCGCGATCAGTGAATCCGAAGTGTTTGGCAGTCTTGATCGCGCCGATCAAGTTGCACACGCCGCTGATGCCAAAAATATTTGCAATCTGGTGCGCGTCGTCCGCGCTCACGCCGAAGTGCTTGATCAACGTTTCTGTGCCCACGGGATCTGTGAAAACTTGCGTGATCTTCAAGCACTCCATATCGTCAATGCACGCCAGACCATCCATGTTGGTCACGTGATGAATCCACGTCACGTGTTTGTCGCCAATGCCTTGGATTTCGTGACTGCCGTAGCCATTGTTGTAGAGGGTGGAGCATTGCACCGGCTCCAAGCCGATGACCTTGCACTCTGGGAAGACCTGCTTGAGGCGATCGCCAGCAGCGATGGTGCCAGCGCTGCCCATGGCGCTGCAGAACGCCACGATGCGGCGCGTGCCCAACTTGGCGCTTAGCTCGCGCTCCAGCTCGACGATGGTGTTGCCCGTCACATAGTAGTGAAAGCGGTAGTTGCCCATCTCGCTGAACTGGTTGAGGATGCGGATCTCGTCTGGGCGCTCTTGCACTAACCGCTTGCACTCGTCATAGATCTCTTTCACGTTGCTCTCACTGCCGTAGGTCTTGACGTAGGTTGCGCCGTAGCTGGCGATGCGCTCAAAACGCTCGCGGCTCATGCCTTCTGGCAAGATCACCATGCTCTTGAAGCCAAGGCGCGGACCAACCCATGCGCCGCCGATACCGTAGTTGCCCGTGCTGGGAAACACCAGCGTGTGCTTGCCTGGCTCAATCTCGCCTGCAACCAGCTTCTCTACCAAAACCGAGTAAGCAGGACCTACCTTGTGGCTGCCGGTGGGGAAGTCCTTTGCAACCAGCACCACGATCTCAGCCTCAACGCCAGTGATCTCGTGAGGCATGACGAAGTAGTTGATGGCATCTGCGCCAGGTTTGCGCCAGTGGATGTTGAACAAGTTCACGGGGTCGAGTGGATCCTCAAGGCGCGCGCGTTCAGCGCGTGCGCGCAAACCAGCGTCCACGTGGTGAGGATGCAGCATTTCATCAAACGTGGGAAGCAAAGTCATGGCGCTTCCAGTGTAGCGTAGAAGGGATGTGCCTTGGGCGCATGTGTCATTCGCCGATGATCTTGATTAGCACGCGCTTGGGGCGCATGCCGTCGAACTCGCCGTAGAAGATCTGCTCCCAGGGACCGAAGTCGAGCTTGCCATTGGTGATCGCCACCACGACCTCGCGGCCCATGATCTGGCGCTTGAGGTGCGCATCAGCGTTGTCCTCGCCAGTCAAGTTGTGCCGATAACGGCTCGGCCCGGGCACAAACGGCGCCAGCTCCTCCAACCAGCGCTCGAAATCCTCGTGCAGCCCGTGCTCGTCGTCGTTGATGAACACCGAGGCGGTGATGTGCATGCTGTTCACCAAGCACAGACCCTCGCGGATGCCGCTCTCGCGCACAGCTTGCTCCACCTGAGGAGTGATGTTCACGAAGGCGCGTCGCTTGGGCACGTTGAGCCAGATCTCTTTGCGATAGGTTTTCATCGTCTCCTCTCCCTGCCTAGGGAGTGATGCGCTGATACAGCGCGCGCAACGGCAAGGTATCGCTCACAGGACGATATTGCTGCTGAAAACGCGCATCAGCAAGCAGCTCGCGGTTAGAAGTGTGAGGACTGACAAAGCCGTCACTTTCCGGCGAGGGATACAGCGTGAGCTGGATAAGCTTTGGCTTTTGGGCAAGCACGTAATCAGTGTCCCACTTGCCGAAAGCATCTCCCCATCCGAGCAAGCCGCTCGGGAAGCGTGGCTTGAGGTGCGCGATGTGCGCATCTGCTAAGCCGAACATATCAATGACGCGCACATCTAGCGGAAGAGCATAGCTAATTGCACCAGCATCGTTCACGGCAATGCTGTCGCCAGATTGGAGATTTGCCACAATGTATGCGAGCGCTGGGTTAGAGTGCTCGAAACGATGCGCATCCTGAATACGCTGGATGAGAAACAAATCTGCGCTGCCCATAAGCAAAAACACGACCTGCGCACCAGCAACTCCACCAAGCACGTAAGCGCGCTGCCGAGCTTCAAACTGATCCGCCAGCCACTGCAGCCCAACGCTCGCCAAAACCACCACCGCTGGCAGCACATGCACTAAAAAGCGCTGCGCTGGCATCCAGTCGCCTCCGCCAACAAAGGTGAAGGCAGCGTAGGCGAGCACAGCGGCAAGGAGGTAAGCGTAGCGTAGCGCACGCACACGCCACACCACCACGAAGCTGCCAACCAGCAACAACGCCACCCCTCCAAGCGTCGTCGCACTCGTATAGAGATAGTGTGCGCCTTCGATAAAAGCGCGCGGGTGCAAGCCGAGCGATTTGGCGTACACCGTGTTGGGCAACGGATAGCCGTAGTAGTTTAGGCGCCAAGCAAGATGCACGAGCGGCGGCGCAAGCCAAAGCCCAAGCCGCCACCAATCGTGGATCGCAGGAGCGCGTCGCTCGCGCCATAGCTTTGCCGCACGCAACGCAGCCGCAAGCGCCCCAAACAGAACCCCCTCTGGGCGCGTCAGCGCCAGCAGGGCAAACAACACACTCGACCATGCTCCCTTCCCTGTCTCCTCTTCCTGCACAAACGCCAGCGCTGAGGCAGCAAACAAACACGCGAAAAGCATGGTCTCTAGCCCGCCGACCGCCCACACCGCGAATGGCGCTGTGGCGACCAGCAGCAACGCTGCAATCCAACCGCAGCCCAAAGGTGCAGCAAGTTGCGCTGTCAGCCAAAGCGTGATCACGGCGAGCAGAACGCCGATCGCTTTAGCTACGACCACCAAGTCCAAGCCCAGCGCATGGAAAGGCGACAGGAGCATGAGCCACAGGAAGTTGGAGTATCCCTCCACGCGCTCACCGATATTGAACACCAAGCCGTTGCCTGCGACGAACTGGCGAATGTAGCGAAAGGTGATGAAGGCATCATCAATCGTGAAGGGCCAAAACAGCGCCACCTGAATCGCGAAGATCGCCAAGCTCAACACCCCGAACGCTGCTCCCCACTTGGCTCCTCTGCAGCGTTGTGCTGCCCACGCATCAGCCATTCCGCCCTCCGTAGCTATGTGGCGCGCATTCTAGCGGCTGCTGTGAGCACTCACCCTTGCAGCATACCGAGCAGCGTCGGCAACAATTGTTTCTTGCGCGAGACCACCCCTGGCATGTCCCACACGCCATCGTCTTTGCGCGAGAAGGGCAAGCCTTCCAAGTAGCGTGTCTCGCCGACGCACACCAACAAGCTGTTGTTTTGCACAATGTCGGTGATCATCAATGCTGCGAAATGCAAGCTGCGCTGCTCCTGCAGCGCACGCAGCGCGGCACGGATTTCATCAAGGCGATCGCGAACGGCGTTGAAGCTGGTCACCTCCACCTGCGAGACACCAAACTTCACGCCGCCTGCTTCAAACGCCTTGAAATCTGCAGTGACCATTTCTTGCGCAGAGCGGTTGCTCACATCCGCGCCTGCGCGCAGCAGCGCTTCGCCATAGCGCTGGATCGCCTCCTCGGCACTGTCCACGCCGAAGGCGTGCCACGCCAACCACACTGCGCTGCCCCGATCTCGCGGCGTCGTCGTCGGCGATTTGAACACCAGTGTGTCGGAGAGAATGCCCGAAAGCAGGAGACCAGCGATCTCACGCGGCGGCGTCAAGCGCGCGATGCGCATGCGTTCGCTCACTAACGTCGAGCACGAGCCGACCACGTCCACATGAAAGTTGATCGGGATGGTGGTGTTAATCGCGCCGATGCGGTGATGGTCGAGCACCTCGAGCAGGTCAGCTTCCATCAAGCCGCTCACTGACTGCGCTGGCTCATTGTGGTCCACCAGCACAAGCGCGATGCGCGGCGGGTGCAGGATGTCCGCGCGCGTGCAAATGCCGACGTATTTCCCCTGCCCATCTACAACCCAAAAATCATCGCGCTGCGTGCGCAACACACTCTCGCGGTGATCGCTGATGCGATCTGTAGCGAGGAAGCGCGGCACATCATGCTCGCATGCTTCACCACAAGGCACGTTGATCAGCTTGGCAAACACAGCGTAGGTCATGTCGAGTCGTTGCGAGAGGAACTCGAACACTGACCGCCCCGTGACCAGCCCGATCGGCGTGCCGTCTTCCGCCACGACTGGCGCAGCGCGTTGTGTCTTCGCGGAGAGCTGCCATGCCGCGGAGAGCGGCGTGTCTGGAGTAAGCGGTTCAATCGCTTTGGCGATGGACTTAAAGCGCGGTGAGGCGTCCTCGAGCAGCACTGGCGCAGGCACGCCGAACTCCTCGAGCGCAAAGCGCGTTTGCGGATTGAGCGCGCCGGCGCGCGCGGCGATGGTGTTGGCGCCGTCGCGCTCACGCAGCAACCAGGCGTAGCCAACCGCGGAGGCAACTGCATCGGTATCGGGGTTCTTGTGACCGACGACGTAGATCGGCTGCTCGCTCATGACGCAAGTCCCACCCAGACCGACTTCACCTCGGTGTAGTGTTCCAGCACCTCGTGCCCCATCTCGCGCCCGAAGCCGCTTTGCTTGTAACCGCCAAACGGCGAGGCTGGATCAAATTGGCTGTAGCAGTTGATCCACACTGTGCCAGCGCGCAGCATGGCAGCGAGTCTGTGAGCACGGCTGATGTCACGCGTCCAGATGCCTGCTGCAAGACCGTAGGGCGTGTCGTTGGCGCGCGCAGCCACTTCTTCGAGGCTGTCGAACGGTGTCACGCCGAGCACTGGACCGAAGATCTCCTCGCGCATGATGTCCATGTCGTCACGCACCGCTTCGAAAACTGTGGGCGCGAGGAAGTAGCCTTGCTGCAAATGGGGCGGTCGCTCGCCGCCAACGCGCACGCGAGCGCCTTGCTCAATGCCGCGCTGCACATAGCGCGTCACACGCGCATACTGCTCCGCCGAGACCAACGGCCCCATCTCGCTTTCTGGCGCGAAGCCGGGTCCGAGGCGGATTTGGCTAGCGCGCTGCGCCACGCCTTGCACTACCTCCTCGTAGATTCCGCGCTGCACGAACAGACGCGATCCTGCGTTGCAGCTCTGACCCGCGTTGCTGAAGATGGCGTAAGCGGCAGTGGGAATAGCGCGTGTGAGATCGGCGTCTTCGAAGATGATGTGCGGGCTTTTTCCGCCCAATTCAAGCGACACACGCTTCAAGTTGCCTGCCGAGGCGCGCAAAATGATCTTGCCGACCTCAGTGCTGCCGGTGAAGGCGATCTTGTCCACGCCTGGGTGAGCCGTGAGCGCCGCGCCTGCCGTTTCTCCATAGCCGTTGATCAGCTGCACCACGCCTTCGGGGAAGCCGGCTTCTTGCACAAGCTCACAAAAGCGAATTGCGGTCACGGGCGTTTGCTCCGCAGGCTTTA
>JANWUW010000003.1 GCA_025057935.1 Thermoflexales bacterium
TGCTGCCTGCGTATGAAGCGACGCGCGTGCCGCCCATCACTGCAATGAAACGCGCTGAGATCGAGGCGAGCGCTGCGCGCATTGTCCCCTGGCTGGCGCTTGCTGGCGCGTTGCTCTTCGCCGTAGGCACTGCACTCGAACTGATCTCCGCGCAGCTAGTGGTGAATCTGGCGGGCATCTTCTTGCTTGTGATCGGTGTGGCGCTGACAGCACCCCTGATCACTGTTTGGCTCATGCGCCCACTCGCGCTGCTGCTCGGCAGGCTGACGGGTGTGGTTGAGCGCATGGCAGCACGCAGCATTGCCAATGCGATCTCGCGCACAGGCGTCGCCATCGCCGCGCTGATGGTCGCAGTCTCCGTCATCATTGGCTTGCAGAGCATGATCGGCAGCTTTCGCGTCACAGTCGAGGCGTGGCTTGAGGAATCACTCACGGCAGATGTGTATGTTTCGCCGCCTTCCACTGTCGCCACTGCTAACGCCATGACGATCGCGCCTGAGGTCATCGCGGCCTTCCAGCAGCTACCTGGCGTGCACGAAGTAACACTGCTGCGCCAAGTGCAAGCGACCTTCATCACGCATGAAGGCGCCTCCCGCACAGCAACGCTGCTTGCTGTGGAATCCAGCCGCGAGCGCCCACCGAGCACTTACGTGTGGACGCTGCGCTCACCGCAAACGCTTTGGGCAAGCATGCGCGGCAGGGATGAGGTGCTCGTCTCGGAGCCATTCGCCAATCGCTTCGGCATCACGCCGAACCAAAACCGCGTGCGGCTGCGCACCAAGCGCGGCGAGCACATCTTCCACGTGGTTGGTGTGTACTACGACTACGCGCGCGATTCGGGCGTCGTGATCATGCACCGCGACCTATACCGGCGCTACTTCGGCGACGACAAAGTTTCCTCGCTGGCGCTTTACCTTGATCCAGAGCAAGCGCCGACTGTACCTGAGCTGAGGCAACTGTTTGCTGGCCGCGAACTGGTGATCTCTGCGAACCGTGAGTTGCGCGCGAACGCTTTGCAGATCTTCGATCGCACGTTCGCCATCACAGGCGCGCTGAACTTGCTCGCAACGGCGGTGGCGTTTATCGGTGTGCTCAGCGCTCTCATGGCGCTGCAGATTGAACGCACGCGCGAGCTGGGCGTGCTGCGCGCCAACGGCATGACGCTGCGCCAGCTCTGGCGCATGACGCTGGTCGAGACCGGCTTAATGGGCAGCACTGCAGGACTGCTCTCATTCCCCACTGGCATCCTGCTCGCCGTGGTGCTGGTGTACATCATCAATCTGCGCTCGTTCGGCTGGACAATTCGCCTGACGCTCGACCCGCAGACCTTTGCCCAAGCGATGGCTGTTGCAGTGATCTCGGCGCTGCTGGCGGGCGTATACCCCATGCTGCGCCTACGCGCACTGCAAATCGCCGACGCTGTGCGCCAAGAGTAGCGGCGTTCAAGCTACCCAAAGGCAGCTCGCAGGCGCTTGAGCAGCACGGCAGCTGTTGCGGTAAGAAACGCACGCATGTTCACGCTGCTCATCACGCAAAGTTCTTCCAATAGCGAGGTGTCCTCGTCGAGAAAGCGCAACACCCGCGCGGTTGGATTGCGCGCGAAGAGATCAGTGAAGACATGCACGCCACGATCGCGGCGCTCATCGAGCACGTTGAGCAACACACTATCGAACAACGCATGACGCGCACGGCGAAAAGAGGGTTGACGCCTCGGCGTGCGTCCCTGAGCAAGGGCGCGCGCAATGGCTTGGGTGCGGCGCTGGACGCGCTGGAAGGTGTAGCCTGTGCTCGGCTTCGTATCGCCCCCAGCGGTTCCTATGCGAATCACGCGACCTTGCTCCGCTGCAAACCGCGCGTCTGTCATCGGGATCACGCCGAGCTCCTCCTCCAGCACGGCATACTCGCGCAACCCAAGGTGTTCACACAAGTAAGCGCGCAGCGGATCGCAGTATGCTTCGCGCGCCCACACCGCGCGCGAAAACACCGTGAACTCCACCAGCGCCGTGTGCGCATCGAACGGCAGCACGTACACAAAGCGCACTTCGCCTTCCCCCTGCGCCACGCGAAAGTCCATCAGCGTCGCCGTCTCAGGATCGAACGCAGCGCGGGGCGCGCGTACCACCCAGCCGAGAAAGTGCTGCCACCAACAGTGCACCTGCGCGTCCCCCTGCGCGCAAGGCGGCGCAAACATCACGCTGCTGAACGCCCACTCGCCACACAACACTGTGCCGTCACGCGCGATCACGCGCGCGTGGTCGCCACCGTCTTCCACAGCGACGACATCTAGGAAGCGCCGCTCGATGTTCGTCTGAAGCGGCAACCAGTCTTCAAAGAAGGCGTAGAAGTCCGCGCTGCGGATCATCTTGTAGCGATACGGCAGCAGCGACAGCACTGCTGAGAAGTTCTCACCATGAAACGCCACGCGCTCCCAGCGTCGAAACACAAGCGGCTCGAAAGGGCTTTCGCCCGCCTCCCAAAAACACCACGTGCGGTCGTTGCCTGCCTTTGGTGCGCGATCGATCAGCAGAATGCGCTTGGAAGTCAACCCAGCGCGTTGCAGGTGATATGCCAGGCTTAACCCTGCTGCTCCTGCGCCGACGATGAGGTAATCGAAGCAGTCGCTCATTCGTCGCGGATCAAACCATGCTGGCGCGCAATGCGCGCAGCCTGAGTGCGATTCTCGGCGTGCAACTTGCTCAGAATGTTTGAGACATGGTTCTTGACAGTGCCTTCTGTGATGTGCAAACGCGCAGCAACCTCGCGATTGCTCAATCCTTGCGCGATCAGCGCGAGCACCTCGCGCTCGCGCTCCGAAAGCTCAAAAGGCGCGCGACTATTTGGCGCAGCTGTGGCGACTTCGCGCAACATGCGCGAGGCAATCTCAGGCTGGATGAACACCTCGCCCGCGTGCACACGGTGGATAGTTGCCACCAATTCTTCAAGCGGCGCATCCTTAGTGAGGTAACCCACCGCCCCCGCGCGCATCGCTTGAAACACATACTCCTCGCGTTCGAACACTGTGAGCACCAGGACGCGCGCTTGCGGCCATGCCTCGAGAATGGCGCGAGTCGCTGCAATGCCGTCCATGCGCGGCAAACGGATATCCATCAGAATCACGTCCGGGCGCAGGCGCAGCGCCATCTGCACGCCCTCCTCGCCGTCGCCCGCCTCGCCAACCACGCGCACGCTTGGCTCAAGCTCGAGCAGCGCGCGCAAACCAGTGCGCACGAGGCGCATGTCCTCAACAATCAGCACTGTGATTGGCTCACTCATGCTTCGCCTGCCTCGCTCGGGCAAGGATGAGGCACAAAAGCGTACACGTGGACGCCGCGCCAATGTGCTTCTGAAGCATTCTGCACGTGCAGCGCTCCGCCCAACGCCTGCAGGCGCTCGCGCATGGTGCGCAGCCCGTAGCCGTCATGCGCTGTGTTCTGCCCTATTCCGATGCCGTTGTCGCGCACGTGCAGATGTGCGCCCTGCGAATCCACAGCAAGCGTCACCTCTGCTTCGCTCGCCCGCGCGTGCTTCACCACGTTGGAGAGCGCCTCGTGGGTCACCGCCCACAGTGCCTCAGCAACGCGCGGCGGGAGCCGATCGCCCTTGCTGTCCACATGGCAATGAATGCGCACTCCCGTGCTAGCGCTTAAGGCAACGCACAACTGAGTCAACGCTTCGCTAAGCGGACGCTCCTCCAAGGGTTCACCACGCAAGCCGCTCACGGTTCTCCGCAACGCCTTCATACAGGTGCGCACCAGCGCTTTGGCTTGTTCTAACTGCTCAATGAGGCGCTCTGGGTGATTGATGTGCAGCCGCTGGATCATCTCGAGCTGCATGCTCAGCGCCACAAGGGCATGTCCAAGGTAGTCGTGCAGGTCGCGCGCGATGCGCTCGCGCTCCATGAGCTGCGCCAGTTCGACAGCGCGCAGGCGGCTGCGCTCAAGCTCGCGATTGGCAGCCTCGAGCTTTGCCAAGAGTTGACCGCGCTCGAGGCTCGTGCGCATGGCATATGCGAGCAGCAGATAAATGCTGAGGCTCAGCGCCACGAAGCCAAGCACAAGCGCTGTCTCGGGGAGCCGCATCACTTGAGCGAGTTGCCAACCCGCGCGTTGCAGCAGGAAGAGCGCAGTGATCAGCCCTGCCACTAGCAATGCCGCTCGCAGCGGCAACAACCCGATCGCGTGTCCGAAGAACATCCATATCAACCCGCTGCCCCGCGGCACGAGCTGCGCCTGAACCAGCCAAGCGACCAGCACGAAGCCAAAGTACAGCCCGTGCTGCCAAGCCGCCGGAGGCCAGCGCTTCGGGAAGACGTAGAACCCCACGTAGAGCGCGAGCTGCAGGACCTGCAGCGCAACAAACGCTGCCACGCGCGCATCGATCCCTCCTCCGCGGTCGGCGAAGTAAAGCACGATCCCCATCGTCACGACATGAGCCAGCATCGTGACGATGTGCCAAAACCAAATGTACGGCACGAGCACGCGCTTCGGGACAGGCAGCTCGCTCTCTGCGAGGTTAAACATGACGAGCCGATGTCACAACCGTGCCGACGCGATCTTAAAACTACTGCAGTTTGCAGATCACCCGCGCGACTCCCAGCGGAAAAAGCGCACCGCAAGCGCGCCGCTTGCTAGCAAGTAGGCGAATGCCAAGCCGAGGTTACGCGCAGCTTCGGCGCCTAGGCTACCCTCCAGCAACGGCCAACGCACAAGATCGCCTATTGCATACGCTGGAAGCCAACGCCCTACTTCGCCGAGCCAAGCAGGCAACAGGTCCATCGGCATCACCAGCCCAGTGGTAAACAACTGCAAGAAGAACAACACCTGCGCGATCGCCAATGCAAGCGCGAAGCGCGGCGACAGACTGCTCACCAGTTGCCCAAGCGCCACTGAAAGCGTGATCGCCAGCAACATCAATGGCAAGCTGAGCACTAAGCGATCCAACTCAGCACGCCAGCCAAAAGCGAGCGCAGCGAAAGCCAGCACCAGCGCCGTCTGTGCAATGCACACCAACACGTTGGTCGCCACAAACACAGCGAAGAGCGTGCTGATCGAAACAGGCGTGGCGCGCACGCGGCGCAGCACGCCTGCCTCGCGCATCTGCATTGTGAGCGAAGTGCTGCCAATTAGCCCAAAGCTCAAGATGTTAAGCGTCACCACTCCTGGCACGATCCACTGCACAAAGCCAGCCCTGCCAGCGCGCGCTTGCTCGCCGAAAATGAGCACGTAGAGCACTAACAACAGCACTGGAAACGCCAGGTTCCAGAACAGCACGGCTGGCTCGCGGAGCGTTGTGAGCACCAAGGCTCGCGTCAAGATGAAGAAGCGCCGCATGGCTCATGCCTCCTTTGCGCTAGTTTCTGCTGATTCGCTCATCAGGCGAAGGTAAGCCTCCTCGAGGGTTGGGTGGCGCACAGCGATAGACCGCACGGATGCATTGTGCGATCGAGCAAGTGTGTAGAGCGCTTGTAGCGTCTGCTCGGGCTGCGTGCTCCGAATCAACGCATAGCCATCCCGCATCTCCGCACTGCTCACTGCAGGCAATGCGCGCAGCAATGCAAGCGGCAGATCGACAGCCACGCGCAGCTCAGCCGCCAATTGCGCGGCTGCGATCAGCGCTGCAGGCGATCCGCAAGCGACCACGCGCCCTTTGTTGATCACGCCCACGCGCTGGCAGAGCTGCTCCGCCTCGTCCAGCATGTGCGTGGCAATCACCACGGTGCGCCCCTCATCGCGCAACTGGCGGATCAAAGCCCACACTGCCCGCCGCGCTTGCGGGTCCAGAGAGGCCGTCGGCTCGTCGAGCAAGACAATCTGCGGGTCGTTGACCAGCGCCAGTGCCAGCGCAAGGCGCTGCTGTTGACCACCAGAGAGCTGACCAGCGCGCCGATGCGCCAACGCCACGAGGTCGAAGCGCTCCAGCAACGCCATTAGCGTCTGCCGAGAGGGGTAGCAATCGTAGAGCGCCGCGTAAGCCTCGAGCAGCTCAAGCGCCGTCAGATTGCTGATCAATGCCGTGCGTTGCAACTGCGCGCCGAGCTTGCGCTTCACAGCGTTTGGGTGGCGCAGCACATCAACGCCGAGCACGCTCACCTCACCACGGTCGGGCACGTGCAAGCCCTCAACGCACGAGAGCAAAGTGGTTTTGCCCGCGCCGTTCGGCCCAAGCAAGCCGAAGATCTCACCCGCAGCAACTGTCAAGCTCACGCCGCGCAGCGCCTCAATGCGCCCGCGATTGTATGAAGCCCAGAGATCTCGCACAACAATGGCTGCCGGTGCTTCACTCACGGCTGTTCACCTCTCGACGTTGAGCGTAAGCCCGTGGAAGGCCGAAGGGAAGTGCCGAAGGTGAGATTTGTTTCCTGCATCCAACGATAGAGCTCGCAGCATGACTTTTGTCATGCCCTGCTCCTCACTTGGCACTTAACCCAGAGATAAACCAAGGATCACGTGAACCTAATGCAGACGACCTACGTTTAGCAGCGGCTTTGAGCCAACCGTGTGATTTTGGAGGCATGTCATGAGACAGATGAGGGCTCCCTATTTGCTGCTCGCATCAGTGCTGGCACTCGCCGCATGTGCGCAGCTACCGACAGCAACGCAAGCGCCTCAGGCAGGAAACCAAGTCGCCACCCAAGCGCCTGCAACCGAGCCTACTACACAAGCTGCGGTGGATTGGAGCAAGGTGCGCTCCGCTGAGGAAGGCGGCGGCATGGAAGCGTTGATCGCTGCAGCAAAAGCCGAGGGCGAGCTGAACGTGATCGCGCTGCCAGATGACTGGTGCAACTACGGCGAGATGATGCGCACCTTCTCGGAGAAGTACGGCATCAAGGTGAACTCGATTAACCCCGAGGCAAGCTCTGCTGAGGAGCTGCAAGCCATCCGCGACAACCGCGAGAACAAGGGGCCGCAAGCACCCGACGTGATCGACGTCGGACCAGCGTTTGGCCCGCTGGCGAAAGAGGAAGGCTTGATCGCTCCCTACAAGGTGCAAACTTGGGACACCATCGAGGGCGAAAAAGATCCTGAAGGCTACTTCTACCCCGACTACTCCGGCGTGCTCGTCTTTGAAGTCAACACTGACGTTGTGAAGGACGTGCCGCGCGATTGGAAGGATCTGCTCGACCCCAAATACAAGGGGCAAATCGCGCTCGCTGGCGACCCGCGCTCCTCGAATCAAGCCATCCAGACCGTATACGCCGCAGCCCTCGCGAATGGCGGCTCGCTGGACAACATCCAGCCTGGTTTGGACTTCTTCAAGGAGTTGAACGCACGCGGCAACTTGCTGCCGCTGATCGCCAACACAGGTTCGATCGCGAAGGGCGAGACGCCGATCACGTTCCAGTGGAACTACTTGGCGCTTGCCAACAAGGACAACTTCAAGGGCAACCCGCCGCTGGAGATCGTGTACCCTGAGTCGGTCACGTGGGGCGGTTACTATTTGCAGGCAATCAGCGCATACGCGCCCCATCCAGCGGCTGCGCGCTTGTGGCAAGAGTTTCTCTACTCCGACGAAGGTCAGCTCATCTGGCTGAAGGGCTACTGCATCCCCGCCCGCTACAGCGACCTTGTGAAGCGCGGCGTGGTGCCAGAGGACCTCAAGGCGAAGCTGCCTTCGCCCGAGCTGCTCGCCAAGGCGATTGTGCCTAACAAGGACCAACTTGAATACGCGCGCGCCTACGTGAAGGAGAACTGGGACAAAGTGGTCGGCCTCGACATCAAGTAGTGAGGACTGAGAGCAGCGCAAACTCGTCTACACTTGCCGCGCAGTGGGTTTAGCCACTGCGCGGCAAAACGCTCTGTGTATGGTCGGCACGTCGCACGCAAGACGCAGGTTTGCCCAAGCGCTTTGGGACTGGCTTGGGATTGTTCCCTTCTTCATCTTCGTGCTTGCTTTCCTCATCGTGCCCTCGCTCAACCTGTTCACAGGCGCGTTCACCAACCGCTTCGGCGAATTCACGCTGGAGAACGTGGCAGTTTTCCGCAATCCCTTCGTGTTGCGCTCTTACCTCACCAGCGTGCAAGTGAGCGCGCTCACCGCGCTGGTCGGCGGCGCGTTCGGCTTCCTCGTCGCCTACGCTGTGACCAGCAACAGCATCCCGCGCTGGATGCGCGGCGTGATCCTCACCTTCGCGGGGCTGGCGGCAAACTTCGGCGGCGTGCCGCTGGCGTTTGCGTTCATCGCCACGCTTGGGCGCACGGGCTTCCTCACGGCACTGCTCAAGGGGATTTGTTTCCCGTCTGCAGACGGCGGCGAGACATGCCCCTTCGACCTTTACGCGCTGGGCTTCAACCTCTACAGCTTGGGTGGGCTGGTGTTGACCTACACCTACTTCCAGTTTCCGCTCATGGTGCTTACGATCGCGCCCGCGCTGGAGGGGCTGCGCAAAGAGTGGCGCGAGGCATGCGCTACACTTGGCGCGAGCGCGTGGCATTATTGGCGCGATGTGGCGCTGCCGATACTTGCGCCCTCGCTGCTCGGGACCATGCTGCTGTTGTTCAGCAACGCCTTCGGCGCATACGCAACAGCGCAGGCGCTCACTGGCGGCAACATCCCTCTGGTGACCATCCTAATCGGTCAGCAAATTCGCGGCGATGTCCTGAACAACCCGCACGAGGGTTATGCGTTAGCGTTGGGCATGGTGATAGTCATGGTGATCACCGTAGCGGGATACACTGCGTTGCAACAGCGCACTGCGCGTTGGTTGCGCGCTTGATCGAGGTGAAGAGCATGGCTCGCCGCTTGTGGACACTCATGTGGGGCGCGCTGGCGCTGATTTACTTCTTCGTGCCGCTCTACGGCACGTTTGACTTCTCTCTGCGCATGCAGCGCGGCATGCTTAGCTTACGCGCCTACGAGCTTGTCCTCTCCGATCCACGCTTCTGGGAGGGCTTGCGCTACTCAGCGCTCATGGCGCTGGTCACGATCCTCATCAGCGCGCTCCTCTTTGTGCCCACGGTTTACTGGATGCACCTGCGCCTCCCGCAAGCGCGACCTGTTCTGGAGATCGCCACGCTGCTGCCGTTCGTCGTGCCGGCAGTCGTGTTGGTCTTCGGCTTAATTCGCACCTTCAGTCGTCCGCCGCTCCAGCTCACCAACACGCCCTTCACGACCGACATCCTGATCGCAGCCGGCTACGCAGTGCTGAGCATGCCTTACATGTTCCGCGCTGTGGACGTAGGCATGCGCGCAATTGACGTGCGCACGCTGACCGAAGCAGCGCAGATGCTCGGCGCAAGCCGTTGGCAACTGCTGCGCGATGTGATCTTCCCCAACGTGCGCGTGGCTGTGCTGAGCGGCGCGCTGATCACGTTTGCGCTGGTGATGGGCGAGCTGGTGCTGGCGAGCTTCTTGGTGCGCCCGGCGCTGGGACCTTACATGCAGCTTATGGGCTTGACCAAAGCATACGAGCCAGCAGCGCTCGCGATCCTCAGCTTCGCCCTCACCTGGCTGAGCCTCGGTGCGCTGCAACTGCTCGGTCGGCGCACCCTCATCACGCAAATGACTACGCGGTGAGATCCATGGCTTATCTAGAGCTGCATCGTTTGCGCAAGACCTTCGGCGACGCCGTGGCTGTTGAGGATTTCTCGCTTTCCGTCGCACAAGGCGAGTTCATCGCCTTTCTCGGGCCGAGCGGCTGCGGCAAAACCACAACTCTGCGCATGATCGCCGGCTTGGAGCAGCCCGATGCGGGCACGATCTTGCTAAACGGCCGCGATATCACGCATCTGCCGCCGAACAAGCGCAACGTGGGCATGGTTTTCCAGTCCTACGCGCTGTTCCCGAACATGACCGTAGCACAGAACATCGGCTACGGGCTGCGCGTCGCGGGCAAACCGCGCGCCGAGATCGAGCAACGCGTGCGCGCCATGCTCCAGCTCATTCAGATGGAGGGCTTCGCCCAGCGCTATCCGCATCAGCTCTCTGGGGGTCAACAGCAGCGCGTCGCCCTAGCGCGCGCGCTTGCTGTTCAGCCTCAGGTGCTGCTGCTGGACGAGCCGCTCTCAGCGCTGGACGCCAAGATCCGCGTCGAGCTGCGCCAGGAGATCCGCCGCATTCAGCGCGAAACTGGCATCACGGCGATATACGTGACGCATGATCAAGAGGAGGCGCTTGCGCTCTCCGATCGCGTGGTGGTGATGAACCGCGGGCGCATCGAGCAAATCGGCACGCCGCCCGAAATCTATAACGAGCCAGCGACCGAGTTCGTCGCGCGCTTCATTGGGCACATCAACGTGTTGCCAGTGGAGGTTGCCGATGCGGCTGCAGGGCTAGTGCGCTTAGGTGCGCAGTCGCTGCGCGTGGAAGGCGCGCCGTTGAATGGGCGCGCTGTGAAGCTCGGCATTCGCCCAGAGTTGATCAAGCTCGGCGCTCTGGACCATCACAATGTGTTGCAAGGGCGCGTGGTGAGCGTGACCTATCTCGGCGCCGTGGTGCGCGTGCACGTCGAAGTTGAGGGACACAGTGTGGCTGTGGACATGTTCAACGAGCACACCCTAAACCTGCCCCGCCCCGGCGAGGCATGCGCGCTCTCATTCTCGCCGCGCGCATGTCGCTTGCTATGAGCACGGCGCGCCTCACGTAGCTGCTTGCTGCTCCGTGCTCAGCTGCTCAGCTCGCGCAAGGTCTGCCCAGCGCAATCCCTCTCGCACCATGAGCGCCAACCCCAGCGCTGTAACTGGGAACCACAGCGCAGCGTGCAGCACCAAAACGTAAGCAACTGCCAACGAGTGCGGCACGCCTAGGCTCACCATCCCCAGCACACCGCCAGCATCGAACGTGCCCACCCCGCCTGGCGCGCCGGGGATGATGGTGAACAGGTTGGAAAGCCCGTTCACCAGCATCAAGCCAGTGAACGGAACATGAATGTTAAACGCCTGTGCCACGCACCAATACTTCACCGTCTCGAGCAGCCAAATGCCCAACGTGAGGAACACGGTCGCTGCAAGGGCACGCGGTCGGCTCAAGCTCTGCGCGCCAAGCAGGAAGCGATGTGCCCACGCAGCGAGCAGCCTGCCCCATCGCGCTGGCAGCCAGCGCACAAGCCAACGCTCGATGCGCTCGCTGAGTGCGTGAGCATATCCACCCAAGACAATCAGCGCGCTCACTGCCCCTAGCAGCACCGCGCCGAGCGCCAGCACCCCAGAGCGCACCGACGCGCTGAGCGCGTGCGCGATCGGCAGCCCTGTCAATACGAAGCCGATCAACACGGCACTATCCAGCACACGCTCGATGAGCACAGTAGCGAGCGACGAGGCGATAGGCGCGCCGTGGCTGCGCTGCAGCACATACGCGCGCAACAGCTCCCCAATGCGCGCTGGATAGATGTTGTTGCCCATGTAGCCGATCACCACAATGGGGTAAAGCTGCGCCGCGCGCAATCGTGCGACTGGAGCGAGCAATACCGACCAGCGCTGTGCACGCAGCGCCACTGAGACGAAGTAAACCACCATGCCCAGTGCCACCCATCCCGCCTGCGCTTGGGCAAGCGCCGCGCGCACTTCCGAAAGATGTGCACCACGCAGCGCCAAGTAGAGGAACAGTGCGCTGACGCCCAACCCGATCCAAAACAGCCAACGCTGCTTCACGGCGACGGCTGGGCACGCGCAGCTTGAGGTTCGACCGGGGGCATGCCGAACCACTCTGCCGCGTAGAACGCGAGGTACTCGGCGAGACGCTCAGTCCAGTAGTCATCCACGTGCGAACCTGCGCCAATGTCGAGCGTGTAGGGGACGCCAGCGGCATCGAGATCAGCGGCGAGCTTCTTAGCGTCAACGCGCGCCCAGTCGCGGTCGCCAGCATCAATCCAGATGCGCAGCCCGCGCAGCGCTTCGACAGAAGGCACCCAGCTCAACATGCTGAAGTCCTCAGGCACGCCGACGAGCATCGTGAAGACAGAAGGGCTGTGCCCACCCACAGCACTAAACAGGTCGGGGTGCGCGAAGGCAATCTCAATCGCCCAATATCCGCCGCGTGAAATGCCGCCAATGGCGCGCCCCTCGCGGTTGGTCATGACGCTGTAGCGCGTCTCGATGAACGGCATGAGCTCATTCACGAAGAAGTCCTCGTAGGAGCCCTGCCCGCCGTTCGTCCATGAGTAACGGCTGCGCTCGCCTGCGCGCATGTCGGCACCGGGCATCACGATCACAAAGGGCGGCAGCGCGCCTATTGCCATCTGCGTCTCCGCCACTTGCGGCAAGCCATGCACAAACCAACCGCCCTGCTCGTAAGCCGTGCCATGGATCAAGTAAAGCACAGGATAGCGCTGATGCTCTGGCGCGTAGCATGGCGGCAGGTACACGTGCACCACGATTGGCGCTGCCGTGATGCGGCTTTCGAGCACTTCGGTCACGACCTGGCTGCGCGGACTTGGGCAAGCAGCCGCCCTGAGCTTGGGCGCAGCAGAGACGCGGAGCAAAGTCGGCGCCCGCGTTGAAGATGTGGAACGTGCTTCTTCATCAGAGGTGCGCTTTGCGGGTGGCAGCATCAAGGTTGGCAGCAACGCATCGCCTGCTATCGGCTCGCGCACGGGCGCATTGGGCATCGGGACAAACACAGGCAGCCGCGCTGCTGTGCGTATCTCCGCCGTCACTCGGCGCGATGAGGCAGAGAGCAAAGCGAACCCTGCCGAGGCGATTGCAACCACGACCACAATCAGCGCGAAAACACTGAGCGACCGAAGGCGTCGGATCAGCGCGATGGCTTTCACGTGTTTCATTGTTCGGCGCTTGTTCAGGCGAGTTGAGCTTCGGTTGACGCTTGGCGTGCGCGCCATCGCGGTGAAAGCGCGCGCGCCTGAAACTCTGCGCGGAAGGAGCTGCGCACCAGCGGGCCGCTCTCCACCCACTTGAAGCCCATCTCATAGCCAATGCGACGGAACTCGGCGAATTCTTCAGGCGTGTAGTAGCGTTCAATCGGCAAGTGGCGCTTGCTCGGCTGGAGATACTGCCCGAGCGTCAGAATATCCACATCGATCGCGCGCAGGTCGCGCATCACCTCGATCACTTCCTCGGGGGTCTCGCCGAGACCGAGCATGATGCCGGTCTTGGTGATCGCGTCGGGCTGGATCTCCTTCGCGTTGCGCAGCGTAGCGAGCGCCCACTCGTAGCGATCCTGCGGCTGCACGCGCTTGAACAAGCGCGGCACAGTCTCGACGTTGTGGTTGAGGATGTCGGGCTGCTCGCGCATAACGATCTCTAGCGCCGCGCGATTGCCCTTGAAGTCAGGGATGAGCACCTCAACAGTGCAGTTGGGGTTGAGCGCGCGCACACGGCGAATGGTGAGTGCGAATATCGGCGCGCCACCGTCGGCACGTTCGTCGCGATTGACCGAGGTGATCACCACATGCTTGAGGTTCATCGCGCGCACCGCCTCGGCAACGCGCTGCGGCTCACCCCAGTCCAGCGGCTCAGGTCGCCCTGTGGCAACATCGCAAAAGCCACAAGAGCGCGTGCAAATGTGCCCCATGATGAGGAAGGTTGCCGTGCCGCGCCCCCAGCACTCCGCGATATTAGGGCAGTTGGCTTCTTCGCAAATGGTGTGCAGCGCTTTGCTGCGCATCAGTCGCTTGAGCCAGTGGTAAGTCTCGCCGGAGGGAGCACGCACTTTCAGCCATTCGGGGCGGCGCACGGGGGCTGCCTGCGCTGACGTTGCTTCAACAGCAATGTCCGCCAGCGGAATTACCGTAGGCGTCATAGACGCACACGATTGTAGCAGAGGAAACGTCACATTGCTTCTGCGTCTGAGCGCACGCAAAAGCCCCCGAGCCGTCGTATGCCCGGCTCGGGGGCTGCGCAGCATACGCCAACGCTGCGCTTCAGAAGTCAAAGTTGTCAATGTTGTCCTTATTGAAGATGAACGGCGGACCAAGCAAGATCTCGCTGCCGTTGACCTTCAGCTCACCAAGGCGCCCTGCCTTGAGCGAAGTCGCGCCGGGCTTCAGCTCACCATCGGCGATGGCGCGCGCAGCATACACTGCCGCATAGCCGAGGTCGATTGGGTTCCAGAGGATCACGCTCTTCACGCAGCCCTCCTTGACAAACGGACGCATCTGATTCGGCGTGGAAAGACCGACCACTGCGATCTGTCCGCACTTGCCAGCTTGCTTCACCGCGTCCGCCGCGCCTGGGAACGCCACCGAGGACAAGCCAAACACGCCTTTGACGTTCGGGTAGGTCTTCATGATGTCCTGCGTCGCCTTGAACGCCAGTTGCTGGTCTTCCTCGGAGGGCAGCGTGACCACGAACTTGAGGTTCGGATACTTCGCCGCGGCGTACTTCTTCATCTCCTCGATCCAGCGGTTTTGGTTTGGCGCAGTCAACGAGCTGGTCACGATGGCGACCTCAGCGTCGGGACCGACCTGCGACACCATGTCCTCAATCAGCGCCTGACCGATCGCCTCGAAGGTGGCTTGGTTGACGAAGAACTGGCGCGCGTCCTCCTGGGCGTCCGCGTCGTAGCCGACCACGATGATGCCTTGGTCGAGCGCCTTCTTGAGCACGGGCGCAATCGCCACGGGATCGTTGGCGGCGAAGAGGATCACGTCCACGCCTTGGGTGATGAAGTTGTCAATGAACTCGATTTGCTTCTCGATCTTCGCCTCGGTGGGCGCGTCAGTCTTGAAGTCAATGTTGCCCAGCTCGCGCGCCGCTTCCTCCATGCCCTTGGTGGTGGCAGCGAAGTAGCCAATGCCGATCAGCTTGGGCACGTCGCGGATCACGAGCTTCTTGCCCTTGCGGTCGGGCGGATTCTTCGGGATGCCAGCTTTCCAGCCAGGCGGGAGCTGCTCAGCCGGCTGCTGAGCGGCCTCTTGCTGTTGCGCGGGTTGCTGTGCGGGCTGTTGCGCGGCAGGCGGCGGCGCAGCGCATGCGGCAGCCACCACGCTAGCGAAGACAAGCAACGCAAGCGAACGGTTCAAAGACGTCAGTTTCATGACTCGGCACCTCGCAAAGAAGTGAGAAAGAGAGTGAGCGGAAAGAACACGGATTCAGATGTTCCGAACTCATTGCTAGTCTGCCCAAGCGGGCTTCGGGTTTTGGGTCAAGCTTTCTGGTTATGCTCCCTACGCATCACCTCCGTCGAACAAGATTGTTGATAAGCACCGCGGCGATCAAGACGAGACCGATCACCATGAAGGTGGCGTCGCCCTTCACGCCGGTCAACAGCAGCCCATTGCGCAGCAGGGTAATGATCACCAGTCCGAGCATGGTGCCGATGATGCTGCCACTGCCGCCGAAGATGCTCGTGCCGCCGAGCACCACGGCTGCGATCACGTCGAGCTCGAGCCCAGTGGCTGCGTCGGCGCGCGTGGTGGTCACGCGCGAGGTGAAAATGAAGGCGGCAAGCCCCGCCATCAAGCCGCTCAGCGTGTAAAGCGTGAACTTCACGCGCTCCACTGGGATGCCCGAATAGCGCGCCGCAAGCTCATTGTTGCCGATCGCATACACCCAGCGCCCAAAGCCAGTGCGCGCGAGCAACAAGTGCATCGCCACGATCAGCACGACGAGAATCAAGAACTGTGTGGGAAATGGGCCGACTTGCCCTTGCCCCCAAAAGGCGAATTCCTCTGGGAAGCCGCGTGCCGAGCGCGCTTGGCTGATGCCGAAGGAGAAACCGCGATAGATCGCCAGCGTCGCCAAGGTGGCGATCAGCGGCGGCACGCGCACGTAAGCGATCAACGCGCCATTGATCGCGCCGCCGATCGCGCCCGTCAGCAAGCACACCACCACCGCCAGCGGCAAGGGCAAGCCCAATAGCTGCCACGAAAACCCTAGCATCACCGCGCTCCACGCCAGCATCGAGCCAACGGAGAGATCAATGCCTCCGCTGATGATGATCAGCGTCATCGGCAGCGCAAGCAGCGCCGTCTCGGTGAAGAGCCGCGTCTGGTTGAGCAAGTTGTTCACCGTGAGAAAGCGATCGGAGAGCAGCGAAAGCACGATCACGATCACCACCAGCACGAGGAACAGCACACCCTCTTGGGTGCGCAGTGCGCTCAGCAAGCGCGAGGGTTGTGCCGATGTGGCGGCGCGCGTCTCTGTGGTCATGCGAAGCGCCTCCGTCGCAACACATCTATAAGCACCGTGAGCAGGATCAATCCACCCTGCACCGCCTGCAACCAGAACGGCGAGACCTTCAGGAAGATCGCTGCCGTGCCGATTTGGCTGATGAGCAGCGAGCCGAGCAGCGCGCCGATCACGCTCCCCGTCCCGCCGAGGATGCTCACGCCGCCTACCACTGTGCCACTGATCACCGCAAGCTCAAAACCTTGCCCAGCGTTGGACTGAATCGCCGTGAAGCGGCTGGCGTATAGCACTGCAGCCAGCCCAACTAGCACACCGTTCACGACGAAGACGAAGAACTGCACATGCTGCGGGTTGATGCCCGCCAGACGCGCAGCTTCCGCGTTGCCGCCCACCGCATAAATCGCGCGCCCCCAGCGGTGATACTTCATGAACAGCCAGACCAGCCCCACCACGATCAGCATGACCCACACTGGGTTGGGAATGCCGAGGGTGCTGCGCTGGCTGAAGAAGAACGCTTCGGGCAAGCTCTCGATCCAGCGTCCTTGGGTGACGAGGATCAGCCCACCGCGCAAGATGCTGAGCATGCCGAGGGTGACGACAATGGCGGGGATGCGCGCGTACGCCACCAAGATGCCGTTCACAGCGCCCATCACGCTCCCCGCAAGCACAGCCACAGCGAAGGCGAGCGGCACCGGCGCGCCGTTGCGCGCCAGCTCGCCTGCGATGGTGGCGCATACGCCGAGCATGGAACCGACCGAGATGTCAATGTTGCCGCTCACGATCACCATCGTCATGCCTGCAGCCGCGACGGCGATGTAAGCCGTGTTCACAACGATGTCGAGCAGGTTGGTCGTGTTGAAAAAGTCGGGGTTCGCCAGCGAGACGACCACTGTCAAGCCCAAGATCGCCGCCGCAATCACGCCCTCTTGTTGGAGCGTGACGCCGCTGCGCCGCGCAGGAGTTGCCCATCTCGTGGTGGAGGTCGCCATGAAAGCCCTTGCCTTGAGGTTTTCGCTGCTTGCGAACTACGTTAATGTTGTACTCGCGGCAGGCGTTGTGTGCAAGGCGTCGGCGCCCATCGCGGCTGCGATCACTGCCTCTTGGGTGGCGTGCGCGCGATCGAACTCCGCGACGATCGTGCCCTGGCGCATCACCAGCACACGATCGCTCATGCCCAACACCTCGGGCAACTCCGAGGAGATCATCAGGATCGCCATACCCTGCTGCGCGAGCGTGTTCATCAAGCGGTGGATCTCGGCTTTGGCGCCGACATCAATGCCGCGCGTGGGTTCATCGAGGATCAGCACTTTTGGCTTCGCTGCCAGCCACTTGGCGAGCACCACCTTTTGCTGATTGCCGCCAGAAAGGTTAGCCACTTGCTGCATTTGCGAGGGCGTGCGGATCTGCAAGCGATCCACATATTCCTGCGTGAGGCGCATCTCTGCCGCATCATCCACGAAGCCGTAGCGGAGCAATTGGCGCAGCACCGCCAGCGTGGTGTTCTCGCGCACGTTCATGCGCAGCAGCAGCCCTTGCAGCTTGCGATCTTCGGGCACATAGGCGATGCCCAACGCCATCGCCTCACGCGGGTTGCGGATGCGCACCGGCTTGCCCTCCACGCGGATCTCGCCTGACTCCGCGGGCGTGATGCCGAAGAGCACCTGCGCTAGCTCAGACCGTCCGGCGCCGACCAATCCCGCCAGCCCGACGATCTCGCCGCGCCGCAGCACGAAGCTCACGTTGCGCGTGGTGCGCCCGTAGCTGAGGTTGCGCGCCTCGAGCACCACTTCACCGGGCTCCGCTGCATCTTTGGGAAAGAACGTGTCTAACGTCCGCCCCACCATCATGCGCACCAACTCAGCTTGGTTGGTCTGCGAGACATGCATGGTCTCGCCCACCACGCGCCCATCGCGCAACACCGTCACGCGATCAGCAAGCAAGAAGACTTCCTCAAGGCGGTGCGTGATGTAGATAATCGCCACGCCGCGCGCGCGCAGCCGCCGCACGATCTCGAAGAGTCGGTCAACGTCATGCTGCGTGAGCGCTGCCGTTGGCTCGTCCATGATCAAGATGCGCGCGTCATGCGAGAGCGCCTTGGCGATCTCCACGCGCTGCTGATTGCCGACGCTTAAGCCACGCACAGGGCGCGACACATCGAGATCGTCGGCGTCAAGCTCGTGCAGGATAGCACGGGCGCGCTGCTGCATCTGCCGCCAGCTCACAACGCCGAAGCGGTTGCTAGGCTGGTGACCCATGAAGATGTTCTCGGCAACGCTGAGGTCAGGGTACAAGCTGAGCTCTTGGTAGATCGCAGCGATGCCGAGCTTGAGACCGTGGCGAGTGTCGGGGATGGTGATCGGCTGACCGCGCAGCAAGATGGTGCCACTGTCGGGCTGATGCGCGCCAGTGAGGATTTTGATCAAGGTGGACTTGCCGGCGCCGTTTTCGCCCAGCAACGCATGCACCTCGCCCTCGCGCACCTCAAAACTGACGCGGTCCAGCGCTTGAACCCCGGGGAAGGACTTGCTGATCTCGCGCAGCTCGATGATTGGTGGCGCCATGTGAGCAGGGTTATAGCACAGCGATGCACGCCTCGCAACGCTGCGCTCACCTGCTCCCGTTTCGTCTCACACGTGTGCAAACTCACATCGGTCAAACGAGCATCAGCAGGTGGGCGCGCTTTCAGGCGCTCGGCGCATCGTGGCTGTCCCTGCTCAGTCCACCGAGGCTTCGGCGAATGCGCGGCGTGATCACGCGCGTCGAGCGCAGCGCGTCTTCGTCGAACTCCATCAGCCTGAACAACGCGTCGGACACCTCGTCGAGATCAGCGTGCCAGAACAGCCACATCTCGAGCGCTTCACGTGCGCGAGCAGCGAGGTCCTCGTCAGCGCTGCGCGTGGCGCGCTCGAGCGCTTCGCGCGCCGACCTCGCGCTGATGTCCGCCAAACCAGCCAGCGCAGCTTGGCGCACCTCTTCATCGGGGTCTTCGAGCAGCAAGACGAGGTCCTGAACAGCTTCCTCGTCGTCGAGGTTGCCGCACGCGCGCGCGGCAGCTCGGCGCACTGCCGGCGAGATGCTGTGCAGCTCGGCGCGCACCAGCGGGCGATAAGCAGGGTTGTGGCTCAATCCCATCGCAGTGACAGCGCTCAGGTGAAGCAGATCGTCTTCTGAAGCGTATGCATCGCGGATGTACCAGTCCACCGCTTCAGTGGAGACGCACGCCACAGCTTCAAGCGCGCGGCGATACGCTAGCGACCCATACGCCTCGCGGCGCAGCGCGTCCATGAGCGCACGATACACCTGCTCGCGCCATCGCGGTGCCAACTGACCGCTCTCGATAGCTTCCATGCAAACCCCGAGCGCGCTTGCTGCAGCTGCGCGCACTGCCTCGCTGGGGTCTTGGGCGAGTGTGCGCGTCAACACGTCAATGTGTGCGGCGGAGGGCTCAAGCGCCAACCCTTCAGCAGCAGCAAGGCGCACACGCACCTCTTGATCGCTTAAGGTGTGTGCGAAGATGGCATTGAAGTCCAGCACAAAGTGGCGCTCGCTGGCGTCGCGCAACTGTTCGGCAAGCGCAACCCGTCGCTCAGCAGGCAGCGCCTCCCAAGCAGCCCGCCACGCCTCGAAGCGCTCGCCGCTCAGGTCGGAAAGCGCGAGCAGAGCGCCCGGGGGAAGAGGTTGCAACATCTGCATTGCCGCCAGCGCGCGCTCCAACGACCAACGGCGCACGCGACGGCGCTTGGATGAGCCGCTCATCGTACGTCGATCGGAGCAACGATGTCCAAGATCAAAATCGCGAGCGAAAGGCTGATCAAAAACGCCATGCCCACGCCGTGAACCCAACGCTCACGCGCTGGATCTACGCGCCTGCCGCGCACTGCTTCGATCAACACAAACACAATGCGCCCGCCGTCCAGCGCGGGCAGCGGCAAGAGGTTCGTCAGCCCAAGCAAGACGCTGATCAAGCCTGCAAAGCGCACAAACGGAAACAGCCCCTGCGTCTCACGCTCCTCCAGCATCGCCACGCCGATGTTAGTAATTCCAACTGGGCCGACTGGGCGCATTTGCTCGAGCGGCATGCGCTGGCTGATCAGCTCCGCAGGCAAACGGACGAGGTTGATCCAGACGCTGACAAAGTCCTCCAGCGCTGCCTGCGCAGCTTCGCCGATTGTGTATGCGCGTCGCTCAGACGCGACCACGCGGAACGCCACGCTCACGCCCAGCGGCGCCTCCGGATTCAACTGCTGTGGCACCGTGCCGCGCAAGACCACGCGCTGCGGCTGCCCGTCCACTACGCGCTCCACTTCAAGCGTCAGCGTCTTGCCAGCGCTGCGCAAGACCGCCTCACGCAGCGCGCTTGCCGAGAACGCATGGGACGCGTCAATCGGCTGCTTGAATGGCTCGCCGTTCACCGCCAAGATTTCATCACCCGGCTGCACGCCCAACGCAGCCGCGACCCCGCCGGGTTGCACCGAGAGGACGTAGTAATGAAACGCTGTCGGCTGTGTAGCGAAGGCAAAATGTGCAACGAAGAGCACCACTAACCCGAAGACGAAGTTCATGAACGGACCCGCGAACAACACGGCGAAGCGCCACCGCTTGGGCTGTGCAGCAAAGCTGCGTGGGTCGCTGGGGTCTTCCTCGCCTGTCATGCGCACAAAGGCGCCAATCGGCAACCAGTTCAGCGTGTATTCCGTCTCGCCGCGCTGAAACAAGCGCGCCATGCGCGGCGGTATCCCCAAGCCAAACTCCTCAACACGAATGCCTGCCCACTTGGCAACGATGAAGTGCCCCAGCTCGTGCACGAACATGAGCGGTCCAAGCAAGACAACGAACACAGGCAAGCCCACCACCAGCGATTCCAACAGCGACATCACACCGTTAACTTTAACGCAGAATCGCGCGCCGTGCGCGCGATTGCGGTTCGCTCAGCAACCCAGCCGCCTTCAGCGCTCTGGCGCGGGCGTGGTAGATTGCACCTCACATGACGTCGCCGAGCGCGATCTCCTCGACCACCAGCCCAGACGCCACTGGCAAGTTTGGCGCGTATGGCGGGCGCTTCGTGCCCGAGACACTGATGCCTGTGCTCGACGAGCTGATCGAAGCCTACGATGAGCTGCGGCAAGACCCAGCGTTTCGCGCCGAGTATGAACATTTGCTACACACCTACGTGGGGCGCCCTTCGCCGATCTCCCACGCGCGGCGGCTGAGCGATCACTTGGGCGGCGCGCAGATCTACCTCAAGCGCGAAGACTTACTGCACACTGGCGCGCACAAGATCAACAACGCGCTGGGGCAAGTGTTGCTCGCCAAGCGCATGGGCAAGCGGCGCGTAATCGCCGAGACCGGCGCAGGGCAGCACGGCGTCGCGACAGCGACAGCGTGCGCGCTGCTCGGGCTTTCGTGCGTGATCTACATGGGTGCAGTGGACATGCAGCGCCAGCAGCCCAACGTATTCCGCATGCGCCTGCTCGGCGCCGAAGTGCGCAGCGTGGAGAGTGGCACGCGCACCCTCAAGGACGCCGTGAACGAGGCGATCCGTGATTGGGTGACCCATCCCCACGACACCTACTATGTGATCGGCAGCGCGCTCGGTCCACATCCCTACCCCACCATCTGCCGTGACTTCCAGAGCGTGATCGGGCGCGAGGCGCGCGCGCAGATGCTCGCGCAGGTTGGGCGCTTGCCCGACCAGGTCATCGCGTGCGTGGGCGGCGGCAGCAACGCCATCGGCATCTTCTACGGCTTTTTGCACGATGAGCAAGTGCGCCTAGTGGGCGTTGAGGCAGGCGGGCACGGCATCGAAAGCGGGCAACACGCCGCGCGCTTCGCCCCAAGCGTTCACCCCGAGATTGCTGGGCGCGTTGGCATCTTCCAAGGGATGAAGACTGTAGTGCTGCAGAACGCTGATGGGCAAATCGCCACCACGCATTCCATCTCCGCTGGCTTGGACTACGCAGGCGTTGGACCTGAACACGTTTACCTGCGCGAGATCGGGCGCGCCGAATACACCTACGCCACCGACGAGGAGGCGCTGCACGCCTTCAACTTGCTGTGTCGGCTCGAAGGGATCATCCCCGCGCTAGAGTCGGCGCATGCTGTCGCCGAGGCGATCCGCCGCGCGCCGACGCTGCCGCGCGACCACATCCTGCTGGTCAACTTGAGCGGGCGCGGCGACAAAGACCTAAACACAGTGATGAGCGCGCTAGGCGAGCATCTCTCTGGCTAATCCTCGCCTTCCTCGCTCATGGGGAAAGCAACGTTGAACCCAGCGTCCACATAGTGCACCTCGCCTGTCACTGCAGAGGCGAGATCTGAGCACAAGTAAACCGCTGCGTTCCCCACATCGTCAATCGTGATGTTGCGGTGGAGCAGGCTCACTTTGCTGAACTGGTTGATCAGCGCGCGTGAGCCGGCGATGCCCGCAACCGCCAGCGTGCGGATCGGACCTGCGGAGATGGCGTTGACGCGAATGCGCTTCTCGTGGTTGCCGAAGTCAGCGGCGAGATAGCGCACGCTCGCCTCCAGTGCCGCTTTTGCCACGCCCATCACGTTGTAATGCGGCACGGCGCGCTGGCTGCCGATGTAAGTAAGCGTGAGCAACGCGCCGCCGGGGCGCAGGATAGGCAGCGCCTCGCGCGCCAACGCAGTGAATGAATACACGCTGATGTCCATCGCTACACGAAAGCCCTCGCGCGAGACGGTGTAGTAAGGACCAGAGAGGTCCTCGCGTTGCGCGAAGGCGATGGAGTGCACGAGAATATCGATCTCGCCGAAGGCATTGCGCGCCTTTTGCATCACTTGCGCGATGTCTTCATCGCGGCTCACATCGCAGGGCTCGATGAAGGTGCTGCCGAGCGATTCGGCAAGCGGGCGCACGCGGCGCTCGAGTTTCTCGTTGGCGTAGCTGAAGCCGAGGCGTGCGCCCTCGCGGCGGAACGCTTTGGCGATGCCCCACGCGATGCTGTGGTCGTTCGCCACGCCGAAGATCAGCGCTGTCTTGCCGTCGAGTAGTCCCATGGGTTGCGCTCCTGTGGCTGCGGAGTATAGCGGCGAGCGCGAGAGGCGCGCGGCGAGAACCGCGGCGGTTTTGGTGCAGAAAGTGATTCTCGCCGTGGACAGCACGAGGGCATTGACGAGAGCGCAAGTTCGGGTATACTTGGTTGCACCAGAGGCGCAACGCGCCATGCGAAGCGCCTTGTGAGGCTTGCGAGACCTAAGAGATAGTCTTGCGAGCACTCGGTTTTTCGCACGATGACCGCTTGAGGTCACTGAAACTCGCCACCGCAGCAGCAGCCGTTACCGCTGCTGCTGCGTTTTTCGCACGATGACCGCTTGAGGTCACTGAAACTACGTGCATCGCTGCATCGACTTACGCGCCAAAGCCGGTTTTTCGCACGATGACCGCTTG
>JANWUW010000050.1 GCA_025057935.1 Thermoflexales bacterium
TGCACGCTGTGGCACAGCCCAACGGCTTTGATCTTCGAAGCGCGATGCAGCGCCCAACAGTTCATCGCCATGGGGTTGACGTACTGCAACAGCACTGCATGCGGGCAGAGCGCTTCCATCTCGTGCGCGAGATCGAGCAGGACGGGGATGGTGCGCAGCGCGCGCATGATGCCGCCGACGCCAAGCGTGTCGGCGATGGTCTGGCGCAGCCCGTATTTCTTCGGGATCTCAAAGTCGATCACCGTCGAGGGCTTGTAGCCGCCGATCTGAAACATGGTGATCACGTAGTCAGCGCCGTCCACCGCACGCTTGCGATCCAGCGTCGCCTCAATGTGCGGACGCGCCCCGAGCTTCTCAGCGACCTTGTGCGCGACAACTTCGGAGGTCCGCAGGCGTTCTGGATCAATGTCATGCAGGCTGATATGCGACTCCGTAAGTTCGGGGAAACTGAGGATGTCGCCGAGCAGGGTCTTGGCGAAGACTGTGCTGCCGGCACCGATGAAAGTGATCTTGGTCATGGCTGAACACCGTGTGCAGCAAAGTGAGCGTAGCGCTAGTCTAATCGAACGTCGAGGGGCACCCCTCACTGCAGAGGAGCGCCCCTCGGGGCTGCGCAGTTTTTCGACTCAACGCAGCCTCACGGGTTCGCTGGGGTGAGGTAAATGCGGCGCGTCTTCACGCAATGCCGCTCGACCGATACAATCGCGCGCGCAACTCGCTATGGCAGAGACCAACAAGGTGATCTACTCCATGGTGCGTGTAGGGCGCATCTATCCGCCCAACAAGCAGGTGCTGCGCGACATCTCGCTCGGCTTCTACTACGGCGCGAAAATCGGCGTCATCGGCTTGAACGGCTCGGGCAAGAGCACGCTGCTGCGCATCATGGCTGGCGTGGACAATGATTACATCGGCGAGACGTACCTCTCGCCAGGTTACACGCGCGGCTATCTTGAACAGGAACCCCAACTCGACCCCAACAAAACAGTGCGTGAGGTGGTGGAAGAAGCCGTGCAGCCTGTCGTAAACCTGCTGCGGCAGTATGAAGCAATCAACGAGAAGTTCAGCGAGCCCGACGCCGACTATGATGCGCTCATTGCCGAGCAGGCGCGTCTGCAGGAGGAACTTGACCGACACGACGCCTGGACGCTCGACCAGCGCCTAGAAGTCGCCATGGACGCGCTGCGCTGCCCTCCGCCCGACACACCCATTCGCGTCCTCAGTGGTGGCGAGCGACGTCGTGTGGCGCTGTGTCGGCTGTTGCTCGCTGAGCCAGACATCCTGCTCCTCGACGAGCCGACCAACCACCTCGATGCCGAATCCGTGAGCTGGCTGGAGAAGCACTTGCGCGAATACAAAGGCACTGTCATCGCCGTCACGCACGACCGCTACTTCCTCGACAACGTCGCGGAGTGGATCCTGGAGCTGGATCGCGGCTACGGCATCCCGTGGAAGGGCAACTACTCATCGTGGCTGGAGCAGAAAGCCAAGCGTCTTGCCGAAGAGGAAAAGGCAGATCGCAAGCGTCAGAAGACGCTGGAGCGCGAGCTGGAGTGGATTCGCATGTCGCCCAAGGCGCGCCAAGCGAAAAGCAAGGCGCGCGTCGCCGCTTACGAGAAGTTGCTCTCCCAAGAGACCGAGAAGCGCCGTGAGGAGCTGGAGATCTACATTCCGCCGGGTCCGCGCCTTGGCGATGTGGTGATTGAGTTCGAGAACGTCTCCAAGCGCTACGGCGATCGCGTGCTTTACGAGAACTTGAGCTTCAAAGTGCCGCCCGGCGCGATCGTGGGCATCATTGGACCGAACGGCGTGGGCAAAACCACGCTCTTCCGCATGATTGTTGGGCAGGAGAAGCCCGACAGCGGCACTATCCGCATCGGCGAAACAGTGAAGATCGGCTACGCCGACCAGCTTCGCCCGCTGGATGGAGACAAAACTGTGTGGGAGGAGATCAGCGGCGGCGAGGAATACTTGCAGCTTGGACCGCGCAGAGTGCCCAGCCGCGCCTACGTGGCAAGTTTTAACTTCCTCGGCAGCGATCAGCAGAAGAAAGTCAGCGCGCTATCAGGCGGCGAACGCAACCGCGTGCACCTCGCCAAGACGTTGAAGGAAGGCGCCAACGTGTTGCTGCTTGACGAGCCGACCAACGACCTCGATGTGAACACGTTGCGTGCGCTGGAGGATGCGCTCGAGAACTTCGCTGGCAGCGCGCTGATCATCAGCCACGACCGCTGGTTCCTCGACCGCGTGGCGACGCACATCCTCGCTATAGAAGACGATGGCGAGGTGCGCTGGTTTGTAGGCAACGTGAGCGAATACGAAGCCGCCTATCCTCGTCCTGAGCGACGCAAACCGCGCAAGTTCCAATGGTGAAAATTGCGCGGGGTGAGCCTCTCTGCTCACCCCGCGCTCATCAGCCAAGCGTTTAGCGCGACTCGCCCTCTTCGTCTTGCGGCGGGTTAAACAGGAACGCTTCCATGGCGCGCGTGGAGGCGTCCAACGTTTCGCCCTCTCCCTCGCCCAACAGGCGTGCCATCATCACGTCGGTCAGCGACGGCTTCTGCTCCGAGGGCTCTGGCAGCAAAGACACGCCCTCATACTCAGTGACGCCTTCGCCGCGGAAGCCGGTGCCAGCAGGGATAAGTTTGCCGAGGATGACGTTTTCCTTCAAGCCGCGCAAGTCGTCGCGCCGCCCTTCCAGCGCTGCCTCTGCCAGCACGCGCAGCGTGTGCTGGAACGAAGCGGCTGAGAGGAACGATTCGGTTGAGAGCGCGGCTTTGGAGATGCCGAGCAGCACGGGCACGCCCACAGCGGGCTTCTTGCCCTCGCTGATCAGCTTCTCGTTCACCTTGGTCAACGTGATGCGGTTCACGAGGTCGCCCGGCAGGTAGTCCGAGTCGCCCGGCGAGGTGATCTGCACGCGCAGGGTCATCTTGCGGATCACGATCTCGAAGTGCTTGTCGTTGATGTTGACGCCCTGCGAGCGATACACCTTTTGCACCTCGCTGAGCAGATACATCTGGCAAGCCTCGCGTCCGAGGACTTTGAGCAGCAAGTGCGGGTTCTTTGTGCCCTCGGTGATCGGGTCGCCGGCTTTCACCTCTTGCCCTTCCATCACGAGCAGGCGCGCGGCAGGCGGCACGTCATATTCCACCTCGTCTTTCTTCTCGTAGACGATGGTGATCGTCAGCCCATCGCGCACCACGCGGCCGCCATGTTCGGCGACGATCTCCTGATCTCCGCGCGTGGCGAGCACGGTTTTGTCTTTGATCTCGTCGCCGTCTTGGACCTTGATGGACCAGTTGCCGGGGATGTGATACACATCGCGTTGCACTTGGGTGTTGGTGATGACGACGCGGCGGATGCCGCCCTCAAGGCGTTCGATGTGCACGCGCCCGGCGATGTCGGCGACGATGGCTTCGCCTTTGGGCTTCTTACGCGCCTCCAGCAGCTCCTCCACGCGCGGCAGACCTTGCGTGATGTCTGTGCCAGCCGCGACGCCGCCTGTGTGGAAGGTGCGCAGGGTGAGCTGCGTGCCCGGCTCGCCGATGGACTGTGCGGCGATGATGCCGACGGCAGCGCCGACCGCGACGAGCTTGCCGCGCCCCAGATCTCGCCCGTAGCACATCTGGCAGATGCCGTGCTCCAGCTCGCAGGTGAGCGGCGAGCGCACATAGACCTCTGTGATGCCAGCTTGCTCGATCGCGTCCATCTTGTGCTCGTCGATCATCTCGTTGCGCTTCACGATCACTTCGCCCGTCTTGAGGTGTTTGATGTCCGCGGCAGCCATGCGTCCCACGGCGCGTTCGCGCATCTTCTGCCCGCCGACGTCGTCGCTCGCGCGGATCCAGATGCCTTGATGCGTGCCGCAATCGTGCGCGTTGATGATCACGTCCTGCACCACATCCACAAGGCGGCGGGTGAGATAGCCGGCGTCTGCGGTGCGCATGGCTGTGTCGGCCAAGCCTTTGCGCTGCCCGTGTGTGGAGATGAAGAACTCCAGCGAATCAAGCCCTTCGCGGAAGCTGGAGCGAATCGGTAGGGCGATGATGCGTCCGGAGGGATCAGCCATCATGCCGCGCATGCCCGCAAGCTGCGTGATGGGGCCGAAGCCGCCTTTTGTGGCGCCGCTGTTCGCCATCAGGCTGAGGTTGCCTAAGGGATCCATCACCTTTTTCACGGCTTCGGAGACCTGATCGCGGCTTTCTTGCCAGATGGCGATGGCGCGTGCGTCGCGCTCGTCTTCGGTCATTAAGCCGCGGCGATACTGACGCTCCACCTCTTGCACTTTCGCCTCGGCTTGCGCGAGGATAGCGTATTTCTCCTGTGGCGCGGTGAGGTCGCTGATGGCGATGCTCACGCCTGATCGAGTGGCATACTTGAAGCCGATGTCCTTGATGTCGTCCACGAACGCCACCACCTCTTGGCGGCGGTCTTCGCCGAGCACGAGATAGGCTTGGTTGACCAGCTTCTGGAGCGCGCCCTTGTCGAGCGTGCGGTTGACGAACTGCATTTCCTTTGGGACGATGCGGTTGAACAAGGCGCGCCCGACGGTGGTGTCGATCAGCTTGCGGCGCGGCTTCTCGTCTGGATAGCGGTTGTGCTGCTCGTCGAAGTAGGTGTCGGCCCAGAGCTTGATCTTGGCGTGGATGTGGACGTGACCGAGGGCGTAAGCCATTTCCACTTCGTCGATGCTGTAGAACGCTTTGCCGTCGCCGGGCAGCGGGCGTGGGTCGAAGAGCGTGAGGTAGTACACGCCCAGCACCATGTCCTTGGTCGGGCCGACGATGGGCTCGCCATCAGCGGGCTTAAGCAGGTTGCTGGTGCTGATCATGAGCTTGCGCGCCTCCTCGACCGCCTTGCGGCTGAGCGGCACGTGCACCGCCATCTGATCGCCGTCGAAGTCGGCGTTGAAGGCTTGGCACACCAGCGGGTGAAGCTGAATGGCTTTGCCTTCGATCAAGACGGGTTCGAAGGCTTGGATGCCAAGGCGGTGCAGCGTGGGGGCGCGGTTGAGCAGCACAGGGCGCGTCTTGATCACTTCCTCCAGCACTTCCCACACTTCAGGGCGCTCACGCTCCACGATGCGACGCGCGCCGCGGATGTTGTTGGCGTAGTTGTATTCCATGAGCTTTTGGAGCACGAACGGCTTGAACAGCTCCAACGCCATGCTCTTGGGCAAGCCGCACTGGTGCAGCTTCAGCGTGGGTCCAACGACGATCACGGAGCGCCCACTGTAGTCCACGCGCTTGCCGAGCAGATTGCGGCGGAAGCGCCCCTTCTTGCCCTTCAGCATGTCGCTGAGCGACTTCAGCTCGCGCCGACCGCGGCGGCTAAGCGCCCTGCCGCGCTGGCTGTTGTCGATCAGCGCATCCACAGCCTCTTGCAGCATGCGCTTCTCGTTGCGCACGATCACGTCGGGCGCGCCGAGTTCGAGCAGGCGCTTAAGGCGGTTGTTGCGGTTGATCACGCGGCGGTAAAGGTCGTTGAGGTCTGAGGTGGCAAAGCGCCCGCCGTCCAGTTGCACCATTGGGCGCAGCTCGGGCGGGATGACCGGCAACACGGTGAGGATCATCCACTCGGGGCGATTGCCGCTCTTGCGCAGCGCCTCGACGATGCGCAGGCGCTTGATCGCTTTCTTCTTCTTGACCTTGCTTACTGAATGCCGCACCTCACGCCATAGCTCCTTCGCGAGCTGGTCGAGGTCCATGCGGCGCAGGATTTCGTAGAACGCCTCTGCGCCCATGTCCGCCTTAAACACGTTGCCGAAGCGCGTCCGCAGCTCGCGCACGCGGCTTTCGGGCATGAACTGGCACACGGCGAGGTTTTCAAGGTCTTCCTTGTCGGCGGCGTAGCGCGCGTTGAGCTGCTGGATTTCCTCGGCGAGGCGCGCGCTAAGCTGGCGCGCATCCTCGTCTACTTTGCTTTGCAGCAGCTCAATCTCGCCGCGGATCTTGCTCGTCGCTGCTTCGCGCTCTTCTTTGATCTTGCTCTCGATAAGGTTGATCTGCTCCTTGACTACGCGCGAGAGCGCGGTGAGGTGCACACGCCCCACCGTCTCGCCGACCTCAGCAATGACGGTGCCCGTGGGCTCGAAGACGATGGGGGTGCGGATGGTCTTGTTGGTCTTAGCTTCGATCTCGCGCTGAGTGCGCTGCGCGGCGCGCATCAGCGTGTCGGTCTCGTCCTGCAGGCGGTCGTCGAATGCTTGGTTGATGCGGTCGAGCTCTTGCTGGAGCTGGATGATCTGCTTGAGCAGTCGCCCGCTCGCGGTGTCTTCTTGGGCGCGCGCTTTGGCTTCTAGGTCAGCGATGCGCTTAGCGTGTTCCTCCTCTAGGCGCTTCAGCACTTTCTGGCGTGCCTCTTCGTCCACGTAGGTGACGACGTATTGGGCGAAGTAGAGCACGCGGTCGAGGTTGCGGCGCGAGATGTCGAGCAGCGTGCCGAGGAAGCTGGGCACGCGTCGCGTGTACCAGATGTGTGCGACAGGCGCTGCTAACTTGATGTGCCCCATGCGCTCGCGGCGCACGCTGGACTTAGTGACCTCGACGCCGCATTTCTCGCAGACGATGCCTTTGTAGCGGATGCTCTTGTATTTGCCGCAAGCGCACTGATAATTGCGCGTAGGTCCGAAGATCGCTTCGTCAAAGAGCCCGTCCTTCTCTGGACGCAGGCGGCGGTAGTTGATGGTCTCGGGCTTGGTGACCTCGCCATAAGACCAAGAGAGAATTTGCTCAGGCGACGCAAGACTAATGCGCAGGGCTTTGAAGTCCTTTAGCTCCATTGGCTCACCGTCCTTGCCCACTCACTGGGAAACTGCACACAAGGTGACACAGGGTTGACGCACGAATACAGGGTCGGCTTGGTGATGCGTACTAAACGACAAAAGCGCACGAGCGACGCTTTCGCCCGCGCTGGATGCGAGACAGCATGCTTTGCCTCAAACGTGGGATGCCTAACATTGTAGCACACCTTCGACGAGTCTGGGCGGGGTTAGAGGCAGCGAGCCAAGCGTTAGGCGCGGCAATGAAAGACGACTTTCAACGGTAGAGCGGCGGTGCGCCAATTGTGGAGTTAGCCGAGCCCAGGCAAAGGTTGGGAGTGGCAAAGATGCTGTTCCTGAACTGAAGCGAAGGGGGCAATGAGCTGAGGTGCAAATAGACGCCTCGGCGCTGCCTTAAGGATAACGCAGCAGTGATGGAGCGAGCGCTTGATAAGGTCATGCGGGCTTCAGAAGCGTTCGAAGCGCCTTTGGCGACGCAATCGCCAAAAATTGGGCTTCAAGCCGATTTTGCTTGAAGCCCCACGACAATCACTTTAAGCGAGAGCGGCTTTACAGTGCTGCACAGAACTCACGATGTTGCTCAACACAAACTCGTCGGCGGCCTCGAAGGCGTAGAACACTTCTAGGAAGATCGGTCGGTCGGCGAGATTGTGCGTGCGCAGCGTCTGCGCGAATTGCCAAACGTCGAACCGCCCGCGTTCGTCAGGCCAGCCCCAATGCGAGTCGCT
Organism: Thermoflexales bacterium; assembly: GCA_025057935.1. GTDB lineage: Bacteria > Chloroflexota > Anaerolineae > J036 > Brachytrichaceae > DRWP01. Next base: position 7,510 of record JANWUW010000050.1, read on the forward strand.
CTGGAAGTCGGTGTTCTGAAGGTGGAACAAGGCGATGGCTTCGCCAAGGGGCGGCTTCAGCCACTCCTCCAGTTGGGCACGTGCGCCGTAGAGGGGGCGGTACAGAGCATGTCCGACATCAAGGGCGTAGCCGATTGGCACCGCCACTTGGCTGCGCAAAACCTCCATCATCTCTCGCGCCTGCTCGGGCGTGTGCGGAAACTCGCGCGTAAGCGGTGTTGGCTCAACGAGCAACATCTCTAGCCCGGCGCGCTTTGCATGCTCTGATAGCCTCACGATGTCCTCCAGCAGGGCGCGGTAACGTGCTTGAACACACGCTGCGTCTCCGAACTCGTTCACGCTCAAGCCACCAAGTGGACCTCCGACTGCCTTTGCGCCCAGCGCGGCCCCTAAGTCAATGGCGCGCTGCCACCATTCGCGCGCGGCGCGCCTTCCCTCTTCGAGAGGGTGCAAGAGGCTGTTATAGGTGTAGGCAGCTAAGCCTACAAAGGCGCTGTGGATCTTGATCCCTTGGGCTTCTGTCGCGCGGCGCACGCGCTGTGCTAGCGCATCGCGTTCAGGAGCAGGCCACCAGGGATCCAAGAGGTCAAACGAAAACTGGACCCACTCCAGCCCCATCTTTTCGCGCACGATTGCCGCCCAAGCCTCTGGCTCCGGCCAGCGCTTCACTGCAAAGCTTAGGTTGATCCCAAAGGTGTATCCTTGAGTCATTTGACCGCTCCGATTGTCAAACCACGCACGAGGCTGCGTGAGGCTATCAGCGCAAAGATCAACACCGGCAGCACAATGAGCGTGCCTGTAGCCATCATCGGCCCCCAGCGAATGCCAAAGCCCGTCATGAAGTTTGCTGCCTCCACGGGGACAGTGCGTGCTGCAGCGCGGGTGAGCACGAGAGCAAACAGCAGCTCGTTCCAACTTGCAATGAAGGTCAGGATGCCAGCGACAGCGATGCCCGGCGCCGCCAGCGGCAGGTTGATGCGGAAGAAAGTCTGCCACAAGTTCGCGCCATCCACCCGCGCCGCTTCGTCAACCTCGGTGGGCACCGCGCGGAATTGATCCACACACAACCAGACCACGAGAGGCACCCCAAACGTGAGATACACCAGCACGAGCGCCAGGTGAGAGTCCAGCAACTGCAGGTTGCGAGCCACAAGGAAGAAGGGCAAAGCCACCACGATGGGCGAGATAAAGCGGTTCGAGATGATCCAAAACCACAAATCCGCTTTACCCTTGAAGTTGAAGCGCGCCAGCACGTACGCTGCAGGAGCGCCGAGCGCAATGGAGAGCAGGGTCGAAGCGGAGGCGACGATCAGGCTGTTCAACAACCCCCTGAAGACTGCACCTTCCGCGCGTAGTGCCTCGTAGTGTTCAAGGGTTGGCTTGAACACCAGCACTGGGGGGATAGCAAAGGTATCTACTGTGGTCTTCAGCGAGGTTGTGACCATCCAGAGCACCGGTAGCAGAATCAAGATCGCGAGTGCTAGTGCGGCAACCGCTTGCAGGACGAGCGCAATGTGACTCATCCAGGGAGCATGGTGAGTGCTGAGGGGCTTTGCGCTGGAGGAGGATAGCGTTGCCATGGGTTATGCCTCTATCTGACGGTAGAAAAAGCGAACGTAGGCGCGGGAGAGAACGATGCACAGAACAAGCAGCAAAATCGCTTGAGCGGAAGCAACGCCCATGTCGAAGATGCGAAATCCCACGCGCTGAATGTAAACGCTCACAAGCTCCGTGGAGACCCCAGGACCACCGCGCGTGAGCACAAATACCATGTCGAACAACTTCAAGATGTCAACTGTGCGCAGGATGAGCACAGCCGTTAAGCCAGGCAAAAGGTACGGCATCTGGATGTTGCGGAAGAAGTGCCACCCGTAACCAGCATCTAGGTGTCCAGACTCGCGCACGTCTTGAGGAACAAGTGCCAACCCCGATAGCATCACCAGCGCTACAAAGGGCGTCCACTGCCAGATATCCATGAGCGCGATGGTGATCATCGCAGGTTCTGGCTCACCCAACCATGCGATGGGCTCGACTCCGACAAGGGACAGGAGGTAGTTCACCAGCCCGAAGTCTCGGTTGAATAGCAACCGCCCGATCAAGCCGGTGACAGTGGGCGTCATGGCAATGGGGAGCACCAGCATCACTCGGAGCACCGCTGAGCACAAGCGGCAGCGCGTGCCGTCTACGAAGAGGGCAATTAGGGTGCCGAGCACGACTTCGGCAGGGACAGCAAGCAAAAAGAAGAGCGCTGTTCGCCCCAGCGAACCCCAGAACAGCCCGTCGTTGAGCACTGAGAGGTAGTTCTGTAGACCAACGTAGTCGGTGCCCAGGTAGGGCTTCGTGAGCTGGTACTGGCGCAAGCTGACGTCCAGCACGAAGAGCAAGGGATAAATGCCGACAGCCAGCAGGGCGATCACGGCGGGGGTGATGAGCGCCACTGCTGGCCAATTCACTCGCCTGAGCATGAGACGACTATATGGACGCGAAGCACCGAGTCATTCTAGATTCGTATGGCGGGCGCGCATCTGTTCAGGTGTTTGTCCCGTGCGCTCGCGAAGGAGGATGGTGATCAGGTCGAAGAAGAGCAACTGTGCAGCCTCGTACAAGCTGCCCATGGGCAAGATGCTCGTGGGGGCGGTTTGATCGGTAGCCATGGTTTGAGCGGGGAGTACGATCACCACATCAGCCTGTTTCGCGGCTTCGCCTTCAGGCTGGGCGGTCACCACCATCGTCCGGCTTCCGCTCTTGCGTGCCACCCCCATCAGGGCAAGCACCGTGGAGAAGTAACCGGGGCCCGCACTGACGATGAGAAGGTCACCCGGCCCGATGGGGGGAGTGGTCATGTCACCCACGACATGAGCATCGAAGCCAAGGTGCATGAGGCGCATGCACAGCGCCTTCATCATTAGTCCCTCGCGACCAACGCCGTAGCAAGCGATGCGCTTGGCGCGGAGGATTTCGTCGATCATGCGTGTAGGGGTATCGGGGGTGAGGGCAGCAAGCACTGCCCCCACCTCCGATACTGCACGCTCTGCCATTTCACGGAGTTCCATAGCGTGCCTTGCTTGCTCTTACTGGAGCTTTGGCTTCTTGCCAGAGTAGTAGCCCGCCTTGTCGAGAATTTCGCGGATCTGTTGGTCGAGCAACTTCGCACCCTCTTCCACAGAGATGCGGCCCAGCATCATCTCAGTGCCCGTCTGCGCAATCAGTTCCGAAATGGCTGGCCACTCGGGGAAGCGCGGGCGGAAAATGGGATTCCCGTACTCCTTCCAAGAGACCACAAGAGGTTCGAAGTAGGGATACTGCTTGCGCAGCTCCTCGTCTTCGTAGGCGCTCATGCGCCCGGAAACACCTCCTGCGCGGATGTAGTCCTTCGCCTTCTCCTCAGAGGTGATCCACTGGATGAAGAGCCACGTTGCGGCTTGCTTCTCTGGCGAGCTGAATGCGCTCACGCCCAGCGAGAAGCCGCCCAGCGCTGGCTTCGGACCTGCTGGACCAGCAGGCTCCACGGCGTAACCAATGCAGTCGGTGATCTTGGAAGTAGTGGGATCCGTGAAGTAGGCGTTGAAAGCGCTCCACTCGGTGATCATGGCCACTTTGCCCTGCGCCAATGCTTGCACCGTCTCGTCGTGATCCCACTCAACAATATCCGGTGGCATGTACTTCATTAGCTCTTGGCGGAAGCGCAAGCCGGCAAGCGACTTCTCCGAGGAGAGGTTGGGCTCAAAGTTCTCGTCAAGCAGCGAGCCGCCAAACGGCCAGATCATTCGCATGAACGAGTCTGCGGACTGGGTTTCGCCACGGCGCGACTGGAGCGCAAACGCATACTTGCCGTCCTTCGTCAGCGCAGGACCATACACGTCCTTCAGCTCCTGCCAGGTCTTCGGAGGCTCTTTGAAGCCCGCTTCCTCCAACATGCAGCGGTTGTAGAAGAGCACGCCGGAATAGTTGTCGAAGGGCAAGCCGTAGATAACGCCATTCCAAGTGCCGAAGGACTCCAGCAAGATCGGGAAGAAGCCCTCAAGGTTCAGCTTTGGATCAGCAAGCGCTGGGTCCTTGTAGAACTTCTCCAGCGGCACCACCCAGCCCGAGGATGCGAACTCACCAATCCAAACAACGTCTATCAGAATGCAGTCGTAATTCCCCGTTTGCCCGGTGAAGTCGAGGACTTGCTTCTCGCGGCTGTTCTCATAGGGCATTGTCTCCCACTGCACGTCAATGCCCGTGATGCTCTCGAACTCGGGGAGCAATTGGATGGCAGCTCGATAGCCGGGGCGATCGAGGAATACGCATTTGATACTAGTGCCGCGGTATGGCTCTGCCGCCTTCGCGAGCGACCACTCTCCAGTTTGCTGGGTCGTGCCACCTTGTGCAGGTGGTGCAGCCGGAGGCTGCGTGGGCGCGGGAGTGGCTGGTGGCGTAGCGCATGCAGCTAACACCAGCGAGCCAAGGGCAAATGCTGAAGAAAGCTTTATAGAGAGTCGAGAGAGTTGCATCGCTTTTCCTCCTTACTGGGTCTCTCTTCTTTCGCACGCTGTGGAGAGAAACGTGCAAGGGCCATGATAACACACCTCGAGGGGGTGTCAACAATGTGTGAAACCTTTGCACTGGGATTTGCACAAATGTTGAGCTTCGGCTTCAACGCTTGGGGCGCTGTATGCTGGCGAGCGACCGGTGCGGTGCGTGCAGTGGAGCAGCGATGACGCAACACGCGACTCAAACCTCTGGCTCAAAGCAGGCAGTCTGCGTTTTGGGTGCCACGGGCTTCATCGGCGGGCATATCGCGCGCGCTGCAGTGGCGCGCGGCTGGCACGTGCGGGCTGTGCGCCGGCGCCCAAACGCGACAGGCGCTATCGCTGACCTGCCGGTGGAGTGGATTGAAGCTGACTTGGGCGACGCTTCGAGCTTAGCGCGGGCGATGCACGGCTGCAGCCTTGTATTTCACGCGGCAGCGCGTTACCCACAAGGGATATGGAATGTTGCGCGCGCTGTTGCCGATGCAGAAGCTGAAGTGCAGCGCGTGATCGCAGCAGCACGCGCAGCAGGCGTGCAGCGCTTGATCTACACCAGCTCGCTCAGCACGATGATGCAGCGCTGCACGCCCAACATGTCGCCCCTCAACGAGACCAGCGCTTACGTGCCAGGGACGGCGCGCAGTGCTTACTTCGAGGCGAAGTGGGCGATGGAGCAGCGCGTGTTGGCGGCGCGAGATTTGCAGCCAGTGGCGTTGCTGCCGACCGCTGTCTTCGGTCCCGGGGATGTGAAGCCCACTACGGGGCGAGTGCTGCTCGCAGCCGCGAGGGGGCGCATGCCGTTTTACTTCGAGGCGATCCTCAATGTGGTCGATGTGCGTGATGTCGCCGAGGCTCACCTCGTGGCTGCCACACAAGCGCCGAGCGGTGCGCGTCTTGCGCTTGGAGGTCACAACCTCTCGCTGCGTGCGTTGCTCGAGACCGTGGATCGAGTGCAAGGTATGCGGCGTCGTCGGCTGCGTCTGCCGCGCCGCTTTGCGCTCGCAGTGTTGCAGGCGGCTGTGATGCTGCCCGACACCGTGCGCCTAGCAGCGTTTTGGTGCCCTGTAGATGCCTCGCAGGCAAGAGGCTTGCTTGGCTTTGCTCCTCGCCCCTTTGAGGAAACCGTGCACGACGCGTTGCGTTGGTTTGGCGCGGTCGCCTAGCCTGCGCGCGGCAAGCGCTTGATCATCACCACGCGCTCGCGCAGCAAAGGCACGAACCCTGCCGCCTTGTAAAGCGGCGCTGCGTAGCGCAGGTGTTCGGTGCTGCCGAGCTCTACGTCCAGCGTGTGCGGCTCGAAATCGAGCGAGCCAAGCAGCGCTTTGAGCACGCTCATCTCCACTTCGCTCCCCCAGTGCGCGCGGTCGAGCCACAGCCAGAGCGCAACGTGCGCTTCGGTCTCGCGCTGCACTGCTGCTAGCCCAACTGTTTGTCGGGCGGCGCGAATGTGATAGATGATGCCCGTTGAGGGCGCAGCAAAGCTCCATGGGCGCACATCATGGGTTGCTAGGTCGGCACACCACGCATCGCCTTGTCGTGCGGCGCGCGAGATCCAGAGCGTCAGCTCGGAACTAGCTTGGTCGAGGGGGACGGGATCGAGCGACACAGGAGCAAGCGCGCTGGGCAGCGACGCGGGATGCGCGCGGCGCATGTATTGCGGGCGGTAGCGGCGGTATCCACAGCTCAACGCGCAGCGCGTCGCAGGGAGGTTAGCGGCAGGGACGAGCATCCACAACCAGCGCAAGCCTGCTCTGCGCGTCACTCCATCTGCGTGTTCGAGCAGTGTGCGCGCCAAGCCGCGCCGTCGCATGTCCGGCGCGACGGCGAGCAGGCGCACGCGCGCAGCTTTCTCGCCGCGCTCGAGCACCATCACCCCTGCCGGCTCAAGGCTCATGAGGCACACGAAGGTGGAGCCAGCGGCAGCGATGAGGTAAGTCGTGAGAGCTTCACGCCCGAGCGGACGACGCAACCAATCACCCAGCGCGGGGTCGAGTGCGCCCACCTCTTCGGCAGTGAGCTGCGCCAAGGCGCGGCGCAGCTCACCAAATCTTGCAGGAACAACCTGCGCGCCGAGAGTGGGCACGGCAGCAAGCTCTCACAAGCGAGCTCAAGGGAGCTCCGCGTAGAGTTTGCCGTCTTCCTCAAAGACGGAATAGGTGCGGACTCCAGAAGGTTGCTTGCCGAGCGCAATGATGCGGCGCGACCAGTCTGGCAGCGTTAATCCGAGCACGCCGCGCACCCAATCCAAGTTCTGACCCGTGCACATGTCAAAGCGGCTGCCGTGCCAGGGACAGACCACCGCGTTGCCCTCCAACTTGCCGGTGGTCATCGGCAAGCCAAGGTGGGGGCACTTGTTCTGCACTGCGCAGAAGCGATCGCCAATGCGGGCGACAAGGATCGAGATGCCCTCTGCATCAAAGGCCTTGAGCCTGCCTTGCGGCACCTCGCTCGCGTTGCCAAGTAGCACTTTTCGGCTCATGGTCGGCTTCACCTCCACGTGGAAGCACATCGTACGGTGCGAAGCTTAGCCAGAGCTTCGATGTTGAAGACAAGCTGAGCCTAACGCCAGTATTGCAGTTGACGCACAAAAGCGTAAGCAGCCGCGGCTGGGTCAGCGGCCTCGCCGGCTTGGCGCAACAGTGCGCTGGCGACGATCACGCCGTCGGCGAATTGACCCACTTCGCGCACATGCTCGGGCTTGCTGATGCCAAAGCCAACTACAACTGGCTTGCCCTGCGCGTGCGACTTGACGCGCAGCACGTATTCGCGCAGCCCCTCAGCGAGCTGCTCGCGCGGGCCCGTCACGCCAGCCACAGAGACGACGTAGATGAACCCAGTAGCGTGTGCAGTCGCGAGACGAATGCGCGCCTCAGTGCTGGTGGGCGCAGCGAACTGCACCAGCGCCAGATTGTGAGCAGCGCAAGCGCGCTCAAGAGAGCTTGCTTCTTCGGGCGGCAAGTCGGGGACGATCAGCCCATCTGCGCCTGCAGCAGCCCAGTCTGCCACGTAGCGCGCTTCGCCGTACGCCAGCATGGGGTTGGCGTAGCCCATTGCCAGCATGGGCACACGAACCCCGCTGTGTCGTGCCTGGGCTGCTAGCTCCATGCACGCGCGCACCGTGATACCGCGCGCCAGCGCTGTTTGATTAGCGTGTTGAATGATCGGCCCGTCTGCCAGCGGGTCGCTAAACGGCACGCCGAGCTCGATGAGGTCGGCGCCGGCTTCAGCGAGCGCTTGGATCACGCGCAGCGATGTGGGCGCGTCGGGGTAGCCGAGCGACCAGTACGGCATCAGCGCTGGGCGCCCTTCGGCGCGCGCGCAGGCGAAGGCAGCCGCGATGGCTTCAAGCCCCATGCTCACTCAAGACGCTCGCCCAATGTGTGGTAGTGGCTGTTGAAGTAGAGCAGCGGCATGTCCTCGGGGCGTTGAACCTCAGCGGCTTCAACTCGACCGATGAAGATGGTGTGCTCGCCAGCGTCGAGCGCACGCACCACGCGGCAGTCGAGATAAGCGAGCGCGTCGCTGAGTACGGGTGCGCCAGTTGCCTCGCTGCGGAAGCGCACACCCTCAAAGCGCGCTTCATGAGGGCGCCGCCCTGCAAAGCGCTCGGAGAGGGACCTCATCTCAGGGACGAGGAAGTTTACGCAAAACACGCCGCCTTGCTCGATGAGCGGGTGAGTGCGTGTGCGCTTGCCGATGCACACGAGCACCTCAGGCGGCTCGGCGTTGAGCGGCGTGAAGGCAGTGGCAGTTAGCCCGTAGATCGTCTCGTCCGCGCGCGCTGTGACGATGGTGACAGTGCTTGCCCAGCGGCGCATCACCTGCTTGAAGACATCGCTGGAGACCATACGGCTGTGGATGATACTGCGC
>JANWUW010000045.1 GCA_025057935.1 Thermoflexales bacterium
AACACCATCGCAGCATGTTTGCTGGCGGAGCTGCACGGACGCATGGGCTACTTCCCACCTGTGCTGCGCTTGCGCCCAGTCGAAGGTGCCCTGCCCCCTCGCTTCGAGGTCGCCGAAGTGATCAACCTACAGCAAGTGCGCGACGCTGCACGCCACACACGCAGCGTTTTGTCGTAGGAGGCAAGGGATGGTTCACTTGCAGTGGACTGGCGATCCTTACTTCGACGTCGGGCTGGCGACGCTGCTCGCGCTCAGCAACAAAGACGCACCCAACCAGCTCACCCCCGACGACCTCGACAAAGCAGCACAATGGATGCTCGAAAACTACACGCGCGACCCGCTGAAGTCGTTCCTCACCGTTGCATTCACCACCAACAATTGGTTCGCAGCGCCCTCCATGAAGGACGAAGACAAGCGGGCGCGAGGCGAGCAACATGTGTATAGCTGGCGCCTGCCACGGTTGGGCGATGTGCGCTGCGCTTTCACAGGCTCGCCGGCAGTTGGTGTGGCGCTCTCCAACAGCTTGCTGCCGGGGCGCGCTGGGCGTTCACAGGTGCCGCTCTTGCAGGGTGACAAAGACATCAACTTTTACGCGGGCGGCATTCCCGGCTTGCCAATTTCTGGTGAAGCGCTGCTTTGCATCCAGCTCATGCCAATGGGTTGCGCCAAGATCGGAGGGCGCTTGCTCATGGTGCACGCCTCGGAGCCAAGCATCACACTGGGCTTCGCACGCGAGTTCCTCGCTATCAACCGCGAAAGCGTCCTCCTCGCACAAGCCGCTGGCGAGAAGAAAATGGGCGAGCCGCGCTACGCCCTCGGCACACTGCTGGTCACCACGCTCGTAAAGCTGATCGACGCTGCACAGCAGCATGCCACCACCGATCTGCCGTTCTCGTTGACGGCATACTACTTCACGAACTCTGGGCAAAGCCCCGACATCGTGGCGTACCACCTGCCGCTTGGTGTGACTGGCTTCGTGCGCCGCGCGCGCTCTGCACGACTGCGCCCGGCGTGGGAGCGGGTCGTTCGCATCGCTGAATCCCAAGCCCAAAGTGCAAAGCCGCAATCTCCTCGAACCAAAGAAGCGATCGTACGCAACCCGTTCTACGAAGATCTGCTCGCGCTGCCAGAACGCTCGCGCCCTTTCCTGCGCCGCTACTTCATCGTCCCTGCGCTTCGCCCCGAGTTTGCAACCGTAGAGGACGCGCCGATTTGGCCTCTTGTGGAAGTCTTCTTACAGGAGATTAAGAACATGGACCAGGCACGCATCCAAGACATCCGCACAGTTGCCGATCGCATCGCCGCCTTCATTCGCCGCGAAAACGATCGTCGCCTTTTCCAAGCACTGTACGGCGCCAGCGGCTACCGCGAACTGCGCAACACGCTGATCAAAGCCAACCTCGCCGCGCTGCGCTCTACGGGCGATCCGCTGATCTCGTTTGAGGAGTTCATCAGCGTGTATGAAATTGGCGAGGAAACTCCGCAGTCCGATTGGCGCCTTGCGCACGATCTCATGCTGTTGCGCATCATGGAACAACTTGCCGACTGGCTGCGCGGTCACCAAGAAGTGCTTGCGGTGCTCGAAACCGCTCAGAACACCATTTCTGATACCGACCAAGACACTCAAGAGGAGTAAGAGCTATGAGCTTCATCACAGGCCTGTTACTCATTGACGCTCCCGCTTCCGCGCTCAACAATCTCGGTCAAATCGAGGGAGAGCGCTACGAAAACGTCACTGACATCAAGGTCATCAAGACGCGTGAGGGCACGTATCCCTACGTCTCCGCCCAAGCTTTCCGCTACTGGCTGCGCAAAACGCTCGAGGCATATGTCCCCGAGTGGCGCAGCGCCCCCACCTTCCGCGAGGAGAAGATCGCGTACACCGACGCGAACCCGATCCGCTACTGGGATGACGACCTGCTCGGCTACATGCGCGCGCCTTCCAAGCGCGAGTCGGCGCGCACTAAGCGCGAGGCCAGCGCAGAGATCAGCGAACTGACGCCAACCGCTGAGACGGTCACCCGTGCTGCACCCTTCCGCGTCAGCACCCTAGTCTCGATCGCGCCCGTGCAGATCACCAGCGACTACGGCACGATGACTCGCGTCGAGGGCAAACCCGTCCCGCACGAGCATCAGTTCTACCGCACCACCCTTAAGGGGCTGTTCTCGCTCAACCTGCGCGCCGCCGGCACGTTCACCTACATCAACCGCACTGGCTTTCTCAACCTCGATGAGCCGCGCGTAGAGGAAGCCAAGCGCGAAAACCTCGAGCACTTGGAAAAGGAGAAGGCCTACCGCCTCCCGAAAGAAGAGCGCGCTCGGCGAGTTGCAGCGTTGCTCAAGGGCTTGTCGCAACTCGAAGGCGGCGCAAAGCTCACCCTGCACTACACCGATGTTTCACCGGCGCTGGCAATTCTCGCTGTGACGCGCGGCGGCAACCACATCTTCGCGCACACTGTTGGCGCTGATAGCAAAGGGCTGCCGCTCATCAAGCTGGAGGCGCTTGCTGAGACGCTGCGCGTGTACCAAGACGCTCTGCTCTCCGACGTGTTTGTCGGCTGGACGCGCGGCTACCTAGACGAGCAGCGCGAGCGCTTCGAGCGCGCGCTGGCAGCCGACGGCGCGCTGAGCGGTTGGCAAACGCGCATACGCGTGATGCACCCGCGCGAAGCCTTCCTCGCAATGGCAGAAGAAATCAACAAAAACCTAAGCTGGCTCGACTAAGCGCCGCGATGGAAGTGCTGCGTGTCATTCTCGAGGGTGAGGTCACCTCATTCCGTTACCCGTTCACGATGGTGGGGCGGCAATTGAGCTTTCTCATGCCGCCTCCTGCCACCATCTACGGACATGTTTGCAGCGCTCTGGGAGAATGGGTAGACCCGCGCAGTTTCCGCTTTGCCTACACGTTCAGCTCTGCGGCGACCTTCGACGACCTAGAGCATATCCATGTAGTAAGCGCATCCAGCGGCAAGCTGCCAGGCACTGATCTTCCCAAGGCACTGGAGGGAAACATCAATCCGTTTCGTCGCCAACTGCTGTTCCGTCCACGGCTTGTGCTGTATCTCACGCGCCCGGATTGGCGCGAAGCCTTCCTGCATCCCGCATACCCTGTAGTGCTCGGGCGTTCGCAGGACCTGTGCACATACACTGAGGTGCGCGTGGTGCGGCTGGAACAGCGCGAGCGCGGCTACTTCGAGCACACGCTGCTGCCGTTTGAATATCCGCTCAAGCTGCCTCAGGGGATCGTGCTCAACATGCCCAAATGGCTGGACGTGCACCGCAATCGCGCTCCACAGTTTGCGCGCTACACACTGGTCAATCGCCGCGTCA
>JANWUW010000085.1 GCA_025057935.1 Thermoflexales bacterium
TGTGCTCCCGAGTGAGGATTTGTCTGCAACTCAGCCGCCCATCGGGCAAACGCCCTACTCACGGTTGTGACAGCGATGACTTGGGAGTCTCGCGCCCTGCGGCTTGCAGCGTTCATTATATACCGGCAGATCCTCAAGAAGCACCTGGGGGGAGTGGCTAAACAAAAGTTGATACGAAGTCTCGGGGATAGACGCGATACCTCGGATACTTGCGCTGCACTAGACGCGCTCGATGCCAGCAACGCGCAAACAACCACACCCACACCTCCAAGCGCTCTGCCTCCCGCGTGAAACACCGCGTCCGCCGACCCAAGCGCTTCAAGCAGTGCCTCAGCGCAGCGTCGTCCCCCTCAACCGCATCCGCCTGCGACTCGCCAGCAGCAACCCCATGCCCGCTACCTCGATAGTTCAGCGCTCGATACACTGCATGCCCATCGGTGCAATCCGTTATCATCCGTGGCGCGCAGTCGCCCCGCCGCTGCAGCCGCTCTACCCTCAGCTCATCCGCCACCACCAAGCTCAACAAGCATCGCGTCCGCCACTCAACACTGGTCGCAAGGTAAAGCGGGCTTTTTTTGACCCGCAAAGGTGTGCAGTTCGTCTAACTCAGCGATGTCCCCACACGCCTCGCTGGCAGGCAAAGGCAGCCCCTGCGCCTTGGCAGCGTTGCCCGCTGCCTTCACCCAGTTCGCTGTGGTCTGATGGGCGATGCCGCGTGTCCACGCGATGCTGCGGTTGCTGTGTCCATCAATCGCAAGGGCGAGGGCTTGTTGGCGCAGGGCAGGAGGGTAGCCGTGTGGTTTTGGGTTGGGGGTGTGGAAGCGGCGGCAGTCTTTGCATCGGTAGCGCGACGTGTTGCTGCTGTAGTTCTTGCCATGCCTGACAAAACGGGAGCTGTTGCAGCGTGAACAATTCATTCACTGAGTTTGTAGCCACTCTAGCTGCACGCGCGCATGGGCTTTCCCTCGACGGCTTCACCATCGTGCGCCCCGAACGCCCCACTGCACGCTGCGCCGTGCGGCAGAATACCCATGCTATGACAATCCCAAACACCATCGAATGGATCGGCGGGTTAGACGGATGCGCACGACTCATCGATCAAACGCTGCTGCCGCTCGAGTTGCGCTTCCTCGAGGTGCGCGATGTGGAGACGATGTGGGAGGCGATCAAGATGCTGCGTGTGCGCGGCGCGCCTGCCATCGGCATCGCAGCCGCGATGGGCATGGTGCTTGCCGTGCGCGATGTGGACACCGAAGATTACGCAACCTTCTACGCTGCTGTCCAACGCGCAGCGCAGTATCTCAATACTGCGCGCCCTACTGCCGTCAACCTCTTCTGGGCGACGCGCCGCATGCAGCGCTTGGTCGAGTCGCTGCACGATCAGCCCGTCGCGCACATCAAGCAGCGCATGCTTGAGGAAGCCATCGCCATCCTCGAAGAAGACGCTGCGATGTGCCGCGCCATTGGCGAGCATGGCGCGCAGCTCATCCGCGACGGCGACTCGTGGCTGACGCATTGCAATGCTGGCGCCCTCGCCACCGCGCGCTGGGGCACAGCAACGGCTGCGTTCTACGTCGCGCGCGAGCAAGGCAAACGCATCCATGTGTACGCTGACGAGACGCGCCCACTGCTCCAAGGCGCGCGGCTCACAGCGTGGGAACTACAACAAGCCGGCGTGCCCGTCACGCTCATCACAGACAACATGGCAGCAACAGTGATGGCGCAGGGGCGCGTGCAAGGCGTGATTGTGGGCGCTGATCGCGTCACTGCAAACGGCGACTTCGCCAACAAGATCGGCACGCTCGGCGTGGCGATCCTCGCCAAGGAGTTCGGCATTCCGTTCTACGTCGCTGTGCCAAGCTCATCCATTGACCTCTCGCTGCCCAGCGGCGAGCACATTCCGATCGAGGAGCGTAAGCCCGAAGAGGTCACAGAAGGCTTCGGTCGGCGCACCGCCCCACACGGTGTGAACGTGTATAACCCTGCGTTTGACGTCACTCCTCACCGCTACGTCACGGCGTTCGTCACTGAGCGTGGGCTGGTATGTCCGCCGTTCGACGTGAACCTGCGGCGCATGTTCGGCGCATGACCTGCTTGAGCAGCGCCAAAACATTCACCCCACCCTGCCCTTGCTACCATGACCCGCGTCACGCGATTTGCCCTTCTCACTGTGCTCACCCTTGCCCTGCTCGCCCTTGCTGCTGTTGGTGGTTTCCGCACTTGGTCTCGCCAGCCGTTTCCGCAAACCAGCGGCGCGATTCGCCTTCGCGGCTTGCGCTCCGAGGTCACCATTGTTCGCGATCGCTTCGGTGTGCCGCACATCTACGCCGACAATCCCGACGACTTGTTCTTCGCGCAGGGCTTCGTGCACGCGCAAGATCGCTTCTTCCAAATGGAGTTTTGGCGGCGCATCGGTCAAGGGCGGCTTGCGGAATTGTTCGGCGAGAGCGCTTTGGAGCAAGATCGCTTTATCCGCACCATTGGCTGGCATCGCGTCGCGGCGCTCGAAGTGACGCAGCTTGATGCTGACACGCGCCGCGTGCTAGAAAGCTACGCCGCGGGCGTCAACGCCTATCTCGCCACCGTGCCTCCCGATCGACTTGGGCTGGAGTTTCGCCTGCTCGGCCTGATTGGGCGTCAGTGGTCACCAGAGCCATGGCAGCCTGTGCACTCGGTGACGTGGGGCAAGGTAATGGCGTTCAACCTCGGCGGCAACATGGAGACCGAGCTGCTGCGCGCGACGCTGATCGAACACGGTGGCGAAGCATTAGCGCGTGCGCTCCTGCCGCC
>JANWUW010000033.1 GCA_025057935.1 Thermoflexales bacterium
CCCACATCCAGCAGCTTGCGCCTGTGTTCCAAGCGCACGCGGATGTCATCGCGTGGTTCCACGCGGGCTTCATTGGCGCGTGGGGTGAGTGGCACTCGTCCACGCATGGGCTGCACAATGATTGGAGCGCGAAATCTCAGGTGCTTCAAGCGCTGGCAAATGCTGTGCCGGGGAAGTTCGTCCAGCTGCGCTACCCGCCCGACATTCGCTATTTCTTCCCTACGCCGCTGACCGATGCGGATGCCTTCACAGATACTTTGCACGCGAGGGTGGGGTTTCACAACGATTGCTTTTTGTCTTCCGACACTGACTACGGCACTTATCACCCTGATCCCAATGATACGCATGGTCGCCCTCAGGCACTGGCGTATTTAACACAGAGCACGAAGTATGTGCCCGCAGGCGGCGAGACCTGCGCGCTTTACTCGCCGCTTCAGAACTGTGCAAGCGCGATCCAAGAGATGGAGGCATTGCATTTCACTGATTTGAACATCAGCTACCACCCAGCTGTTATCAGCTACTGGCAATCGCAGGGTTGTTTTGAGACCATCCGCAAACGACTCGGGTATCGGCTGGTGCTGCGGCAAGCGACGCTGCCGATGAGCGTAGCGCAGGGCAGCGCGCTGCAGGTCACGTTGAACATCACGAACGAGGGTTTCGCCGCGCCTGTCAATCCGCGTCCAGTGTTTCTCGTGTTGAGTGGCACGCATCATGTCGAGCGGATGCCTGTGCACGGGGTAGATCCACGGCGCTGGCTGCCTAGCACGCACGTGGTGACGCTGACGGTAACGATCCCGCCTACTGTGCCTGTGGGAACTTACACGTTGGCGGTTTGGCTTCCCGATCCCCACCCGCGCCTGCAAGGAGATCCGCGCTACAGCATTCGCTTTGCCAACTTGGGCACATGGGATGCGATGCACGGATGGAACAACCTCGGCGTGGTGAGTGTTGCATCCTTGTCTTCATATCCTCCACGCGCCTTCCTGCCAATGGTGAAGCGTTGAACCGCGGAGACGAGAACGTAGATGCAGAGCCATATGGGTGGTCGTCGCTGGGCTGGCTTCTCAGCAGTTACTTCTACTGTTGGAGGCTTGCAGAGGCACTCTCGGAATGGTGATGTTGCTAATCGTGCGTAGCTTGCTTGGATATCCAGAGCTGCTTTTTCGGGGGGATGATCTCGCCGTCGCTCTTCAGCAGCCCCACGCCCTCTGCGTCAATGAGCTGTAGTGCTCCCACGTCCACGCGGATCGCATAGAAGTACAGGTAGCAAGAGCCCTCCACACCCTTTTCTACCAGCCGCTGCTGCCATCCTGGAGCACGCATTCGCTGCACCCAAGCATACACATCTGATCGCGACAGGCGTGCCTTCACCTCAATCACCGCCCACACGCGTTGTCCTTGCGGATCCTCGAACAGCGCCAGCACGTCTATCTCGCCGTTCACGGCAAGGTTGACTGCGGGCGCTAGCAGGCGGAAGCCCTTCTTTCTCAGCACGGCTTCGATCACGCTAGCAGCCTCCTCCTCTAGAGTAGCGCCGAAGGTTTGCTGGAGTTTGTCCACGGTAGTCTTGAGCGCGCTAACGCGCTCCTCAGTGCGTCGTTGTGCCTCAGCGAGTTCTTCGACGCGCTGCTCAGTGCGCCGCTGCGCCTCGGCGAGTGCAGCGACAGCTTCTTCCAGCCGCGTGATGCGTTCCTCCGAGCGCCGTTGTGCCTCGGCGAGCTCGCGCACGAGGGTTGGCAACTCCAGAAGCTCTTCGGTCAGCACAAGCCGACGCAGCTCAGCGCGCCACTCAGGATGAGCTTGCAGCGCTTCGACTAGCGCACGAAAGTCCGCGTAGCCTAGTGTCATGAGTTGTGATCTCTCAGGCATTCTATCACCTGCTGTGCCGCGTGTGCACAGGCGCTTCGTGATCGAAGCAACGTCAATCGGGGCGTATACTGCTTGCCAGCCGATGATCGCAGTCGTGGACTACGGCGCAGGCAATTTGCGCAATGTGCGCAAGGCGCTAGAGCACATCGGTGCTCATGTTCTGGTCACCAGCGACCCGAGCGCGCTCGAACACGCCGAGAAGATCGTGTTACCCGGAGTAGGCGCGTTCGCCGATTGCCGCCAAGGACTCATCGATCGCAATCTCTTCGAACCCCTGCGCGCGCTGGCGCAGAACGGAAAGCCTCTGCTCGGGATCTGCGTTGGCATGCAGTTGTTGTTCGAGGTGGGCGAGGAAATGGGAGAGTGGCCTGGGCTGGGCTTGATCCGTGGGCGCGTGGTGCGTTTCGAGGGCGCGGCGTTTCAGGGACACAACGCGCTTAAGGTACCTCACATTGGCTGGAATCAGCTCCACATCGTTCAGCCAACGCACGCATTCGTGCGCCACATCGCCGAGGGAAGCTATGCTTACTTTGTTCATTCCTATCATGCCCATGTCGAAGAGCCAGCGTGCGTGCTTGCTACCGCGCACTACGGCTATGACTTTCCCGCCGTGGTCGCCAAGGGCAATGTGTGGGGTGTGCAGTTCCATCCAGAGAAGAGTCAGGAGGTTGGGCTTCGGTTTCTTCGGAACTTCGTGTTTGGTGAGACATGAACGCGTTCACAATCTATCCTGCGATCGACCTGCGGCAGGGCAAGGTGGTGCGGCTGCAACAAGGCGACCCGCAGCGGAGCACGATGTATGCTGACGATGCGCTCGCCGTGGCGCAACGCTGGGCGGAAGCTGGCGCAGCGTGGATTCATGTCGTCAACCTAGACGGCGCCATGGGTAATGACGAAGCTGCTGCTGTAAACCGCGCTGTGCTAGCACGGATTTGCCGCGAGGTGAGCGTGCGCGTGCAGTTTGGCGGTGGCTTGCGCAGCCTCGATGACGTGCGCGCTGCGTTCGATGCTGGCGTGGCGCGTGTAGTGTTGGGCACGGCTGTCGTTGAGAACCCGCGCTTAGTCGCCGACGTGATCGCGCACTATGGCGCCGAGCGCCTTGTGGTCGGCCTGGACGCGCGCGAGGGGTTAGTGGTGACGCGCGGTTGGCAGCAACGCACGCCGCTCTCGGTGATCGAGCTTGGTCAGCGCATGCGCGAGATGGGCGCGCGCTACGCGCTTTACACCGAGGTCGAGCGCGATGGGATGATGCGCGGACCCGCTGCAGAACTGACAGCAGCACTGGCGCAGCTCAGCGGGCTTCAAGTGATCGCTTCGGGCGGAGTGCGCCATCTCGACGATGTGCGCGAGTTGTTGTTATACGCGCCGCGCGGCGTTTGCGGCGTTGTTATCGGGCGTGCGCTGTATGAGGGCGCTATTGACCTGAAGGCAGCGCTTCATCTTGTTGCTCAGCAAACCCAACAGCCCTATGTTGGCTAAACGCATTATCCCGTGTTTCGATGTGGCGAACGGTCGCGTAGTCAAGGGCGTGAACTTCGTCAACTTGCGCGACGCCGGCGACCCAGTGGAGCAAGCGCGCGTGTACAACGACGAGCGCGCCGACGAGCTAGTGTTCCTCGACATCATGGCTTCCCATGAGAACCGAAAGACGCTCGTCGAGCTGGCGCGTCGTGTTGCTGATGAGGTGTTCATCCCTTTCACAATCGGCGGCGGCGTGCGTGACGTCGAGGACTTTCGCACGCTCTTGCTCGCTGGCGCGGATAAGTGTTCGATCAACAGCGCGGCTGTGCGCAACCCGAGCCTGATCAGCGAAGCAGCGTGGCGCTTTGGCTCTCAATGCGTCGTGGTTGCGATTGATGCCAAGCGCGAGGATGGGCACTGGCGTGTGTATCTCAACGGTGGGCGCGTGCCCACCGATTTGGATGCTGTGGAGTGGGCAGCGCGCGCTGAACAACTAGGCGCTGGCGAAATCCTGCTGACCAGCATGGACACCGACGGCACGCAAGACGGCTACGACATCCCCCTGTTGCGTGCCGTTTGCGAGGCGGTGAATATCCCAGTGATTGCTTCGGGCGGGGCAGGGAAGCTTGAGCACTTTTACGAAGCGATCCAAGCGGGCGCAAGTGCTGTGCTTGCTGCCAGCGTGTTCCACTACAAGCGCTTCTCAGTGCCCCAAGTGAAGCGCTACCTCGCTGAACGGGGCGTGCCTGTGAGGCTGTGACGATGAAGCTGATCGCCGACAAGCTCGTGTTCAACAGCGAAGGGCTGATCCCCACCATCGTGCAGGATGCTCGCAATGGGCGCGTGCTGATGCTTGGCTGGATGAACCCTGAGGCGCTTGAGCGCACGCGCGCGACGGGCGAAGTGTGGTTTTGGTCGCGCAGCCGCAGGGCGCTGTGGCACAAGGGCGAGACTAGCGGCAATGTGCTCCGCGTGCGCGAGATCCGTGCAGATTGTGACGCGGACTGTTTGCTCATTCGCGCCGAGCCGCTCGGTCCAACGTGTCACACTGGCAGACCCAGCTGTTTTTGGCAGAGTCTAGATGCAGACGCAGCGCCGCTCGACCCGCCAGCCGCAACGTTCCTCGATGAGCTCGAGCAATTGATCGCGCAGCGGCGCGAAGCGGCACCAGAGTCCAGCTACACAGCGCGTCTGTTTGCCGACGGCGTGGCGCGGATTGCCCAGAAAGTTGGCGAGGAAGGCGTCGAGGCAGCACTTGCTGGCGTCAGCCAGGGCGATGAGCGCCTCATTGAGGAGAGCGCTGACCTCATCTACCACCTTCTAGTCCTGTTGCAGGCGCGCGGTTTGCGCTTCGAGTCTGTGGTGGCGCGTCTGGAGCAGCGCCACGCCATGCGTGCGCGGGAGCAAGCCTCATCATGAGCAACGAGCAGCGACAACTTCACGCGATTGTTCATGGCGTTGTGCAGGGCGTTAACTTCCGCTACAGCACTCAGCGCGAGGCGCAGCGCCTTGGCGTGACAGGGTGGGTGCGGAACCTGCCAGATGGCACGGTGGAGGTGCTTGCTGAAGGCACGCAGCCAGCGCTGGAAGCGCTGCTGAGCTTCCTGCACAAGGGTCCGCCTGCAGCGCGCGTCACGCATGTGGAGGTGCGGTGGGGCACAGCGAGCGGAAGGTTCGTGCGCTTCGAGATTCGATAAGCTGACGCGCCGTGCTCTGAGGTGGGTGATGCTGCGGGTCGGTCAACGAAGGCGCGCTAGCTAGTTCACCGAATGCGCGTAGTGCTGCACAAAGTGAAAATCGCTAAGCGGCCAATACACCACTAGAGCGCGCCCGATCACCAGCGATGCCGGCACTGGACCAAAGGCGCGTGAGTCTTGGCTGTAGCTGCGGTTGTCGCCCATCACAAAATATTCATCTGTCCCGAGGCGCCATACGCTTGTCTCACGCGTAGGTCCGGAGTAGGCGTTGGGCGGCAGGTAGGGTTCGTCCAATGGGGTCCCGTTCACGAACACGAGGTTGTCGCGCAACTCGATCACATCGCCTGGCTTGCCCACAATGCGCTTGATCAGCTCGATCTCCTGCACTGGCGAGCGCACGATCACCACGTCACCGCGGTTGTAGCCAAACAGGCGTGGTGTCACCTTGTCCACGAGCAGGCGCTGATTCTCGTGGTAGTTTGGCTCCATGCTTTGCCCGAGGATGGCGTAGTTGCCGATCGCAAGGCGCGCGACGAGGAACACAATTACGAACAGCGCCAGCGTCTCGGCGATCTCGCGCAGCAGCCCTCGCCCGACGCCTTCTGCGCTAGCGGGCTTGGCTTCGGGATGTGGCGATTCGACGTTCATGTGCCCAACCACCCTCGTGCGACCAAATTGGCGTAGCTGCGCGCGGCGCTCTCCAGCTCGCCGGCTGGGCAGTGATCCATCTCGACGATGTACCACTGCACGCCGGCAGCATCCCCTTCAGCAAGGATCGCGCCGAAGTCCAGCGCGCCCTCGCCGAGGATAACGTCGCGGGGGTTGCTCGGGTCCGCGTTGATGTCTTTAAGATGGAGCAGCGGCAGCCGCCCTGCGAATTTGCGGATGTATGCCACTGGGTCTTCGCCTCCACGCTTCACCCAGTAGGTGTCTAGCTCTGCTTTGAGGAAGGCGGGGTCAGCAGCACTGAACAGGAGATCGAGCGCGTATTGACCATCGAAGCGCACGAACTCGAAGTCGTGGTTGTGGTAGTAAAACGTCAAGCCGAAGCGCTGGGCTTCGCGTCCGGCGCGCTCCATGATCGCCGCGGCTTGGCGCCAACCCTCTGCGCTGCGGAAGCGCTCCGGCACCCATCCCACGCCTACGTATTCAGCGCCGAGCGCCGCGAACGTTTCCAATGTGCGCGGCAGCGCTTCGCCCTGCACGTCTTCAATGCGACAGTGACCGCCAATGGGCTTCAGCCCCATCGCTGCAAGATGCGCGCGCAAAGCTTGAGGCGCATAGCCGCCGTAGTCGCCAAAAAACTCGACGCCGCGATAGCCGATGGAAGCGAGTTGCTCAAGGACGCCGAGAAAATCGCGCCGCAGCGCGTGGCGCACCATGTAAAGCTGAATGCCGATGTTTCGCATGGAGATGGAGCGCGATTCTAACGCGCTGCAGTTCTGGGAAGCGCCTGCCGTATAATCTTCTCGCCTCTCTTCGTGACCTTCGGACGTTCTTTGGCTTCGAAGTAGATCGCACGCAGACGCTTCGACTTTGAGGAAAACGCCGTGAGTGATCAACTTGCTGGACTAGAGCAAACCCAAGGGGAAACGTTGCGCTCGCCAGACGGCGCCGGTGCTGCGGCTGAAGCCGTGATCGAATCGCCCACGCTAGGGCGCATCCGCGAGACCGACATCGATCGCGAAGTGCGCAGCGCGTATCTCGATTACGCGATGAGCGTGATCGTCAGTCGCGCCTTGCCCGATGCGCGCGATGGGCTGAAGCCAGTGCAACGCCGCATCCTCTACGTGATGCACGACACTGGCGCGCGCAGCACTGCACCTTACCGCAAAAGCGCGCGCATCGTTGGCGACGTGTTGGGCAAATTCCATCCCCACGGCGACCAGGCGGTTTACGAGGCGCTAGCGCGCATGGCGCAGGATTTCTCCATCCGTTATCCCTTGATTGACGGTCAAGGCAACTTCGGCAGCGTTGATGGTGACCCGCCCGCTGCAATGCGCTACACCGAAGCGCGTCTCTCGCGCATCGCAGAAGAGCTGCTCGCCGACCTCGACAAGGAAACCGTGGACTGGATGGACAACTTCGATGGCAGTCTGAAGGAGCCGAGCGTGTTGCCAGCGGCGCTTCCCAACTTGCTGCTCAACGGCGTCTCAGGCATCGCTGTTGGCATGGCGACAAACATCCCCTCGCATAACCTGCGTGAGCTGTGTCAAGCGATCGCCTTCGTGATTGACCAATGGGACCGCCTCGATGAGGTCAGTGTGGACGACTTGATGCGCTTCTTGCCCGGCCCTGACTTCCCCACTGGCGGCTTGATCATTGGGCGCGAGGGCATCGCAAACGCTTACGCCACAGGACACGGGCGCATCGTGCTGCGTGGCGTTGCCACCATCGAGGAGATGAAGAGCGGTCGCCACCAGATTGTGATCACGGAGCTGCCATACCAGGTCAACAAGGCGCTGTTGATCGAGCGCATTGCCGATCTCGTGCGCGAAGGACGCATTGAGGAGATCAGCGATCTGCGCGATGAGAGCGATCGGCGCGGAATGCGCATCGTAATTGAGCTGCGTCGCGGCGCACAGCCTCAACGCGTGCTCAATCGCCTTTACAAGTTCACGGCGCTGCAGAGCACCTTCGGCGTGCAGATGCTAGCGTTGGTCGCCGATGAGGATGGGCGGTTGCAGCCGCGCCTGCTCAGCCTGAAGCGCGCGCTGGCGATCTTCGTTGAGCATCGCCGCGCGGTGATCCGCAGGCGCAGCCAGTTCGACCTCGAAAAGGCGCGCGCGCGTGCGCACATCCTGGAGGGCTTACGCGTTGCGCTGAGCTTCCTCGACCTCGTGATCCAGATTATCCGCAACGCCGCTGATGCTGAGAGCGCTAAGGCGCAACTGATGGCACAGCTCAACCTGAGCGATGCTCAGGCGCAGGCGATCCTCGACATGCCGCTGCGCCGACTGGCGGCGCTGGAGCGCCAGAAGATCGAAGAGGAATATCAAGAGCTGCTGAAGACCATTGCGCATTTGGAAGACCTCCTCGCGCACCCGCAGAAAATCCTAGCGCTGATCAAGGAGGAAACGCTGAAGCTCGCTGAGCGCTACGGCGATGATCGGCGCACGCGCATCGTCACTGATGTGCGCGAAGATTTCGACGAAGAAGAGCTCATCCCCGACCGCGACGAGCTGATCTCGATCACAGAGCATGGCTACATCAAGCGCACTCCTGCCGATGCCTATCGCGCACAGAGCCGTGGCACGCGCGGCGTGAGCGGCATGACCACCAAGGAGGAAGACGAGGTGATCTTCCTACTCAGCGCGCGCACGCACGACACAGTGCTGTTCTTCAGCAACCGCGGGCGGGCTTACGCGCTGCAGGCTTACCAAATCCCAGAAGGCGACCGCGCGGCGAAAGGAATGTTGCTGGCAAACTTGATCGCCGTCGGCGAAGGTGAACGGATCACGGCTGCGCTCGCCGTGCCCAAGGCGCTGATGCAACAGATGCGCGCAGCCCATGATGAAGGCGCTGCCGAATCGGTTTCGCCCGAAGAAGTTGACCTGCCTGATCTTGAAGCCGCTGAGGCGATGCCGAGCGACGGCACTGAGCCAGCCTCGCCGACGTTGGCGTTGTGCACGCGGCTGGGCAAGATCAAGCGCGTGGACTTGGCGGAGCTCGCCAACATGCGCAGCAACGGCCTAACCTGCATGACGCTGAGCGAAGATGACGAGCTCAGCTACGTGCGCTTGACGCCGGGCAACGGCGAGCTGATGTTGGTGACGGCGCATGGTCAAGCGCTGCGCTTCAGCGAGTCGCTGGTGCGGCGCATGGGGCGATTGGCAAGCGGCGTGCGCGCCATGCGCTTCAAACACGCGGACGACTTCATCGCCGGCATGGATGTCGTTGAACCGGGCGGCTATCTGCTCACCGTCACTGAGCGCGGCTTCGGCAAGTGCACTGCGCTGGAGGAGTACAGCACGCAGGGGCGCGGCGGCAGCGGCATGCGCACCATGAGCCAAGCCCTCGAAATCACAGGGCGCATTGTCGCCGCGCATGTAGTGCAACCTGAGGACCACATCACCATCATCAGCGCAAATGGCGTTGTGTTGCGTCAACGCGTGAGCGAGATCCCGAAGACAGGGCGCGCTGCGCGTGGGTCGAAGTTAATCGAGCTGCGCGAGGGTGATAGCGTTGCGAGCGTGGCGCGGTTGCGCGGGGAGTGAGCGCAGCGCTTCACTCGTATGCCAACACCTCGCGCACGGTGAGCCGCGAAGCGCGCCACGCCGGCGCGAGGCTCGATACAGTAGCCACTGCTAGCAATGCTGCCAGCCAGAGCAGCGCGCCGCCCCACGAGTAAGCAAAATCAAGCGGGCGGCGCATGAAGGCGAGCCCAACAGCTTCGCACATCACGCGCCCAATCGGGAAAGCCAACACAGCGCCCAAGAACCAGCTTAGCGCACCGATCACTAAGCCCTCGCCGATGATGATGCATCGGATGGCGCTGTCGCTTGCGCCGATCGCGCGCATCACGCCGATCTCGCGTGTGCGCTCCAACACGTTGATGCTCATCGTGCCTGCCAAGCCCAGCCCGCCGACGATCGCAAGCAGCACTGCTGTGAGGATCAGGAAGGTGATCAGCAAGTCGAATTGGAACGTGATTTGCTCGCGGCGCTCGGTCAGTGTCTCGGTGATCTGCACCGGCATGTTTGCAGCGCGAAATGCCGACTCGACGTCACGCGCGACCTGCGCTTGGAAGGCGCCGTCGTGGTGCTCGGTGACGAGCACAATCGTGCGCACTTGTCGCCCAGTGAACAGTGCTGCGCGGTAGCCCTCGCGGTTCATGTAAATCACGCGCGGGTTGCGGATTTGTCCTGTGAGCACGCTTTGCGTGACGCCCACGATGCGCACGCGCACGTTCCGCGTGCCGAAGCGCAACGTCAGCGTGTCGCCGAGGTCTAGGTCAGGGTTGTCGTCAAGTACTTCGGTGTTCACGACCACAGCGTCAGTATCCTCGGGCAGCAACCATCGCCCGCGCAGCATGAGCGGCTGCAACAGGCGCGTATCTGCAGGAGGCGCGATCACGTCGATGACGCGGCTTTCGCTGCCATCGTCGCGCACGCGGCGCGCGCTCCCCGTGCTCCAAGCTTCGGCGTAGGTCACGCCGGGCACTTGGCGCGCCGCGTTCAGCGCGCGGTCTTCGCCCTGGAAGCTGCGCAGCGTCACCTCGACGTCATATTGCCAGTAGCGCAGTGAGATCTCCAGGCTGCGGTTGAGCGAATCACGCACGGTGAAGACAGCGATGAAAATCGCGCTCGCCAACACCAACGTTCCCATGGTGAGCGCGAGGCGCGTTTTGCGGCGGAAGGTGTTGCGGATGGAGAGCAGCATTGGGCGCGACACCCAGCGCTCTAGCAACACCATGAGGTTCAAACGCAAGGGCAAGCGCGGCAAGCGGAGCTTCGTTCGAGCGCTCGTGTCGTCGCTCAAGCCGGTGGCGGTGATCGCCTCGCGCACAGTGATGCGCGCGCCAGTGAGCACGGGCGAGAGCGCGGCAAGCAACGGCAGCAGCAGACCGACACCGATCTCCATTAGCACTACTTCAAGCGGCGGCGTGCGCGTGAGCACATCGAAGTTCAGCAGACCTGCAACAAAGCTCACTAGCCACAAAGCGCCAAGCGTGCCCAACGGCAGCGCGATCAGCATCGCGAGCACGCCGAATACTGCCACTGTGGCTAAGTAGAGACTAGCGATTTGCGGCGTGCGCGCGCCCACTGATTTCATGATGCCGATGTGTTTGATCTGCTGCGCCACGATGGAAGTAGTGGTGTTGACGACCAAAAAGCCGCTCAAGAACAACGCCAGCGCGCCCAGCGCCGCCAAGATCAGCAGCATGGATTGCAGTTGATCCTCAGCGTAGTGCCTGCCAGGCGCTTGGGGAATAGAGGCGCCGAAGAAAAGCCGCCCGCTGTCTTCGACGCGCTCCTTGATCAAGTCAGCGACGCGCTGAAGATGCTCGCGGTCGGTGTGGTGATGAGCAACGCGCACGCGCACCTCGGTGTAGCGCTTGGGAAAGCCGAGCCACTCCAGCGTCTCGGGCGAGATGTAGCCGCTGCCGAAGTTGGCAAACAACACCGGCGGCGCGTTGATGTCGAACACAGTGCCAACGATGCGTAGTTCGCGTGTTTTGCCGTCGGGAAGCTCGATGGTGAGGGTGTCGCCGATCTGCTTGTCGAACAAGCGCAGGGTGCTGCGCTCCAGCAAAATCTCGCGTCGTGATGGGACGCGCGCCCCTTGTTCGTGCCAGAAGCGATCTAGGCGCAGCGCATTGAAGTCCCACACTGTGTAGAGGATCAAGTTGCTGCGTCCTTCTCCAAGGTGGACGCGCAGCACATACACGCTGCGCCCTTGTGCGTCTGCGACCTCGGGCATGCGCGCTACGGCGCGCACGAACTGCTCATCGAGATCGCTAGCTTGGACGCTGAAGCTCGCTTCGTAGCTGGCTTCGTATTGTGTGCGCAGATCGCGCGCCAAAATGGTGCGCGCGCCCATCAGGGCGCCGATGGCGAAGATGCCAACCGCGATGGAGAGCACCACCAGCGCCGTGCGCGTCTTGTTGATCCACAGCTCGCGCAGCACCTTGCGCCACCGCGGCGCAATGAGGTGGGCAGTGTCTGAGCTAATCATGTGCGGAGCAAAGCCAACGCCATGCACGCTGCCCAAGGGAGCAGCTTGAACGCACCTTCATCAAGTGCGCGGCGCACCTCTTCGCGCGAGAGGCGCACCAACTCCTGTGGTTCGAGATCGTCAGCGTTCGGCGCTTGCACCGTCCGCGCCTCGCGCGCTAACCAGAAGTGTCCACGTCCAGCGCCGCGGTTCCCATCCACCGCGTAGCTGCCGAGCGCGATCCATATTGGGGCAACGCAACCCAGCTCCTCGAGCAGCTCGCGTTGTGCAGCCTGGAGCGGCGTTTCGCCGGAGTGGAGGTAGCCACCGATGGTTGCCAGTGACCAGCCGCTGATGGCATATTTGGTTTGACGAAAGCAGAGAAAGTCGCCGTGCTCATCTTGGACGGCGACGTTCACAAAGTCTGGTGTTTCCACCCAAGCCCAATCGGGGATCACGCGTCCATCGGGGAGATGGACTTCATGCAGCTCGAGGCGCACCCAGGGCGGTTGATCGAAAACTACGCGGCGCGCTGCCGTGTGCCAAAAGCGCTCGTCCATGCTGTGCCCAATCGTACGCGTGCTGTTGGACACGGATGATCCCTGCCTCGCAAACTGGACGCGCGGCGGATGCAAAAGCGCCCGCTTCGGCATATAGTTTCCCGATGTAAAAGCGCAAACTCGCAACCATAGGAGTGGCACTAATGACGGTGCAGACTGCGACAGGAAAGGTGATTACGTCCATCGAAGCCGCAGCGCGCGAGCGTGATGCGTTCGAGGCGCTTTTCAGACCCAAGACAGTCGCGGTGATCGGTGCGACGGACAAAGAAGGCAGCGTAGGGCTGGCGATCATGCAGAACCTAAAGCCGTTTCGCGGGCAAGTGTTTCCGGTCAACCCCAAACGCGACATAGTGCTTGGCCTGAAGGCATATCCGAACATCGCTGCCGTGCCGGCGCGCGTTGACCTTGCAGTGATCGTCACACCTGCGCCGACGGTACCAGGCATTGTCGGCGAGTGCGTCGCTGCTGGCGTGAAAGCGGCGCTGATCATCTCCGCCGGATTCAAGGAGATTGGGCCCGAGGGCGCGGAGCTGGAGCGACAGATCCTCGAACAGGCGCGCCGTGCGCACATGCGCATCGTCGGACCGAACTGCCTCGGCATCATGAACACGCATATCGGCTTGAATGCAACGTTTGCCGACCGCATGGCGCGTCCAGGCAAAGTAGCGTTCCTCAGTCAGTCTGGCGCGCTGTGCACGGCTGTGCTTGACTGGAGTTTCCGCGAGAACGTCGGCTTCAGCTATTTCATCTCTGTCGGCTCGATGCTCGATGTAGGCTGGGGAGATTTGATCGACTATCTCGGCGACGACCCGAACACCGAGAGCATCGTGATGTATATGGAGACGATCGGCGATGCGCGCGCGTTCATCAGCGCGGCGCGCGAGGTGGCGATGAACAAACCCATCATCGTGATCAAGGCAGGACGCACTCACGCGGCAGCGAAGGCGGCTGCTTCGCACACAGGCTCGCTTGCCGGCAGCGATGATGCGCTTGATGCGGCGTTTCGGCGCTGTGGTGTGTTGCGCGTGGATGCCATTAGCGATCTCTTCTACATGGCGGAGGTGCTCAGCAAACAGCCGCGCCCGCGCGGGCCGCGCCTCACCATCGTCACCAATGCAGGCGGGCCGGGCGTACTCGCCACAGATGCGCTTGTGCTAAGTGGCGGCGAGTTGGCTGCGCTCACGCCGGAGACAATGGAGAAGCTCGATGCTGTTCTTCCTCCTGCATGGAGCCACAACAACCCAATAGACGTGCTCGGCGATGCTACGCCGGAGCGCTACGCCAAGGCACTAGAGATCGCCGCGGCTGACCCGAACAGTGACGGCTTGCTAGTGATCCTCACGCCCCAAGCGATGACCGAGCCGACCGCGACCGCCGAGCTGCTCAAGCCCTACGCCCACTTGCGCAACAAGCCGCTGCTCGCTAGCTGGATGGGCGGCGAGGTGGTCGCTGAAGGGCGGCGCATCTTGAATCAAGCCAACATCCCTACCTTTGACTATCCCGACACTGCTGCGCGCATGTTCACCTACATGTGGCGCTACGCTGACAACCTGCGTGCTCTCTACGAAACCCCTATGCCCGTGGAAGAGCGCGTGGTGGATCGCGCTGCAGCCGAAGCCATCATCAGCAACGTGCGTGCCAAAGGGCGCACGTTGCTGACCGAGTACGAGTCCAAGAAGCTCCTCACCGCCTATGGCATCCCCACAGTGCCTACAGAGATCGCTGGTGATGAAGACGAAGCCGTGGCGATCGCCGAGCGCATGGGCTACCCGGTGGTGCTCAAGCTCCACTCGGAGACGATCACCCACAAGACCGACGTCGGCGGCGTCAAGCTCAACCTGCGCGATGCGCAGGCTGTACGCGAGGCGTTTCGCCTGATCAAGGCCGCCGTGTTGGCGCGCGGCAAGCCAACAGACTTCCTCGGGGTGACGGTGCAGCCGATGATCGCGCTCGAGGGCTACGAGCTAATCCTCGGCAGCGCCACCGACGCCCAGCTTGGACCAGTGCTGCTCTTCGGTGCGGGTGGTCAGTTGGTGGAGGTTTTCAAGGATCGCGCGCTTGGCTTGCCGCCGTTGAACACCACGCTCGCGCGTCGCTTGATGGAGCAAACGCGCATCTACACGGCGCTGCACGGCGTGCGTGGGCGCAAGCCTGTCGATCTCAGCGAGCTGGAGCAGATTTTGGTGCGCTTCAGCTACTTGGTCAGCGAACAGCATTGGATCAAGGAGTTGGATATCAACCCGCTGTTGGCATCAGGTAGGCAAATCATCGCGCTCGATGCGCGCGTGGTGTTGCACGAACCGCATCTCCGCGAGCAAGACCTGCCAAAGCGCGCGATCCGCCCATACCCCATTCGCTACGTCTCACCGTTTACGTTGAATGATGGCACGCGCGTGTTGATTCGCCCGATACGCCCGGAAGATGAACCGCTGCTTGTGGAGTTTCATCACACGCTTTCAGAGGAGAGCGTGTACTTGCGCTATTTCCACCCGTTCCCGCTCAGTGAGCGCATTGCGCATGAGCGCCTCACGCGCATTTGCTTCATCAACTACGAGCGCGAGATGGCGCTGGTGGCGGAGCTGCGTGATGATCAGGGCAAACCGCACATCATCGGGGTTGGGCGCTTGATCAAGTTGCGCGGCGGGTTGGAGGCGGAGTTCGCTATTCTGATCACAGATGCCTACCAGCACCTTGGCTTGGGGCGCGAGTTGCTCTCGCGGCTGGTGCAAATCGGACGCGAGGAGGGAGTGGTGCGCATCACTGCCGAAATCCTTCCAGAGAACACAGGCATGATCCGCGTCAGCGAGCAAGTGGGGTTTACCTGTCGCTATGATGCAGAAGAGGGCGTAGTCAAGGCGGAGATCGTGCTGGCTTAGTTCACTTTCGTCCAAAATCCGCAGGGTTTTCACCCCAAAGGTCAGTGCGCCATTTCAGCACGGCGTTGCAGTAGGGCGTCTCCATCAGCCACTGCTCCGCTTCAGCGATTTGATCGAAGAGGGCAGCGTTGCGCGGGGTGCGCGCCAACCGCGTGGCGCAGTGTGCTTGCGCTACCCACAGGATGGCGTTGTTGGAGTCGGTGAACACAGGCGCCGTGTCGTGCTGCGCGACGAGCCACCGCAG
>JANWUW010000069.1 GCA_025057935.1 Thermoflexales bacterium
GGGCTGGCGCAAGCGGTAATCCTGCGCTGAGATTTCCACCACACTGCACAACAGCGTGTCCTGCAGGCGCGAGGCGAGGCGCGCTTCGAAGTCGGAAGGTCTTGTGTTAGTGGCGATCATCGTCCACAGCAGGTTGCGATAGCGGTAATCCAAAATCTCAAGCAGCACGCTCTCGTTCCACGGCGAGCTTGCCTCTGCGGCGAGATCGTCAAGAATGAGCACGCTCGCCGTTTTGTAGATGTTCTTGCGCCATTCGAAGCTGTCGTTCTCGTCCTCATCGCGCAGGTGGAGCGCTTGATAGAGCGAGTTGAGCATCTCTGGCGCAGTGATGAACAGTGTAGGCACTTCTGCTGCCTGCAGGGCATTGTCCACAGCAGCACACAGGTGCGACTTCCCCACACCACGCTCGCCGAAGAGCACGAGCCAGCGCCGCCGCGATTGCGGTGCGATGCCGCGTTGATACGCTTGGGCGCAATCCTGAGCGAAGGCGCGCGCTTCGCGCAGTGCGAGCTTCAGTGTTGGCTCTTCACTGCCTTCAAAGCGGATCTGAAAATTGTCGAATGTCTGGAGCGCAGAACGCGCGCTGCGCGAGGAGAACGCGCGCAACGTCTCCATGCGCCAGCGTTGCACCATGCTGCATCGTGGGCACGGCTTGAGATTGCCGTGCGCGTCGAGCACGAAGCGCCGGTTCTGACAGTAGTCACATGGCGGACCGCCGTCACGCGGCGGGATCAGGGCGTCTGGATCACTGATCAGCGTCATGTGACTCCTGCTCCAACTCGGCAAGGCGACGGCGCGCGCGCTCGCGCGCGGCTTCGCGCTCGGCTTCGGTGTACTCCACCTGCGGGCGGCGATAGGTGCGACCGCGTGAGGGCTTGACTTGAGATCGCTCCCGCGCGGGCTTTGCCTCGCTGCTCAACACTTTGCGAATGTAGTCCCAGCGCAGCGCGTTAGCCTCCGCGGCTTTGTCGAACGCGGCCTGCCAACGCGCTGGTTCGGTGATCGTCTGAGCGAGGGCGTTGATGGCTTGAGCAACGCGCGCGTCGAGGCGCGGGTTCACGCGGCGCCGATATTCCTCGAAAGCAAACGCCGCGGCTTCGTTGATGGGCGCTGGCACAAACACGTTGGGAGAGGGTTCGCGCAGCAGCCTCTTGATGTAGTTCCATTGACGCTTGCCGCGCTCAGCTGCATAGAGGAACACGGCACGCCAGGTGTCAAGGTCATTGTTGCCCTCGTCGAGCAGCAGGCGCATCTCCTCGGCAATGTGTGCTGTCGGCGGCAAGCCGAAGATGGACTCGTAAAGCCGCAGCGCTTCGCGCAAGCGCGCTTCTTGTCCGAAGTGCCCATGCTCAAGCGCCAGTGCCGCCTCTTCTCGCTCTTGCAGTCGCGGTAGCAGCGCTTCGGTTGAGAGCGCGTTTTCGCGCGCCATCTGTTGCATCATGGTCACGACGTTGCGCTCGCCGAACAGCGCCACTGCGCGTTCAATCAGCATTGCTTCGTAGCTGCGCGGCAACCTGCCTGTCAGCTCGCGGAAAGCGACGACGCCGGGCGGGGCAGGTTGGTTGGGTTCGTGGAGGAAGCGGTAGAACGCCGAAGGCGAGCGCGGCGGGCGCGCGGTGATGAACGGCGCGCACTTGCTCAGCGTGCGTGGGGGCGTATGCGCTGGGCGCGGGACAATCGTCGCCGCGCGCACGCCCTCGAGTAACTCCTCGAGCGTGTAGCCATCGGCGAGCCAGTCCTGCACCAAGCGCAGCTCTTCTTCGCCGGGCACGTATGCGCCGATGAGTTCCATCCGCGCGATGAAGTCGCAGAGCTGTTGGGCGATGGCATGCGCTGAGAGCGCTGCGTGCTCAGGGTGCTGCACATGCTCAACCAGTTGGCGTGCGGCTTCAGTGTCAGCGAAGTAGCGCATCTGCCCCCCGATCTCGGCGGCAAGCAATGCGCCGCGCCCTACGGCGCGACGGAGCGCTGCGCCAACGGTCAGCGTCGGAAAACTCACGCCCTCGCGCACGAGAGGATGGTTGAGCACATCCTGCTCACTCACCGAAGCCGTAGGTGAGACGCGCTGCGCCAGCAATTGCAGCGCGGCGAGGGTCACTTTCGCCTCGTTAAGGTCGTCCACCTCGGGCAACACCTTGTTGATGTAGTCCTCGATCAGATTCACAGCTCAATTCTCTCGCGGGCTAGGTTCTTGAACGAGGTGAGGCGCTTGTCGAAGAAGAGCATCACTTTCCCAGTTGGCCCGTTGCGGTTTTTCGCCACGATGATCTCGGCGATGTTTTTGTACTCAGTGTTCTCGTTGTAAAGCTCGTCGCGGTAGATGAACATTACGATGTCGGAATCTTGCTCGATGCTGCCGCTTTCGCGCAGGTCGCTGAGCACAGGGCGCTTATCGCTGCGGTGCTCGACCAAACGCGAGAGCTGACTGCCGGCGATCAACGGCACATTCAGCTCACGCGCCAGGTTTTTCAAGGCGCGCGAAATGTAGCTGATCTCCTGCACGCGATTGTCGCCGCGGTTAAAGCCTTCGCCCTGCATGAGCTGGAGGTAATCCACAATAATCAGGTCGAGCCCTTGTTCTTGGTAGATGCGACGCGCTTTTGTGCGCAGCGCAAGTGGCGACAGCGAAGGAGTGTCGTCGAGGAAGATGGGCAGCTCGGCGATCTGCGTGGCGACGCGCGTGAGGATTCCCCATTCCTCGTCACGCAGGTCGGCGATGCGCAGCCGTTGCGAATCGATGCCGCTGCCGCTCGCGATGAAGCGCTGCACCAATTGCTCTTTGCTCATCTCAAGGCTGAAGATCGCCACGCGCTGGCGATGCTTGTATGCAGCGTTGTGCGCGATGTTCAGCATGAGCGAGGTCTTGCCCACACCGGGGCGCGCCGCGATGACGATGAGGTCACCCTTCTGCAAGCCGCCCGTGAGCCGATCGAGATCGGGGTAGCCAGTGGGGATGCCGAGCGGTTCGTTGCGGTGCTCGTGGAGATACTCGAGGCGCTCGTAGAAGTCGCTTACAGCTTTGCGCATCGGCACCATGCGGTGCTCGCCGTGCTCTTGAGTGGCGCCGAACAACGTTGCCTCGCTCTTCTCGATGACTTGCTCGATCGTGAGCGATTGGTCGTAGGCGATGCGCGCGACTTCGCTGGCGGCAGCGATCAGGCGGCGACGGATCGCCAAGCTCTCCACAGCATGCGCGTAAGCTTCGACGTTGAGCGCAGTGGGCACAGCACTAGTGAGATAGGCGATGAAAGCCTCTCCGCCCACCTCGTCGAGGCGTCCCTCGCTGGCTAGCTCGCGCGTCACTGTCAGCAAATCAATCGGTTCGCGGCGCTCATGCAAGCGCAGCATCGCCCGATACACCCACTGATGCTTGAGCACGTAGAAGTGCTCAGGCGCGAGGAACGACGCCACGCGCAGGATTGCCTCGGGATCTATCAGGATCGAGCCGAGCACAGCCTCTTCAGTCTCAGCGCTGTGCGGCGGCAGTAGGGCTTCGCTCATGGGCAAATGGGGATTGTAGCTTTGCGCGCGGCGCAGAGTGTGCCATACTTGAGGCATGCAGTGCACGCGGCGCGCGGTGTTGAGGGGCATGGTCTTCGGCGCGTTGAGCGTCGGCTTAGCACGCTTCGTGCACGCAGGGACGGACACCGCGCGGTTTCGCATTCTTCATGCTGCGCCGAGCCTTGGCGCAGCCGTGGACGTGTACGGCAACCGCGTGCGCGTGGCGCAGTCGCTGGACTACGGCGCGTTTAGCCGTTTGTGGGCAGTGCCCGCGGAGTCCATCTTGATTCGCGTTTTCGCGCCCGGCGCAAATCCAGACACGGACGCGCCGCTCGGTTTCGGCGATGTGCCGCTCACCTTAGGGCGCTCGCACACGATTGTGATCACCGAAGAAGGAAGCAGCGTGCGCATTCTTGTCTTCCCTGAGCTTGATCCGCCGCCGCGGGGACAAATCGCGCTGCGTGTGGCGCATGTCGCGCCGGGGGCACCGACGCTCGACCTCGTGCGCGCAGATAGTGGCAGCGTGTTGTTAAGCGGCATACCTTTTGGCGAGGGACGCGCGGGGACATTTGCGCCAGGCTTATACACGCTCGTCCTCCGTGAGAGCGGCACTGCTAATGACTTGTTGAACTTGGGGACATTCCGCTTTCGCGCTGGCGCGCGACGCACGTTCTACGTGCTGCGCACGCTCCCGTCGGCAGCCGCACGTGACGTAGCTGGGCAGCGTCAATACTCCGCGGTCAGCACCAGAGAGTGAGGCGCAAGCTGGGTATAGTTGCGCGCTGTGAGCGAGCTTCACGTGGTGCTGGGTGCCTCCGGAGCGCTTGGCGCAGCCGTGGTGAATCACTTGATGGCGGAAGGGCTGCCGCTGCGCGCAGTTGCCCGCGATGCCGAGTATGCGGCGAGCGTGCTGCCAGATGGCATTGAGATCGTCGCTTGTGACGTGATGGACGCCGAAGCGCTCACGCGCGCATGCGCAGGCGCAAGCGTGATCTACCACTGCGTCTACGTGAGCGATGGCTTGGAGCGCGCGGCGCGCAATGTGCTGATGGCTGCAGAGGCAAATCGCGCGCGTCTTGTCTTTCCAAGCAATCCGCTGGTGTATGGACCGCTGCAAAGCTTGCCTGCGACGGAGGATCATCCTTGGGCTGCAGAGTCGCGGCGCGGGAAAGTGCGCAAAGCCATCGAGACCATGCTGCTCGAAGCCCACGCTCAAGGGCGCGTGCCGGTGGTGATCCCGCGCTTGACCACGTTTTACGGGCCGAACGTGCACGGCACGTTTGTGGAGGGCATCTTCGAGGCAGCGTATAAGCGTCGGAAGGCAGTGTGGTTTTGCCGCGCCGATGTGCCGCATGATTTCGTGTATCTTGCCGACGCAGCGGCAGCGTGCGTGTTGTTGGGCGCGGACGAGTCAGCGTATGGGCAAAGCTGGCACGTGCCCGGCGCTGGGCCTCTCACCGGCGAGCAGTTCGTGACGATGGTCTATCAAGCCTTCGGGCACAAGCCGCAATTTGGCGTGCGCAGCCGACGCTTCTTCGAGTTTGCCGCGCTGATGGCGCCTCAAGTGCAGGAAATCGTCGAAGTGCTTTACGAGTTTGAGCAGCCATTTGTGCTGGACGGAAGCCGATTCGCGCGCGCCTTCCCGGAGTTTCGCTACACGCCTCACGAGGACGCAATCGCTGAAACTGCTGCGTGGTATCGCGCTTACTACGAAGCTCGAGGGCAGTGAATCTCAGCTTGTCACAGCGGGCGATGGCGCGTGAAGGCGCGCACAAAAAGCATGAGCAGCGCTGCCTGAGCAATGAGATAACCGACAAGCACATCGCCGAGCGGCAGCGCAGTGTGTTGAGCAGGCGCTGCGCTGGGTTCAGGTTGCGTTTCTATCTCCGTGAGGAACCCCGCTGGCATCGGTGTTGGCGTTGCGCGCACAATGACAGTGACGGACTCGCCGCGCGGAACTTTGGGCAACACAATGGGCTGTGTGGGCAACGGCGTAGGCTGCGGAGAAGGAGTAGGGGTGGGGAGCAGGCTCGGGTCGAGCGTAGGCAGTGGCGGTGGCGTGATCGCTGCGGAGGCTGGATCAGGTGGAAGAAGGGCAGCTTGAACAGCGCGGGTAGGGTCGTATTCGATGCGCGCTGATGTAGTGGCGATGCGTCCGGCAGCATCGCGCACCTCTGCGTAGATTGTCTTCACGCCGGCGCCCGGCGAGAGCGTGAAGGGCAACAGCGGCTCCCAGCGCTGCCACGATGCATCGGCAAAATCGGGGCGCTCGCTCAGGCGCACCTCGATGATGCGACCGATAGCGTTGGCTCCCCCTTGAGGCATTGCTTCCTCTTGCGCGATCTGCACTGATACTGTGCGCTGATTGGTGAACGCGTCGCCGTCGTTGATGAACATGGGCAGCACATTCGGCTGTGCGCCAAGCGTCACCACCCAATACGTGTAGCGACCATCACTTGCAATGCCGATCCCCACTTCACGGAATCGCAGGTCTAGCAGCGTTGTGCGTTGAGCTTCGTCAACTTGGAAGAAGCGCAGAGCGTCGTCAAATGTGCCACGCCCAGCGTAGAGCAGCTCTGCCCACACGCGCTTCTCCTGCCAGCTCGGGTAGCCAGCTGCGGCGATGCGCTGCTCTGGCGCGGAGCCGTCGGAGCCGAGCTCATCGAGGAAGCCATTGCTCGCCATGTCTTCGGCGTGGCGTTGAGCGGCTGCCGCAAGCTGCGCGTTCCATGCGAGCAGTGAGGCGCCGTTGGCGCGACGCAGCGCGTTGAGCTTGCGCCATGCTTCGCTTTGGGCTTCGTTCTGCCCTAAGCTGAACCTAGTTCCGAGTAAGCTGGCTGCTAGAAGCAGCACGAGTGCGAGCTGGCGCCGCCTCATCGCTCGATCACCTCCACCGAGCCGATGAGGAGACTGTCGCTGCCATTCGCCGAGGTCAAGCGTTGACCGCTGTGCGGGTCGTATGCTCCTATGAACACGGCATAGCGCCCGGGCGGTGTCTCAATAGGCACAACCATTGCGTGCGCATCGCGGTACGCTTGGCGCAGCTCCCAACGTTGCATCGGCAGCAGCGCGTTCAGCGGCAGTCGGTCGCTTTGGAAGTGCACCATGCCTGCTGCGTCGCGCGCGTGCACGAACACTTTGTAGTCCAATTGTGGCGTGCAGCTCAGCGACCACTCTAGCACGACGTAGAACCAGTCCCCGATCACGGCGCGAGGGCGCATCCAGGCGCGCTCAAGCACAAGGCACTCGCCGAAGCGCGCCTTGCGCTGGGCAAAAGGGATGCTGACAAGCGGGCGGCGTTCAATGCGGTAAAGCGGCAGGCGGATTTGCGCGAAGTTGTATTCGCCAAGCTCAAAGCCATTTGCCCAGAGCGTGGATTCGATCAGGCGCTGCGGATCTACCACATCGTCTTGCCAAAGCATCAGGCGCACGCGCTGCGGTTGCCAGCGATTAAGCTGGGTGAGCACGGTGGATTCGTCGTGCAGCACGCCGTGCAGCCCGTGCGGCAGCGCAACGAGTGCTGAGGTCCATGCGGGCGCTGCTTCGCCGAAGATCGCGCGCACTGTGCGCTGCCAGTAGTAACGCACAGCGAAGTTATCACGCGACATGATGACGAGGTCGCCCGGCTGGAGCGCCTCCACGACGTGATGCGTCGCCTGGCGCACGTTGTCGCGCTGCAGCGTGTGCCCGCTTAAGTAGCCGAGCAAAGTGGGAAGCCATAGCGCGCTCAGCAATGCGGTTGCTGCGGCAGCAGCGAAAGCGCGCGTCCAGCGTTGCGAAATTGCCCATGCGCTGCCCAGCAACACGCAAAGCGCAGGCAGCACGAAGATCAGGTAGCGTGGGTGAAACACAGAGCGGTGTGGGTAAAAAAGCCGAACGGCGAGCGTTGCTGCCAGCAGGGGCAACACGATTAGAGTAAGGACCGCGATTAACTCGAGGTGCTGTCGGCGCGTGACGAAGCCCAACACGCCAAGCAGTGCTGTGCCCCCGAGCAAAAGCGCCCACCCATGCGGCGGCTCAACCAAACCGCCTGCTGCGACAGCACGCGCCCATTCGAGCAAGCGACCTTCGACGGTGTTGAGCGGAAAATGGAAACCATCGTCGTAAGCAAAGCCCACCGAGGCGATTGCAAGCCACGGAGCAAGCGTCAGCAGGATCGCACCTGTTGCAAAGCTTTGTCGCACGAGAGGCAGCGCGCGCCATGTGCTTGGACGATCGTGGAGCGAAGCCAACAGCGCCAGTCCCCACAGCGCCGGCAGCAGGAAGATAGCGTAGTAGTGCATGTAAGTGGCAAGCGCCACGAAGAGGTTTGCGAGCAAAAGCCAGAGCTTGCGCCGTTGTTCCACCCAACGCCAAGCCGCGATCATGGCTGCTGCGCCCAGAGCCGAGACGAGGGCATACATGCGCACCTCTTGCGCGTACCACACCGTCATCGGCGTCAAGGCGTACACTGCGCTGGCGGCGGTCGCCACATGCCGCGATCGCGTAAGCGCTAGCGCAAGCGCGCTCGTCAGCGCAGTAGCACTCACGTCGGCAGCGGCGGAGAGGAAGCGCATCGCAAACGCGGAATCGCCGCCAAGCGCGATCCACGCAGCGAGCAGGGCGTAATAAAGCGGCGGGCTGCGGTCGGCTGCGGTGGTTAGCGCCATTTGCACAAGCGGCATGCGCGCTAAGTGCCAAGACCAGCCTTCGTCGAACCAAAGCGACTGCGCGTCGAGGCTGAGCACGCGCACTCCGAAAGCCAGCAGCGCTACTCCCACTAGCGCCCAGCGCTTAGCGCTCACAGCACGCCTCGCTCCCTCAAGCTGACAAAGTGAGGCTGCGCGATGATGAGGTGATCAACAACTTCGATGCCGAGCAACTGGCCGGCTTGTGCGAGCGCACGCGTCGCCGCGATGTCTTCGGGAGATGGCGTGGGGTCGCCAGATGGATGATTGTGCCCCACGATGATGGCGGCGCAATTGGCGCGCACGGCTTCGCGGAAGATCTCAGCGAGGCGCATGTTGGCAGCGTTGAGCGTGCCGCGGTAGATCATGCGCCGGTCGATCACGCGATGGCGCGCGTCTAGCAGCAACACATGCACCTCTTCTTGTTCGTCGTTGCTCATGAACGCCATGAACACCTGCGCAGCGTCTTCGGGGGAACGTATCTGCGGTTTGGGGTCGCGCTCGGCAAGCATCATGCGCCGTCCTAGTTCGAGCGCAGCTTGAATCTCAATGGCTTTGACCAAGCCAACGCCCTCCACTGCTTGTAAATCGGCGAGTGAGGCGCGCGCTAAGCCGTGCAGCCCATTGAATTGTTGCAGAAGGCGCTCGGCGAGCTGCAAGGCGTTCATTGTCTTTGTGCCGCTGCGCAAGATGATCGCCAGTAGCTCGCGCTGCGACATCGCCGAGGGTCCTACCTGCGCGAAACGCTCGCGCGGGCGCTCGCCTTCGGGGATGTCGCACATGCGCAGGCGGTACTCGGCAGCAGCCGACGCAAGCGCGGCGTTTTCCTCCACAGCGGGCGGCAAGTATAATCCCCGTAGTTTTCCGGTTTCGAACTAAAACCGTTGCGTGGGCGCATGCGCTCACGAAGACATACGTCATGACAGAATCCATTAGCAACCTTATCATCGCGGCGATCAGCGTCCTAGGCGCGGTCACCGCGGCGTTGATCGCTGGGTTGATGATTTGGACCTTCCGCGACATCCGCCAGCGTTCGCGTGACCCCTTCGTGCAAGTTCTCGCTACTGTCATGGTCGGTGTGATCCCCGTCGCGGGCATTCTGATCTACCTCATGCTGCGCCCGCGCGAGACGCTGAGCGAGCAATACATCCGCGCGCTAGAGGAAGAGGCGTTGCTAGCGAGCATCGAACAGCAGGAGTTTTGCCCCACGTGTGGGCGGCGCGTGGATGCCGACATGCGGTTTTGTCCTTCCTGCCACACTCGGCTGCGCAAGGCGTGTCCCTCGTGTGGTCGTGCGGTGCATTTGGCGTGGGATTTGTGTCCCTATTGCGGTCAAGAACTCGTTCCGGAGTTGCCTTCAGTGACGGTGAGCAAGCCAGTACCGCAAGCGATCCCCGCTGCACGCACAGGCAACGCGCGGGAGTGGTTGGCAAACCGCGTGCGACCGCAGCCCAAAGCGCAGCTTGAGGAAGAGTCTGCCGCATCATCGGAAACCTCGCCATCGCTCCCCTCGGCTTCTGAGCAGCGGGGTGGTGCCGCGAACGGCGTGGGTGAATCGCGGCTTGGTCGTCTGGGGAGCGTGCTTGGACGGCTCAGAGGACAGGCAGAAACATCCGCCCCTGCTGAGCCACCCATTCCGCCAGCAACGCCACGAGATGGATCGCCGCGACCAGCACGCAAGCCGCTGCTGAGCCGCGATGAGCTAGAGTAGGGCGTAGCTGATTTCGCTAGTCGCACCTGCCACTTTAACGACGAGCGCGCCGAGGATGTTTTTTCACGGCGTATAGGGTAGTTTGCTCTGCAGGCGTGGTCGCGCTCTCCAGCTCAGCTTCACCGAGGCGCAACTTTCGGATTTTCTCCCACTCAGGGGTGGTGTCGTCAATATCGTTCAAGATCATGCGCAGCTCCAAGATTTGATCGCGGAGCGCGGCGGCTTTCTCAAACTCCAAGGCTTTCGCTGCTGCGCGCATCTGCGCCTCGAGCTCAGCAAGGATGCGGCGCGCTTCGTCTTTAGACATGTGCACGATGCTCGCAACCAACGAGCGCGCGGGTGCAGGTGGTGCTTCTTTCCCCTTGCCGTATTTCGGTTTGGCTTCCATCAGCCGCACGCGGTCGGTGAGATCGCGCACTGCTTTCTGAATTGCTTGTGGCTCGATGCCATGCTCGCGGTTGTAGGCAATCTGCTTGGCGCGGCGGCGCTCGGTCTCCTCGATGGCGGCTTTCATAGACTGCGTGATGGTGTCGGCGTAGAGGATCACCTTGCCGTTCACATGGCGTGCCGCGCGCCCGATAGTTTGAATCAACGAAGTGGTGCTGCGCAGAAAGCCCTCTTTGTCCGCATCGAGGATCGCCACCAGCGAAACTTCTGGCAGGTCTAGCCCTTCGCGCAACAAGTTGATGCCTACAACCACGTCGTACTCGCCAAGGCGCAAGTCGCGCAAAATCTCCACGCGCTCGACGGTCTCCACCTCGCTGTGCAGGTATTGCACTTT
Source organism: Thermoflexales bacterium (assembly GCA_025057935.1). Classification (GTDB taxonomy): domain Bacteria; phylum Chloroflexota; class Anaerolineae; order J036; family Brachytrichaceae; genus DRWP01. The sequence goes on from JANWUW010000069.1 coordinate 10,661, forward strand.
GATGCCGATGTCTTGCAGGTAGCGCGTGAGGTCTTCCGCCATGCGCTTGGTAAGCGTGGTCACCAGCACGCGCTCGCCGCGTGCCACGCGCTCGCGGATTTGGCGGATGAGATCATCCACTTGCCCACGCGTCGGTTTAACTTCGATTTCTGGGTCTACGATGCCCGTCGGTCGGATCACTTGATCGACGACCACAGCGCTGCGCTCGAGTTCGTAGGGTCCAGGCGTGGCGCTGACGAAGATCACTTGTCGGAAGCGCTGCTCGAACTCCTCGAACGTGAGCGGGCGATTATCGAGCGCGCTAGGCAGGCGGAAGCCGTAATCCACAAGCACCTGCTTGCGCTGGCGGTCACCGTTGTACATGCCGCGCAGCTGCGGGATGGTCATGTGGCTCTCGTCGATCACCAGCAGGAAGTCGTCGGGGAAGTAGTCGAGCAGCGTGAACGGCGGCGTGCCCGGCGGGCGCCCGTCGAGGTGGCGCGAGTAGTTTTCGATGCCGCTGGTGTAGCCGACCTCGCGCAGCATTTCGAGGTCGTAGCGCGTGCGCTGCTCGATGCGCTGCGCTTCGAGCAGCTTACCTTGGGATTTGAAGAAGGCGATGCGCTCCTCGAGCTCTTGCTCGATGTCGCGGATGGCGCGCTGCAGTTTTTCCTCGGGCGTGACGAAGTGCTTGGCGGGGTAGATCTCCACCTCGTCGAGTGTGCGCAAGATCTCGCCGGTGAGTGTATGGATCTCGGTGATGCGCTCGATCTCGTCGCCGAAAAACTCGATGCGGTAGGCGGTCTCAGCGTATGCTGGCTGCACTTCGAGCGTGTCGCCACGCACGCGGAAATGCCCGCGCATGAGCGAGACATCATTGCGTGCATACTGGATCGCCACAAGCATGCGCAGCACAACGTCGCGCCGGCGCGTCTCGCCGCGCCGCAGCTTGACGACGAAGCGTCCGTAGTCCTCCGGGTTGCCAATGCCGTAGATGCACGACACCGAAGCCACAATGATCACGTCGCGGCGGCTCATCAGAGCGCTCGTCGCTGCTAAGCGCAGCCGATCGATCTCGTCGTTGATCGTGGCTTCTTTTTCGATATACAGGTCGTAGCGCGGGACATATGCCTCGGGCTGATAGTAGTCATAGTAGCTGACAAAGTATTCGACCGCGTTCTCTGGGAAGAACTCTTTGAACTCGGCGTAGAGCTGCGCGGCGAGCGTCTTGTTGTGCGCGATCACCAACGTCGGGCGCTGGACGGCTTCGATCACCTTGGCGATGGTGAAGGTCTTGCCTGTGCCTGTGGCGCCGAGCAGGGTGGTGTAGCGGTTGCCAGCGTTGAGGCTCTTCACCAATGCCTCGATGGCTTGCGGCTGATCTCCTGTGGGCTGAAACGGAGCGTGGACTTTGAAAGGCTTCATTGCCTTCTCAGCGCAACCCTAGCCCTGCGCTTGTCGTGCCGCGTCGAGTTGAAAGCTCACTGCCTTGCCAAAGCCGCCGGTGTATCGTCCGCCGGTAAAAGCGATGCGAAAGAGATCGAAGTCTGGCAGCTCGAACATGAGTCGGCTGGCGGGGATGCGCGCGAGGAAGTGCGCCTTTGCCTGCTCGTACTCGGGCGTGCCTTTCTCGATCTTGGTGGCGCGTCCGCTCAACGAAAGGCGCTTGAGCGACATAGGTTCAGCGCGACCATCGTCGGGGTCGGCGATCAGCAGGCTACACGCAGGGTTTGCCAGCAGCAGCGGTTTGTGCGGCGCAAGGCTGCTGAGATGCACCAGCACGCTCTGACCCGATGGCTCAGCGACGTAGCTCACCATGGAGGTCAGCGGTCCTTCGGGTCCGCATACGGCGAGCGTCGCCGTGCGGTGGCGCTCGATGAACGCGCGGATTTCGTCGTTCATGCTCCCTTGGAGAACTATATCACTTTCGCGCCCTTCGGCTTAACTTGGCAACAACAAGCCAACGGCAAGCAGCACAGCGAATGCGAGGTTGAGCTGTGCTGTGCGCGCGAGGAGGGGATTGAGCGCGGCGCTGCGCGGCGTGTGCATTACGGCATGCACGAGCTGAGCAGCGGGTATCAGCAACAGCAGCGGTAAGAAGACGCTCCAACCTGATGCGTTGAGCACGCGCAAAGGGACCAAAGCAGCGAACGCGAGCGCAACCAGCATCGCATACTCCCAGCGCGCGAAGCGTTCGCCAAAGCGCGCAGCGAGCGTGTATTTGCCAGCCGCGCGGTCAGCGTCAATGTCGCGCAGGTTGTTGACGACCAAGATCGCAGCAGCAAGCGCTGCCTGTGGCACGCCAATGAGCCAACTCGCTAGCGTGAATGTGCCTGCTTGAAGGTAGTACGTCCCACTTGCAGCTACAAGCCCGAAGAACGTGAAAGCTGCGAGTTCGCCCAAGCCGCGATACGCCAGTGGCAGCGGTCCTGCAGTGTAGGCGAGCGCCGCCAAGATAGACAGCACGCCAATAACCAACACCACCCAGCCGCCACGCAACACTAGCCCCACGCCGACCAGCGCTGCGAGCGCAAACACAACGCCCGTTCCCCAAAGCATCTGCTGCGGCGAGAGTAGCCCGCTTTGCGTCACGCGCAACGGCCCTTGGCGGTTGCGGTCCGCGCCTTTGAGAAAGTCGAACACGTCGTTTGCGTAGTTCGCGCCGACTTGCAGCAAGATGGCGGCAAGCAGCGTGGCTGCGAAGACCAGCGGGTCGAACGTACCTTCTCGCGCAGCCAATGCTGTGCCCGAGAGCACTGGCGCGATCGAGGCTGGCAGCGTCTTTGGGCGCGCCGCGAGGATCCACGGAGAAGGCATTGCGCTTCAGAACAAGCTAAGTTGCTCGCTGGGTGCTTGTCTCTCCGGTTTTTGTGTCTCTTCTGCTTGCTGTTCTGCAGCGCGGATGATCTCGCGCAGGCGGCGGAAGTCTTCCTCGATGGCTTCGCGCAGGGCGGGCTGGTGCAGCGCAGCCGCTGGGTGATACATAGCGATCACAATGCGCCCATTTACGCGCCGCGCCTTACCGTGGATCGCGCTGATCTTGGCGTTTGGGAAGAACTTCGCCATTGAGTAGCGCCCAAGCGTGATGATCACTTTTGGGTTGATGACGGCGATTTGTCGATCGAGGTAGCGCGAGCATGCCTCGATCTCTTCAGGCAGCGGGTCGCGGTTGCCCGGCGGACGACACTTCACTACATTAGCGATGAAGACCTCCTCACGCCGATACCCCGCGAGCGCGAGCAGCTCGTTGAGGAATTGTCCAGAAGGACCAACAAATGGGCGACCTTGCTGGTCTTCGTGGAAGCCGGGACCTTCGCCGATGAGCATAATTTCGGCGTTGGCGGGTCCTTCGCCGGGCACTGCGTTCTTTCTGCCGACATGGAGCGGGCAGAGCGTGCACGCGCGTATCTCTGCCGCGATCTGCTTGAGGTCGTCCATGAGCGCGGATTCTAGCGCGGCAAGCGATCGCAAGAGCGACGGATGCGTTTGTTTGTCAGCTACGACGCTGCACTGGCGGAGCGGGCTAACACGTCATCAGTCGGATTGTGTTTGTGTGTCCCGGCCCGCTCCCAAGTGGTAAGCCAGCAGTGACCACAACGCGGTCGCCAGCATGGGCGTAGCCGAGCAAGCGCGCGATGTCGCATGCGATAGCAAAGAGGTGCTCGGGCGTGTTCGCGCGCGTCTCCACGCGCGCCGCGCGCACTCCCCACATGAACGCGGTGTAGGCGACCGTGCGCGCGTTTGGCGTCAAGCAGACGATCGGCACGCGCGGTCGGTGACGCGCTACCATGCGCGCTGTGAAGCCAGAGGAGCTCACGCACACGATCGCTTTCGCGTTGGTCTGCTCGGCAATGCGCACAGCCGCTGTGGTGATGGCGTCTGTGTGTTTATCAGGGGAAGGGTCGCCTTCGGCGCTGAGCGCATCGCGTAGTGCTTCAGCCAACACTTGCGGGCGATAGGCGAGGCTGCTCTCCGCGCGCGCCGCGATGCGCGCCATCGCCTCAGCCGCTCGCACGGGATATTGCCCCATCGCAGTCTCGCCGCTTAACATGACGGCGTCGGTGCCGTCCAGCACAGCGTTGGCAACATCGCTTGCCTCTGCGCGCGTGGGCTGTGGGGCGGTCATCATGCTCTGCAACATTTGCGTCGCGGTGATCACCGGCTTCCCCATGCGCAGGCAGGTGAGGATGATGCGCTTTTGGAAGAAGGGCACTTCTTCGGGAGGTGCTTCCACGCCCAAATCGCCGCGTGCTACCATGACCACATCGCTCTCGCGGACAATAGCGGTCAAGTCTTGCAGCGCCTCTGGCTTCTCAATCTTGGCGACGATAAGTTGCTCGCCGCCGCGCGCTTGGATGTGACGGCGCAGCACTCTCACGTCGTCTGCAGTGCGCACGAAAGAAAGCGCGACTGCGTCCACTCCCTGCTCGATGGCGAACGCGAGATCTACCAAGTCCTTGGGTGTCAGCGGCTCAACCCTCACGGGGACACTGGGGACCGCTACCCCTTTGTTCGAGAGCAACACGCCTTCGTTTTGTGCGACGCAACGCACCACGCCGTCTGCCTCTTTGTCCACGACCAGCAGCGCGATGGCACCGTCGTCAATCAACACGCGATGTCCCGGCTGGAGCGCGGCAATCACTTCGGGGTGTGGGAATGGCAGCGTATCTTCTTCCGCGCCGGACTGTGCAGCGAGCCGCACTGTCTGATTGCGTGCGATGCTTATCCCAGATGGGGGCAACGTTCCGAGGCGGAACTTAGGACCTTGCAGGTCAGCGAGCAGCGCCACAAGGGCGTTCTCCTCCTGCGCAATGCGACGCACAAGCGCGATGCGTCGCGCGTGGTCCTCGTGCCGACCGTGAGAAAAGTTGAAGCGGGCGACGTCCATTCCAGCGCGCACAAGGGCGCGAATGGTCTCCTCATCGTCGCTTGCAGGACCGATGGTGCAGACGAGTTTGGTTCTCACAGCTGTTTCACGTTGGCAAGGGCTGGCAGTGCTCGCACAGGTATGTGCCGCGCTGGGCAACGACGATCCGCTTGATGGGCGAGCCGCACTGCTGACACGGTTGCCCCGCGCGCCCATACACCTTGAAATGGTGTTGGAACTCTCCGCCGGGATACACCCAATCGAAGCTAGCGCCGTTTGCGGCAATCCCTTCGCGAAGCACGTCGTGCAGCGCGTTGAACAGGCGCTGCACTTCGTCTTGGGCAAGCAGATGGGACTGCCGCAGTGGGTGTAAGCCGGCGCGATGCAGCGCTTCGTCGGCGTAGATGTTGCCCACGCCAGCGATGAACGCTTGATTGAGCAGCAGCGGCTTCAGGCGCCGATGATGCGCACGCAGGCGTGCCGCGAAGGTCTCGAAGTCCACTGCGAGCGCGTCCGGGCCGAGCGCATCGAGCACTTCACTGGGATCACACACGAGCCACATGCGCCCGAACTTGCGCGCGTCCTCGAAGCGCAGCGCCGACCCGTCGTCCAACAAAAGCGCTACGCGTGTGTGCGCAGTGAACGCCTGATCGCGCGGCACGATTGCGAGCCGTCCGCTCATGCGAAGGTGAATCAACAGCGTCTGTTCGTCTACGTCCAGCAGCAAATACTTGCCGTAGCGGCGCACGGCATGTATGCAGCGCCCAGCAAGCTGTGCCACGAAAGTCGCTGGCTCGGGTTTGGCTATAGTGCGCTGCCAATGGACCTCGACTGCCTCGATGCGGCGACCGAGCACCGCTGGCGCGTTTAGGCCACCTTGCGCAAGAAGGCGTGCTATGGTCTCAACCTCGGGCAGCTCCGGCATTTTCAGAGCGTGAGCCGCATGTGGGCGAGGGTTCGCAGCACGCGAAATCCGCTTGCGAGGAACGCCTGATGCACGACCGATGTGGGCGCAATTTGCGCAGCGTAAATTGGCTTGCTCAAGAAGGTGGTAAAGCGGTGCAAGCCGCGCATGAGCAAGGCACGGGCGATTTCTTCGTCTGCTTCGGCGTCGAGCAGCAGCTCGATGTGATGGCAACTGCCCTCGTAGTTAACGCGCGTGCGCACTGCGCCGTTGCCGTCCTTGGCAATGTGCCATGCCTCGACATTGCCGCTCAGCGCATTGACGAGCGACCAGCGTGGTCCAAGGCGATAGACGTTGCTGTCAAACGCCTCGGCATAGGTGGAGGCTTCTGGGATGCAGTGTTGAGCGAGGGCGAGCACTGTGCTGCGGTCTGACCAGCGCGCCGGGCGTGTGTGCGCGAGCGCGCTGGATGCGTCAAACGCCCCTGCGCGCACAGGCGGGCGAAGGTAGTGCACAACCTCCACCAACCGCTCAAAGCCAAGCTTGTCGTACAAGTGAATGGCTGGGGCGTTCGTCACATCAGCTTGCAGGGCGACGTAGCGCGCTCCCTTTTGGGCTGCATACTGGATGCATGCCTCGACCACGGCGCGCCCGATGCCGCGGTTGCGCGCGTCGGCGCGCGTCGCCACGTTGCCAATGATCCATGTGTCGCCACGCGTCGGGTTGCGCTGCACCGAAGCATTGCCGAGTAGTTCGCCGTGTTCCACCCACACGAATCCAGCGCCCTGTCCAAACGCGAGGAGATCAAAGGCGCCATAGTAGCGCAGCCGCTGGATCAGGCGATGACTACTCTCGTCAAGCTCGCTTTCGCTGAAGGCTGATTCGAGGAGGTCGGCAAGTGCCACACTATCGCGCCAAGGATTGAAGGGACGCACATGAGGATGCAGCGCCAGTGCAGGGCGGTTTGCACGCGCGATCATCGTGTCGCTGCAAATTGTAATGCTTACACTGAATGAGGGAGCAAAGCGCGCTCGAGTAGAATCCCAACACAAGTGCAAAACGTGCATCCTTCAGGCTAAATTGCATCTATGGCGACCACAGACGCAGCAGAGACGAAGCCCAAGCAAGAGTACGGCGCTAGCCAGATCCAAGTGCTGGAGGGGCTTGAAGCGATTCGCAGGCGCCCCGGCATGTACGTTGGCGGCACCGACAGCCGCGCCATGCATCACCTCGTGTACGAGGTGGTGGATAACAGCGTGGATGAGGTGCTGGCAGGATACTGCGACCGTATCGAGGTCATCATTCACCCCGACGAGAGCGTGACGGTGATCGACAACGGGCGCGGCATCCCTATTGAGCCGCACCCGACCTTTCGCAACAAACAGGGCGAGCGCGTGAGCACGCTCGAAGTGGTGATGACCAACTTGCACGCTGGCGGCAAGTTCGGCACTGGCGCTTACACGGTGTCCGGCGGCTTGCATGGCGTGGGCGTTAAGGCGGTCAACGCGCTCTCCAAGTGGCTGGTCGCCGAGGTCAAGCGCGACGGCAAGATCGTGCGTCAGCGCTACGAAGAAGGCAAAGCGGTAACACCCGTGGAGGTGATCGGCAAAACACACCCCAAGGACACGGGCACCAAGATCACCTTCCTGCGCGACGACACAATTTTCAGGGAGGACAACCACTACAAGTTCGACGTGCTCGCGCAGCGCTTTCGCGAGATGGCGTTCATCACGCGCGGCGTGACCATTGTCTTTCGCGACGAGCGCGAGGAGCGCGAGATGACGTTCTACTTCGAGAACGGCGTGAGCGCGTTCGTGCGCTACCTCAACCGCAATCGCCAAGCGCTGCACCCCGTGATCAGCGCTGAGCGCAAAGTGGGCAACATCGGCGTCGAGTTCGCCATGCAGTACACCGATGCCACAGCGCCGAGCGAGTTCTACTTCGCCAACACCATCAACACGCCCGACGGCGGCACGCACCAAACCGGCTTCCGCAGCGCGCTCACGCGCAGCTTGAACGACTACGCGCGCAAAGCTGGCTTGCTCAAGGAGAAAGACCCCAACCTCGACAGCCGCGACACGCTCGAAGGGCTGACGGCGATTGTCAGCATCAAGCATCCCGAGCCGCAATTCGAGAGCCAGACCAAAGTTAAGCTGATGAACACAGACGCGCGCGTTGCGGTCGAGCAAGTGGTGCGTGAGGCGTTGACCGAATTTCTAGAGCAGAACCCGCGCGAGGCAAAGCAGATCGTCGAGAAGTGCTTGATCTCGCAGCGCGCCCGTGAAGCGGCCAAAGCTGCCGCAGAGCTCGTGAAGCGCAAGAGCGCGCTGGAGAGCGGCACGCTGCCTGGCAAGCTCGCCGATTGCTCTGAGCGCGACCCTGCGAAGTGCGAGCTGTTCATCGTCGAAGGCGATTCGGCGGGCGGCAGCGCGAAGCAAGGGCGTGACCGACATTTTCAGGCTGTGCTGCCTCTGCGCGGCAAGATCATGAATACCGAGCGTGCGCGCCTTGACAAAATTCTCGCCAGCGAGGAGATCAAAGCGCTGATCAGCGCCATCGGCACGGGGATTGGCGATAACTTCAATCTCGACAATCGTCGCTACGACCGCATCGTGCTCATGACTGACGCCGACGTGGATGGCAGCCACATCCGCACGCTGCTGCTCACCTTCTTCTTCCGCTACATGCAGCCGCTGATCGAGCATGGGCACCTCTACATCGCGCAACCGCCGCTTTACCGCATTGAAGTCAAGAAAGGACAAAAGGAAGTGCGCTATGCCTACAGTGACGCTGAACGCGATGCGATCTACCAAGAGCTGCGACAGCGCGGCTTAGATGTGAGCAACCCGCAACAAGTCACCACGCAGCGTTACAAGGGGCTGGGCGAGATGAACCCTGAGCAGCTCTGGGAGACGACGATGGACCCGGCGCGGCGCACCATGCTGCGCGTGAC
>JANWUW010000048.1 GCA_025057935.1 Thermoflexales bacterium
GCCATGGCGATGGCGGCTTCGCGCTTGCCGTCGGCTTCGGTGACGAGCGCGCGGCGGTTGCGCTCGGCGCTCATCTGGCGGTTCATCGCCTCTTGCACGTCGCGCGGCGGCACGATCTCGCGGATCTCCACCGCGGTGATCTTCACGCCCCAGCGCTCGGTCACCTCGTCGAGCTTGCTGCGCAGCGCGTTGTTAATGCGCTCGCGCTGCGCGAGCACCTCATCGAGGGTGATGTCGCCGATCACCGCGCGCAGCGTAGTGGTGGCGATGCCCTGCGAAGCCGCCGCGAAGTTGCCCACCTGCAGCACGCTGCGCTCTGGGTCCACCACCTTCCAGTAGATGAGAAAGTCCACGCTGATCGGCGCGTTGTCCTTGGTGATGCAGGTCTGCTGCGGCACCTCCATGAACTGCTCGCGCAGGTCCACCTTCTGCGCGGTGTCGAGGATCGGCAGCAAGATCACCAAGCCGGGTCCGCGCACGCCGATGGATCGCCCAAGGCGAAACACGACGAGGCGCTCGTACTCGCGCAGCACGCGCACGAACGAGGAGATCACGCCGGTCAGCACAAAGAGCGCAACCGATGCAGCGCACACGAGCGCGACCAGACCAACAATTTGATCCAGCATTGCTTTTCCCTCCGAACGCGGTCAAGCGTACACAATCTTGGTCAGAGCGCGCAAGCGCGAATTCGTGAGGCAGCGGTGGGTGCTCCGCCGCGCGGTCAGCGCCGCTTGGGCGCCACGTGCAGCGTCAGCCCCTCCACCGCCTGCACGACGACTTCAGTGTTCTCCGCGAGCGGCTGGTCAGCGCGCACCGTCCACAGCTCGCCTTCCACGAGCGCTGTGCCGACGAAGTGGTTGCCCTCTGGCGTGAGCGCAGTGCGCAGCACGCCCGAGGCGCCGACTAGGCGATCCATGCTCATGCGCGGCGGCGTGCGCATGGCGCGCAAGGCGCGCGTCGCGCCGAAGCCGAACAACGCCGCCGAGCCCAACGTCACCGCCAGGATGAGCCACCACGAGACCATGATGGCTTGCTCACCAGGTCGAAAGAGGAACAACGACCCCAACCCTAAGGCGACCGCGCCGCCAAGCGCAATCAGCCCGCTTTGCACTTTGAGGTCAACGATGAACAGCGCCAGCCCCAGCAAAATCAGCGCGATGCCCGCCACGTTCACGGGGAGCTGAGACAAGCCGATGATCGCCAGCGCCAGGCACACGACGGCGACGATCTCGATGAACCCGGTGCCCGGCACGGCGATCGCCAGCACCAGCGCCAGCAGCCCCGCCACCAGCAACACGTAAGCGACGTTGGGGTTGGTCAGAAGCGCGAACAGTGCCTGTGCCACGTCCATGGCCTCTCGCGACGTACGCCTAAAGTGTAGCGAACTTCAGCGCTGGAGACGCGCTGCGGAGAGGAAGCCAACTTTTAGGCAAAAGCGGCTGACCACCGTAGCGTGGCGTACACTTCACTCCGTCCCAGCATGGTCAAGCTGATCATCTTCTTCCGAAAGCCTGCGGACGTCGAAGCGTTTGAGTCGCACTTCGCCTGCTGCCATGTGCCGCTGATCAACGCCATGCCCAACGTGCTGCGCACCACTGTTTCTCGCGCCTTGGGAGCGCCCCGTGGCGAGCCGCCCTACTATCTGATCCACGAAGTGTACTTCCGCGATCTTCCCTCGCTCACATACGCGCTGAACTCAGCAGAAGGACGCGCGGCGGGCGCTGACCTCATGACTTTCGCGCGCGATATCGTCACGGTGATGTTCGCCGAGGTGTGGGGTGAAGACGCGCTGAACGGCGCGCCAGCGCCGAGGGCTTCCTCCTGAGCGCAACTACGCTGCCATTGCAGGGCGCGGCTCGGCGATCGCTGGCCGAGCGAAGAGATCGTAAGCCATGGCGCCGGTGATCTGCACCGGCACCATCGCGCCGACCGGCAAAACTCCCTCAACGAACACCAGCCCGTCCACCTCAGGCGCATCGCGATAGCTGCGCCCGACGCTGATGTTTTGTGCAGTGTCGTAGCCCTCGATCAGCACAGTGAGCGTGCGCCCGACCAGTTGCTGATGCTTGCGCAGGGAGATGCGCTGCTGCGCGAGCATGAGCGCCTCGCGCCGCGCCTCAGCCACGTGCGCAGGCACGGGGTTGGGCAGCGCAGCGCTTGGGCTTTGGGGCTCTAACGAGTAAGTGAAAACCCCCACGCGGTCGAACTGCATCGCTTCCACGAACTGCAACAGCGCCTCGAACTCTTCATCGGTCTCCCCTGGGAAGCCGACGATGAACGTGGTGCGCACGGCAAGCTCGGGCATCGCGGCGCGCATCTTGTCGAGGGTCTTGTAAACCCACTCGATGTTGCTGGGTCGGCGCATGCGGCGCAGGACGGCGGGGTGCGCGTGCTGCAGCGGCAGGTCGAGATACTTCACCACTTTGTCGTTGGTCGCCATCACTTCAATCAGCCGCTCGGTGATTGCGCCGGGGTAGGCGTACATCAAGCGCAGCCAGTCGAGCGTCGGCGCTGCTTGCGTGATCTGCGTGATGAGCGTCGCCAACCCATCGCGCATGCCGAGGTCGCTGCCGTAGTCGGTGAGGTCCTGCGCGATGAGGATGATCTCGCGCACGCCTTGCGCCGCGAGCTGTTGAGCCTCGGCGACGATGCGCTCTGGGGGGCGGCTCTTGAGCGTGCCCTTGATGGTGGGGATGGTGCAGAACGAGCAGGGTCGGCGGCAGCCGTCGGCGATCTTGAGGTACGCGCTAGCGCCCTGCACGGCGACGCGGCGCGCCCCATGCTCGTCGTCCCCAACAGTGAGCGCGTCGGTGGGCAGGTGATAGAGCGGCTGGGGCGTCATGCCTCCGCGCCGCGCGCGCACTTGCTCGACGAACGCCACAATGTCCATCCAGCGCCGCGTGCCGATCACGCCGTCAAGCCCAGGCACGGCCTCTGTGAGCGCAGGACCCCAAAGCTGCGCCAAGCAGCCCGCCGCGATCAGCACCTGGTCGCGCCGCTTGCGCGCGGCTAGGGCGCGCAGGTGGCGTATGCTCTCCTCGCGCGCTGGGCTGATGAAGCCGCAGGTGTTGACAATCAACACGTCGGCACGACGCGGTTTTTCGACGCTCGTGTAGCCCGCGGCGTCCAGCAGTTGCGCCATGCTCTCTGAGTCCACGGTGTTCTTGGAGCAGCCGAGCGAAAGCAGGTAATACGTGGGGCGATCAGACACGGGTCTAGCTCGTCCTCAAGCGAAAGGCTAAGGCGTTTGCGCCGTCCATGTGCGGCGCACGGTTCGGTTGCGCTCCCCCAACACGCCAAGCCGCTGACCGTTCAGGATGATCTCAAAAGCGCCGGCGTTTGCCGTCTCAACGGCAACCGCGTTGCCGCTGAATGGCGCGCTCGGACCAAGCGGCAGGAAGCCCTCGAAGACCACCTGTTGATCCACGCGCACGCGCACCCACGCGCGCTCACGCACGTCGAGCACCAACTGGACGCCTTCGGCTACAACAGGGGCAGGCGTTGGAGACGAAGCTGAGGTGGCGACAAGCGGCGTGGGGCGCGCTTCAGCAGGCGGGGCTATTGTCGCGGGCGCAGCTTGCGTGGCTGCGCTGAGCGTTGAAGAAGCAGGAGCAGAGGGCGCGCGCAGAGTTGTGAGCAACGGCACGAGGCGCGGCACTGCTAAACCTGCCGCGGAGACCACCAGCACAAGCAACGCTAACAAGCGCGCTGTGCGGCGCAGCGAGTGACGTGCGCTCGGGCTGAGGGAGAACGCTTCAGCGCGCGGGTGCCGTTGCGGCGGCAAGTAGCGGTTGTGCGCGGGCTCAGCTGCGGGGCGCAGCCGCAGCGAAGTCGGGCGACGCTCCGCAGCGCGGGCGCTCGGCAGCGCGTGCACCCTGCCATTCGCTGCGCCTTCATCGCCGAGCGCTAGGGCATCGAGCTCAGCCACGGATTCATCTGGAAGCGCGCCGCGCCAGCGCGCACCAGGAGGCTCAAGCTGCGTGTAGCGCGAGGTCATGCGCGGGCGCTCAGGCGGGGGAAGCTGCGCCTCGCGCAGGATCACAGGCACGCCGATCTCCGCCTCCAGCGCCGCCACAGCCGCCTCGGGATTTAGGCCGAGGAAGCGGGCGTAGTTGCGCACAAAGCCGCGCGCTGGCGCGCCCTCGGGCAAATGCGAGAAATCGCCGCGCTCCATCGCCTCAAGGTAGCGCTTGCGGATGCGCACCATGCGCGCCGCCTCATCCAGAGACAACCCCCGGGCTTCGCGTGCTGCGCGGAGCTGCCGAGCCAGGTCGGAGTGTGAAGCCACCGCTTCGCGGAATTCTAGCATGGGGCGAAACGATGCGTGCATCTCACGCGCGGCTGGCTAGGTGTTGATCGCGGTGCTGAGAAGTGGTACACTCCGCACAGCACGATGGCGGTTGCCGCAGTTGCACCAACCGAGACGCCTGCAGCGGAGAAAGCGGACCCCTTCCGCCTCGGCTGGCGCTACGTGCGCCGTGAGCTGCCTAACGGTCAGGTCGTCCTCGAGCCGCAGCCCCTCACCCTCGACGATGTGCATTACCCCCAAGTCGGAGACTTCATCGTGCACTCCAGCGAACACGAACGCATCCGCATGTACCTTTTCGACGCCCTGCGCGCTCATTTGCGCGCGCTGCCCGACGTGGTCGTCCTGAGCGACGTGCGCGTAGCGTGGGACGTGCCCGGCCTGCGCCCGCTCGGTCCAGACCTAGTGGTGTTTGCCGGCGTGCGCCAACAGCAGGACTGGGCGACGTTCGACGTGGCTGCCGAGGGCGCGCGCGCCCTGCTCGTGATCGAGATCACCTCGCCAGAGACGCGGCAGATTGACTTGGTGGACAAGATGGACGAATACGCGGCGGCAGGGGTGAACGAGTACGTGGTGGTGGATTGGGCAGGGCGGCGGCAAGGAGGGCGAGTGATGGTGCGGGGATATCGGCTGCAAGAGGGAGCATATCTGGAGATGCCGCGGGATGAGGCAGGGCGGGTGGTGTTGGAGCTTGGAGGGCTGCGGATAGGGAGCGTGGGTGAAGACGTGCTGCTGTTTGACGCACGCGGCCAGCCCATCGGAGACTACGTCGAAGTGGACGCGCGGCGGCAAGCCGCAGAGGCGCGCCTGCGTGAGGAGGTCGCAGCGCGGCAAGCCGCAGAGGCGCGCCTGCGCGAAGAGGTGGCAGCGCGGCAAGCTGTAGAGACGCAGTTGCGTGAGGAGGTCGCAGCGCGGCAAGCTGTAGAGGCACGCTTGCGCGAGCTGGAAGCACGCTTGCGCGAACTTGAGGCACGCTCGAAGCAGGGCTGACCAGATTGGGAGAGGCAGCCAACTCCAAACTGGCATGCTATTGCTTTTCTTCGCTGCAGACCACTGCCCAGCATCGCACTCAATGCGCGGCTGCGGTAGGTATAATGCCGAGCGTTCCTTCAGGCGCTGCCTGAAAATCATGGACAGAAAGAGGGTGATTCGGTGGCTCGCGTGATCGTGGAAGACGACGAATCGTTTGAGTCGGCGCTGCGGCGCTTCAACAAGATCGTCCAAGGCAACCGCATCCTGATCGAGGTGCGCAATCGCCGCTTCTTCGAGAAGCCCAGCGTGATCAACAAGCGCAAGCGCGCAGCAAAGCTGCGCAAGAGTCGTCGTCAGACGATGAAGTTCGCCCAGCCGGAGAGCTGAGGCAGAAGGCGCGTCTGCATCTCCCTCCTGAGCTTAAACCAGACGAGGGCAAGCGCGTGTTCAGCGCCGCCCTCGTTTTCGTTTATCATTCACCTTCGTCAGCCTATGGAGCAACCAACGCTCAAGCAACGCATTCAGGACGCGCTGAAGGAAGCGATGCGCAGCGGCAACGAAGCGCAACGCACTGCCCTGCGCTTGCTCGTGGCGAGCATCAAGAACGAAGAGGTCAACGCCCGCGCCGATGGGCGTGGCGGCGTGCTGAGCGACAGCGACATCCTCGCGCTTATTCGGCGCGAGATCAAGCAGCACGAGGAATCGCTGCAAGAGGCGCGCAACGCCGGGCGCGAAGACCTCGCCGCGCAGCAAGAAGCCGAACTTGAGGTGCTGCGCAGCTTTTTGCCGCGGCAACTCAGCCGCGAGGAGATCGAAGCCTTGGCGCGACAAGCCATCGCAGAGGTCGGCGCGACGTCCGCGAAGCAAATGGGCGCCGTGATGAAAGTGCTGCAGCCCAAAGTGAAGGACGTCGCCGACGGCAAAGTGGTGAGCGAGATCGTGCGCGCGTTGCTCTCCGGGTAAACGCTGCGCGGCTTGCCGCCTGCGATGGCGCGGCTGAATGCGCCGCGCCCGTTCCATAGGCGCGCTCGCCCATGCAACGACACGCTGATGCGCCCGCAAGCTGGTTGGCGCGCCTCGTGCAGCATCATCGCAGCCTCGTGCTGGCTGCGCTGTTTGGATTCGGCGTGGCAGGGCTCACTGCGGCGCAGCTCGTGCGCTACCTCATCGGCAGCGGGATCGCTTACAACCGCGGCGATGTCGCCACCGTTGACATCCGCGCGCCCTACCGCCTCACCTTCATCAGCGAAGTCGAGACCAACCGCCAGCGCGACCTCGCCGAGGCAAGCGTGGCGCCGATCTTCACCCCGCCCGACGTGCACATCGCGCGCCGGCAACTCTCGACCGCCCTCGCGCTGCTCGATCGCATTCGCGTCTTGCGCAGCGAGCCAGACTTGAGCGAAGCGGAGCGCCTCGCGCGGCTGCGCACCGTCGAACTACTCGACGCGCTGCCCGAGAATACTGCGTTGACAATCTTGCGGCTCAACGACGCCCAATGGGGACGCGTCGCCTCGCAAGTGCTTAGCGTGCTCGACACGGTGCTGCGCACGCCGATCCACCCCGACAACCTCGACAAGGTGCGCGCCGGCCTTGGGCAATACATCAGCCTGAGCCTTTCGCCTGAAGAGGCGGAGGTTGTGTATCAGCTCGCCAGCGCGCTCTTGGTGACGAACACAAACTACGATGCCGCAGCCACCGCAGCCGCGCGCCGTGCCGCGCGCGAGAGCGTGAAGCCCGTCGAGCGCACCTACGAAGCCAACCAGATCATCGTGCGCAGCGGGCAGATCATTGGCGCGCTGGAGGCAGAGGCGCTGGAGAAGTTCAACCTGCGCCGACCTACCCTCAGCGAGGTCGCTGTGATCAGCACCGCGCTGATCAGCGCGGTTGCGATGTTGAGCTTTCTGCGCGCTGCTACGCACTCCACCTCCCCGACCGCACCTCTGCGCGCGCTTGGGCTAAGCGTGGGGTTGATCGTGGGGGCAGTCGCGCTCGCGCGCTGGCTGCTGCCAGGACACGGCGTGTTGCCCTTCCTCACGCCGCTCTCCGCCGTTGCGCTCGTGATCGCGACGTGGACAGGCACGCTCGCTGGGCTGGTCGCCGCAGCGCTGGTGGGCGTCTTGGTCGGCATGGGGCTGGAGAAGCCGCTTGAGATGGCGCTAACCTTTGCCACAAGCGGCGCGGTAGCGGTGTTGCTGCTTGGTCGCGCTGAGCGCCTAGGGCATGTGCTGCGCGCGGGCGCGTTTGCCGGAGCAGTGCAGGCAGTGATGGTGCTTGCGCTGGGCTTGCCGCTGGCGCACGCCGAGGGCTGGGCTTTGCTCGCCACGCGCGCGCTGGTCAGCTTGGTCGGCGGTGGTGTGGCTGCGGGGTTGGCGCTGGCTGCGCTGTTCCTCGCGGGCATGATGTTCGACCTGCTCAGCGTTGTTCAACTCACCGAGCTTTCGCGCCTCTCGCATCCGCTGCTGCGCGAGATGGTCGTGAGGGCGCCGGGCACGTATCACCACAGCCTGATGGTCGCCAACCTCGCCGAGCAAGCGGCGGAGCGCATTGGTGCTGACGCGCTGCTGACGCGGGTCGGCGCTTACTTCCACGACATCGGCAAGCTCGCCAATCCGCATTTCTTCATCGAGAACCAACTCGAGGGCGTAAATCCGCATGACCAACTTGACCCCTACACCAGCTCGGCGATCTTGCGCCAACACGTGACCGAGGGGCTAAGGCTCGCTGCGCGCTATCGCCTGCCGCGTCGCCTGCGCGACTTCATCGCCGAGCACCACGGCACGACTGTGACCTCTTACCAGTACGCGGCTGCGCTGCGAAGCGGCAACGTCGATCCCGAAGCGTTCCGCTACCCCGGCCCGCGCCCACGCAGCAAGGAAACCGCGCTCGTCATGTTGGCAGACGGCACCGAGGCTGCGGTGCGCGCTGCGCGATGCACCAGCGTCGAAGAGATGGAGGCTGTGATCCAGCGCGTGTTCGCCGAACGATTGGCTGACCACCAGCTCGATGAAAGCCCACTCACCTTGCGCGACCTCGAGGTGATACGACACTCGTTCCTCGAGACCCTGCGCGGCACTTACCACCCGCGCCTCCAGTATCCATCCTTGGGCGGCGCGACGCGCGCAGCCTTGCCTGAAGCGGCGGAGGAATGGGCAACGCCGTGAAGCAGATAGCCTCGCCGCGCCCTGCGCGCATTGAGGTTCGCGTGCGCGCTCGCTTTCGTCGCAAAGGTCTCGCAGCTCTTGTGCGCGCCGCAGCCGCAGCGGCACTCGCGCAAGCGCCCCTCGAGTGCCCAGTCACGCTCACTGTGCGCCTCACCGACGACGCTGAGCTGCGCGCCCTAAACCATCGCTTTCGCGGCATAGACGCGCCCACCGATGTGCTTTCTTTCAGCAGCGAAACGCTGCGTGAGGGTCAATGGTTGCGCCCTGCGCCCCTTGCACATGAGCTGCCCTTTCACCTTGGCGACCTCGCCATCTCGATGGAACGCGTAGAGGCACAAGCGGCTGAGTTTGGTCACGCGCCAGAGGATGAGCTGCGCTTGTTGGTGATTCACGGTGTGCTTCACCTGCTAGGCTTCGATCACGACACGCCGGGCCGCCGCCAGCGCATGTGGCAGGCACAAGACGCCGCGTTTGCGCTGCTCAACCGCCCAAATCCGCTCCGCCGCGTTGCTAACCGCCGAAATTCGCAATGAAGTAAAACGCGCCGCCGTGGGCTGGCGCAATGCCGAAACCGACCTCGCGGTAGTGAGGCGAGAGAATGTTGCGCAGATGAGGTCCGTCGGGCATCTCGCGGTAGTACCACCATTCAAAAGCCTGTTCCGGCGTGCGCGCCCAAACCCAGTTCTCGCCCGTGAACCGACCCACGTAGCCTGCGCGCGCAATGCGTTGGCTGCTCCGCGAGCCATCGCTGCCAATGTGGCTGCAGGCGCCGCGCTGCGCGCAGTCTTCGGCATGAGCCTGCGCCGCGCTTTGCAGCGTCAACGAGTAGCTTAACGGCGCAAGCCCATTGGCTTGTCGCGCTTGGTTGTAGTAATGCAGGAGCGCCTGGCGCATATCTTCGATGCTGGCGTCGCTTGCTGAAGACGCAGGCGAAGAAGCCGCGGGCGGCGGTGCAGCCACAGCTCTGCTGCTCACGGGGATTACCAATCGTTGACCAACGACGAGCCGGTCGGGGTTGCTCAAGTTGTTAGCGCGCACCAGCGCCTCAAGCGTAACGCCATAGCGCAGCGCAAGCGCCAGCAGCGTATCCCCGGGCTGCACCACGTGCACAGCATGGGAGGTGCTTTGGTGCGCACTCGTCGGGATGCACAGCCGCTGACCCACGCGCAGGAAGTCAGGATTAGCGAGGTTGTTGACCGCCTGCAGCGCGCGGAGCGTGGTGTTGTAGCGCAGCGCGATGGCGAGCAGCGTGTCGCCGTTTTGCACGACATGCTCTGCGCACGCGGCTGCTGGCTGCGCGTGCACGGGACGCGCCACCCCTACCAGACCGATCACGAGCAGCGCGCCCGCGACTTTTCTCAGCATGCGGAGGATTATAGCGACCGCACACCCAAACCAACCGCCACCGCAATCGCGTACTCGCGCTCGTGGGCGAGCGAGAGCGCCCACTGCACAACCCCGCGCTGTTGAGCCAAAGCAGCCGCATGCCCATATAGCCGCACCGTCGGCTGACCATGGTCGTCGTTCACCACCTCAACCTCGTGCCAACCTACGCCTTCGCGCGCTAGCGTGCGCATGCCGACGCCCAGCGCCTTGCCGACCGCCTCCTTCGCAGCGAAGCGCGCCGCAAGCCGCTCCGCACGTCCGCTGCAATACCTTTGCTCTTGCCACGTGAAGAGGCGCTGCAGAAGGCGCTCACCGTAGCGCTCGATCGCCGCTGCCATGCGCGGGACGTGTAGGATGTCCACCCCGGTCACCAACACCACATTCATGGGCCGCACGTTGCCAAAGCGAAGCGCTCAGCGCTCAACCACTTGCACGCTGCTGCCTGAATCTCAGCCGCAGTGATCGATCGAATGCGCTCAGGCATGACACACAGCCAGTCCAGCCCACGCTCGTAGCGCACCATGCCTAGGATCGCATCGGCGATGCCCGCATTCGTCTCCAGATACATCGGCAACGAGCCAATCAGCGCCATTTTGTTGTCTGCAAGCTCGCGCGCCGAGACGCGCCGCGTTTGCAATCGGCGAATCTCTTCCAGCGCAAGCTGCACCACTCCTTCGACCATCTCCGGCGCAGTGGACGCGCTCAACACCCATGGCGCGGGCCCCTCGCCGCCCACGAAACGGCTGCCAATTTGATACACCAGCCCGCGCAGTTTGCGCACGCGCGCGCCCAAACGACCATACATGCCGAACACCCCAAGGATGTTGTTCATGAGCACACACGTGAGCCAATCCTCGTCGCGCTGCGACGGGCCAGGAAATCCAAGCGCAAGCTCGGTCTGCACTTTGCCGGGCAGGGCGACGTGCTGGCGGCGCTGCTCAGCAAGCGGCGGTGCCGGCGGAACGCTCGGCTGCGGCGGACGCTCCGCACGCCAATCGGCGAAGCGCGCCTCGACCCAGCGTAGCATCGTCTCCGCGCGCACATCGCCCACGGCGGCGATCACCATGCCCTGCGGCGCGTAGTAGTGCGCGTGAAAACGCTGCACGTCTTCGCGCGTAATGCGCTGCGCAGTGTGAAGGTAGCCCTCCACTGGGTGATGAAACGGGTGCTGCTCGGGATAACAGAGCGCTGCAAACGTGAGATCGCAGACGGCGCGCGCGTCGTTCTCG
This sequence comes from Thermoflexales bacterium, assembly GCA_025057935.1. GTDB lineage: Bacteria > Chloroflexota > Anaerolineae > J036 > Brachytrichaceae > DRWP01. The sequence continues at coordinate 11,055 of JANWUW010000048.1, forward strand.
CGCTCTTTCAGCTCGGCGATCCACTCCGCGTGCTCGCGGGCGACTTCTTCCTCTGGAAAGGTGGGCTGCCGCAGCGCTTCGGCGAGCACGTCCAGCATCAGCGGAATATCCTCGCGCAAGCCGCGCGCCGCAAATGAGGTGAGCGTCACGCCACCCGCAATGCGCACCGCTGCGCCGACCGACTCCACACGCTCAAACAGCTCGGCGTAAGTGAACGACGCAGTGCCGCGCAGCAAGCACGCCGCCGTGAAGTCTGCCAAGCCGCGCTGCTCTGGCGGCTCGTCTATGCCGCCCACGCGCAGGTAGCCTTGCACTACCACCGAAGGCGTGGCGCGGTTCTCGTAGACCAGCAGCCGCACGCCGTTCGGCAAAACGAAATCGGCGATGTTGCCGCTGTGGGGCAGCGCAGTCGCTGAGCTCGAGGGCGACGCGCGGTTGCCAGATCGTTTGCTCACTTTTGTCGCTTCTCTCTGAGCCGTTCCGCGAGGCGCTCGCCGAGGAAGAAGCTCAACAACGAGGCGCGCGGCGCTTCGGCAGGCACAGCCAGCTCGGCGCGCCCTTGACGCCAATCCGCCAGCCACTGAGCGCGACGCGCGCTGGCTTCTTGCAACCATGCGCGCGCCGTGCTTGCATCTGCCTCCGCGAGAGCGTCGCGCAGCGCCATGCACGCCAGCATCACCTGATTGAGCCAGTGGACGGCAGCCTGCGGCGCGGCGAGCAATTGGGCGAGCGCCCCCTCTGCTCCGTCTTCCAACATGCGCGTGAAGTCGGCGAACTCCGCGCCGGCGACCCACTGGCGCTCACGCCACGCTGGGTCTGCGCTCAGCGCGCGCATGCACGCAGCGCTCAACACGACCGGCAGCGCTTCCACTGCTAAGCGCATGCCATCGCCTTCTTGCGGATCAATCAATACGGGCACCGCTTCTAGCGCGCGCACGAGCGCAAGGAACTGCTCCACGTCTGCCTCGTTCGCGCCAGCCCGCGGCGCGATCGCCCACAGGGCGTGATGCAGCGGAGATTCGGCTTGAGCTAACGGCGAGCGCACGAGAAAAGAGGCGAAGAAGCTCACCTCGGCGGGCAAGAGCGTACGCGCCGCCTCGAGTGCTGCTTGAAGTGATCCGCCAACGTGGGCGATGAGCACACCTGGCGCCACGTCGCTGCGAATAGCGTTCAGCACTAGGCGCAGCTCATCCTCTGCGCCAAAGATGAAGATCGCCGACGCGCCTTCACAAGCCGCTGGGATGTTCCAAGAGTGTTTGTGGATAGCGCCGCTTGCCTGCGCGCGCTGCGCAGCCGCGGCATCGCGATCGTGCCCAACAATCTCTACGCTGGGCAGGGCGCGCCGCAATGCGCTCCCCAGCGCCACGCCCAATGGCGTGCAACCGATCAACGCCACACGCGCTTTGCTCATCGCTTCACCCGAGCAGAATGTTGATGAGGAAGCGCGCTGGCGGTCCGATCACCATGCCCAGCACACCAGAGACCGAGAGCAGGATGATGATGAGAAACCCGTACTGCCCAAGGCGATAGAGGAGGAACTCGCTCGCTTCTGGAAACAGCGCCGCTAACAAGCGCGATCCATCGAGAGGCGGCACTGGAACGAGGTTGAACAGAGCGAGGAAGATATTCAGCACAACGCCCGTCGTGCCGACCATCTGCAACAGCAGCGGCAATGCCCCCACTAGGGTCGTTGTGCGAAGCGCACCAGCGACCTGAAACACTACCGCAAATCCAACAGCAAGCGCCAAGTTCATCAGCGGACCAGCCAGCGCAACGATCGCGCCGCCTATGCGCGGCTCTGGGCGCAGGCGGTAAGGATTAACAGGCACTGGCTTTGCCCAACCGAAGCCTGCCAACGCAAGCATGAGCGCGCCGATCGGATCGAGATGCACAAGCGGGTTCAGCGTTATGCGCCCTTCGTACTCTGCCGTGCGGTCGCCAAGATAACGCGCAGCCAGTGCGTGAGCCAGCTCGTGCAACGGGAAGGCGACGCCCAGCAACAAGGCAAGCACGATCAAATCCGCCAGCGCCCGCAACCAATCGCCCTCGCCCAACGCCGCGAGCAGGCTTACGAGAGGACCACCCATGATTCGGGGCGATTATAGTGGCGCGCCTTTTGTTCGCTGATGCACGCTCACCCTGCTTCGCCGCAACTCGCCTCGGCGCGGTTAACAAATCGAAAGCCGTGACCGCGCACTGTAACGATGTAGTTGTGCTCTGCGTCAAGCTCGGCGAGACGCTCGCGCAGGCGATGGATCAGCGCGTTGAGCGATTGCATGGTGTGCACCTTCGCCGGAGACTCAGATCGACGATCCATCACGTCGAGCAGCTCATCGCGCGAAACCACTTTACCTTGGCGCGAGACTAGCAGGTGCAGCACGTGGTATTGCTGCGCCGAGAGCGGCGGTCGCAGCTCTTTGCCGTTCACCCACACCATGCGGCGCTCGTGATCCATGCACAGCCCCAGCGGTGCCGACATGACTGCTCGCGGCAGACTGGCAGTCTCATCGGCAGTGGTCACGATCAACGACACCTTTCCAGCGAGCAACAGCTCGTCACCAGGGCGCAGGGGTTGAGGCGCCAGCGCCAGCGGGCGCCCATTAAGCCAGGTGCCGTTGCGGCTGCCCAGGTCGGTGACCCAAAGGCTGCCATCCTCGGCGCGCCGAATCTCAGCGTGGCGGCGCGAAACCTCAAGCTCGGGCAGGACAATTGCACAGCAGCTCGGGTCTCGCCCGATTGTCCAGCGCTCCCCCTCCAGCGCCCAACGCTGCCCTGCCATTTGCCCGTGCTTCACCACGAGCACCGCGACTGCAGCCATGGCTCGCCGAGTATTGTAGCAACGGGCGCGTTGCGCGCGCGGCTAGGCGCGCTGCGCCAGCAGGGTAAACAGGCGCACGTCCTTACCGCCAAGCTTGTACTTGTAGTCTTCGCCTCCTTGGAGGAAATCAAACACACGAAAGCCCTCGGCGATCGCTCTCTCGATCAACCGCACGAGCAACACCTGCCCGGGGCTGAGGTAGGCGAAGCGCTGTGGGTCCAACCCAGAGTTGTACACCAGCACAGCATCGCGGTAGGTAAAGTTGAGGTAAGTCGCAGCGCGCACCCCTTCCACTTCGAGGAAGGCGAGCTGCAAGCGCCCGCGATCGAACATCGCGCGCGCGATAGCGTGGAAAAATCTCGCCATTTGCGGCGTCATGAACGCGGCTTTCTGTGGAGTCGAGGCGGTCATGAGGCGAATGAAATCCTCCACGTCGCGATCAAGGCGCTCCGCTGAATCCGCGAAGGTGATGGCGACGTTTTCGCTCGCGCGCCGCAGCTTGCGCTGCAACTCGCGCCGCTCTTTGCCGTCCAACATCATTAAGTATTCCTCGAACGACGAGGGCAGCGTCAGCACAGGACACACATCCTCAAAGACCACCTGCGGCTGCCAACCCTCGGCTTGGATCAGCTCAAAGAACAAAGTGAGCGTCGGTGAGCCTTCGCGGATGTTGCACAAGTTCAGCGCATGCCACGATGGGCAATCGGCGCTTTTGAGGAAATCCGCCACGCTGCGCAGCACTTCCACCTCATGCCCACGCGCGACGATGAAGTCAAGGTAGTCGGAAACCTCTTTGCAGCCGATGAACGCGCCGACGCGCCTCCCGTGTGCGTCTTCGCTGAAAAAGAGCGGCGCGATGCCAACCAGTTGTCCGCCCTTGCGCATCGCCACCACGCGCATCTCGCCTTCGCCGAGCGCTGACCACCAGGTATGCTGCCAAGCACAAGTGAGGAACAGCGTGTCGTGATGCGAACGCGCCAACAGTCCGTCCCACTCAGCAGCGAGCGCGTCGAAGGCAGCTGGCGAGTCGTAAACGTGGAGGTGCATGGCCTGCGCTACGCCGCGCTGCGCGCCGGCTTGGGCTCCACCCGCCAGATGCGATCGGGCGCTGTGAGCCGATCCAAGAACAAGATGCCGTCGAGATGATCGATCTCGTGCAGGATCACGCGCGCCAGCAGCCCCTCGGCTTCAAGCCTGTATCGTTGCCCATTGCGGTCGAGTGCGCGCACGGTGATACGCGCCGGACGCGCCACTTCGCCTTGCCAGCCGGGGATAGAAAGACAGCCCTCAACGCCGACCTGCTCTTCCTCCGAGCGCGCCACGATCTCAGGGTTGATCAGCACGTAGAGCTTGCCGCTGCCGGGGACGTTCTCATCGGCTTCGATCTCGACCACGGCAATGCGCTGCGACACGCCAACTTGGGGCGCAGCGAGACCAATCCCATCCGCAGCGCGCATGGTCTCGACCATATCGTCGATCAGCCGTTGTGTCTCCTTCGTGATCTTCTCGACCTTCTTGGCTTTGCGCCGCAGCACTGGATCGCCGATTTTGCGAATAGGTCTGTTCATCGGTGGTGTGTGAGCGAGCGTTGAGTGTACACCCGAGGCATCGCCGACATCCTGCTGCTTCTCATTGCACAAACGAACTTTTGGGTGTCACGATTAACGCTTGGCTGCGCTTACTCCTTCCTCAAAACGCAGAAGCAAGCCGTTCGCGGATCAGCGCCAAACCGCGCACCAGCGCGTCTTGCTGCACGAGGCACGAGATCATCAAGTGCGCGCCGCGCGTGCAACCGTAGAAGTAGCCAGGGTGCACCAGCACGCCGTGCGCGAGCAAGTCGAGCACCAGCTTCTCTTCCTCCTCGCCAGCGCTGCAGCCCAGCACGCGCGGGAACAGGTAGTAACCACCCTGCGGCGGCGGCACGGGCAGCCGCGGGACGGGTGCCCGAAGCGCCACCGCAACGCCCCACCCCCCCCGCCCCCCCCCCCGCCAAGCCTC
>JANWUW010000071.1 GCA_025057935.1 Thermoflexales bacterium
CACGACTTTCGCCCTGACTATCTGCGCCTCGGCGAGTTCCGTCGGCAGCTCGGCATGCCGACAACGCTGGCGCTGACAGCAACAGCGACGCCAGAAGTCCAAGAGGACATCGCCCGACAGCTCGGCTTAGTGCGCCCTGCCCGGGTGATCACGGGCTTCCAGCGTCCTAACCTGGTCTTCCATGTGCGGCTGACTCCCGACCCCGACAGCAAGCTCGCCGCGCTGCGCAAGGTCATCACCGCAGTCGGCGGGGCAGGTATCGTGTATGTCGGCACGCGCCGAGAGGCAGAAGAGCTGACTGCGACGCTTCAGGCGAAGTTTCGCCTCCCCGTTTACTGCTACCACGGCGGGATGGAGCGCAGCCAGCGCGCGCAGGTGCAGGATGCCTATCTGCACGACCCCCAAGCAATCATGGTCGCCACAAATGCGTTTGGCATGGGGGTGGATCGTCCAGATGTTCGCTTCGTGGTGCACTACACCTTGCCTGGTTCGCTGGAAGCCTACTATCAGGAGGCGGGTCGGGCAGGGCGCGACGGCAAGTTGGCGCAGTGCGTGCTGCTCTATGACCCGCGCGACCGCGGGTTGCAAGAGTGGTTCATCGAGAACGATATGCCTACCGCGCACGAGCTTCAAACCTTGCACGCAGCGCTCACCCAGCGCGCAGCGCAAGCTGGCGGACGAGTCACCCTTTCAGCCGAGGAGCTGAGCGCCCTTAGCCGACTGCCCGAGACGAAACTGCGCGTTGGTCTGGCGCACTTGGAGCGCGTCGGCGCGGTCGAGATGCATTCCGCTGCCGCGCGCGATCTCGCGTTTGTAGTGAAGCCGCTCACTGAAGCGATGCTGTCGGATGTGATGTCCAGCATTCACCTGTGGCGCGCGCACAAGCGCGCTCAGCTCGACAAGATGGTCGCCTATGCTGAGACGACCACCCGCTGCCGCCAGCAAATGCTCGTCGAGCACTTCGGCGATCGCAGCCCGATCACGGCGCGACCGTGCTGCGACTTTCATATCCGCCAAGCGCGCGGCGAGGCACATCCCGATCACAGCCACGCGCGAGCGCAACCGAAGGCAGCCTCCCATGTCCACACCCTGGACGACACGGCTGCGCTCCTCGCTCAAGGGTTAAGCATCAGCGAGGTCGCGGCTCGGCGCGGCTTGGTCGTCAGCACGATCTACACCCATGCAGCAAAGTTAATCGCGGAGGGGCGGCTTTCGCTGCGTGCCGTCGTCAGCGAGCAAGTCGAGCTCGCTGTCCGTCGCGCGATTGCTGAGGTCGGCAGCGCCGAGCGGCTCGCCCCCATCAAGGCGCTGCTGCCAGAAGAGGTCGAGTACGGCGCAATTCGCTGCGTTGTGGCGCAAGTCCAACGCGAGCAGTCAGTCAAGGCGAATCACTAGCCCTGTGCGCGGATCAGCGCGCACGCCGAGCAGGCGCCCTTGCTGCACGGGATAGACCTGGGCACTGCCAAACACGGCTGTGCCGCGTGCCACTGCAGGGACATCTAAAGGCAAGTCGAGCTGAGCTGCGGTGTGACCTGCGTTGAGCAGCACCACAAGGCGCTCGTCGCCACGCTCGCGCAGGTAAGCCACGACTTGTGCGTCGGCATAGATCACCCGAAAGTCGCCGTCGCGCAGCGCGCGGTAAGCTTTGCGCAGCGCGATGGCTTGCTTGTAGTACTCCCGTAAGGGGTGATTCCAGGTGGAAGCGTCCCAGTTGAACGCGCGCCGGCAGTCTGGGTCTTTTGCGCCGCACATCCCTACCTCGTCGCCGTAGTAGATGCAGGGGGCGCCCGGGTAGGTCATCATGCACAGCACAGCTAGGCGCAGCGCCGACTCGTCGCCGCGCGCGATCGACAGGAAGCGCGCGGTGTCGTGGCTGTCGAGCAGATTCAATTGCACCTCGCTGATGGCACGGTCATACAAGCGCCACAGCCGCTCCAGCGATTGCCCAAACTCGCGCCCGCTGAGCGGGGAGATCGGCGCGTAGCCAACGCCAGAGACCAGATGGGGATCCATGCGCGCGCCGACGAAGAACCCAATGCATGCCTTCGCGAAGAGGTAGTTCATCACAGCGTCGAACTGGTCGCCCTGCAGCCAGCGATGCGCCTCATGCCAAATCTCGCCGACAAGATACGCCTCTGGGTTGACGCGCTTGACCCGCTCGCGGAATTCCTGCCAGAAGGCATCGTCATCAATTTCGCCGGGCACGTCCAGTCGCCAGCCGTCGGCACCAAAGCGCATCCAGTACTCAGCAACGCCGAAGATGAACTCGCGCACCGCGGGCGTGTGCACGTTGAGTTTGGGCAGCGCCGGAATGCCCCACCAACATTCGTATTGAGGGTAGCCGTCGTAAGCGTTGAGCGGGAAACCGCGGATGTAGAACCAATCGAGATAGGGCGAGGCTGCGCCGTTCTCCAGCGCATGATTGAACTGATAGAAACCGCGCCCAGTATGGTTGAAGACGCCATCAATGATGACGCGCATGCCGCGCCGATGCGCTTGCTCGAGCAGCAAGCGAAACGCTACATCGCCGCCCAAGATTGGGTCCACGCGGTAGTAGTCGTGGGTATGGTAGCGATGATTAGCGGTGGATTGGAAGATCGGGTTGAGGTAGATCGCGGTAATGCCTAAATCCTGCAGATAATCTAGGCGTTCCGCAATCCCGATCAAGTCGCCGCCTTTGAAACCGTAAAGCGTCGGCGGGCTGTCCCAGGGCTCGAGATTGCTCGGCTTAGGGACTTGTTTGCTTTGGGCGAATCGGTCGGGGAAGATTTGGTAGAAGACAGCATGGCGAACCCAATCAGGTGTGACTACAGTCATGATGTCGAGCCTCAACGAGCCGTTTGAGTCCAGAGCCAAAGCGCAGCAGTGAGCGCCGCGCCGAAGAGCGACGCAAGGAAATTCACCCAATCGTTGTTCATCCAGCGCCAGCCACGCACATGGCGATTCGGTGTGCCGTCGCGCTCGAAGGGCTTCTCTGTTTCCTTCTGTCGGCGCTCGCTGTAATACATTGCTTGCACGGTTGCGCCCAACATGCTGTCGAAAAGCGCGCCGCCTAGCCCACCGAGCGCAGCTAAACCAGCCACTGCAAGCGCGCTAGCGCGCAGGGGCGAGCCAAACGCAAGACCGAGGAGCGCATGCAGCACGCCGATGAACAGCGCGCCGCTGAGCGCTGCCAGCGTGCCGATCGCCGTGATGCCGCCGCTCGTGCCAGGCACCACCACTTGCGAAAGGCGCGTGATGCGCCTCGGCGGCGTCGGGCTAAGCACGCCCAGCTCGGTCGCCCAAGTATCGGCGTTCACTGTTGCCAGCGCGCCAACCATCGCCGCAAACAGCGCGTTTGCTGCGTTCGGTTCCACATTTGCAAGCGCACTGCTGCCCACCGCCAGCGCAGCCGCAGCACCGCCGTTGGCAAGCGCCTGCCACCAGTCGCGCTGCCCGCCTTTCTCGAACATCTCTGCTGCGCGCTGCTTTCTTGGATCGCGCTCTTTGAAGTGGCTCAGCGCCGACGAGGAGACGAAGAACGCGATCAGCAACAGCCCTGCCGTCCAGCCGCCAAAGCCGAAAATAAGCGTGCCGATGAGAATCGCTCCCCAAACCCCGCTGCGCGAGAGCGCGCGGCGCCGATAAGCGACCACGCCGATCAAGCTGCTCAGCGCTAAGCCTAGGCCGAGTTGCGCCGCAAGCGACGCTGCTGACGAAGCAAGCATGCGCTGAAGATTGTAGGCAGATTTGGGCAGTGCTGCCTCGACGTCAGCCCCCTCGAATATGCGCAATGAAGATAAAACTCATTGAGCAACTTGCCTTGAATACAATCGCCGCAGCGCATGACAGAAGCCGATGTGATGATCCGTCTCGACCGCGTGACGAAGGCATACGAGGAGGGTGGGCAGCAGCGCCTTGTGTTGCATGAGGTGAGCGCTGAATTCAAACGCGGCGAGTTTGTCGTGCTCTTGGGCAAGAGCGGCAGCGGCAAGAGCACACTGCTCAACTTGATCGGCGGCATTGATGCTCCCACCGCAGGTGAGATCATCATTGGCGGGCAACCGATCAACCGCTTAAGCGACCACGACCGCACACTGTTCCGCAGGCAGCACATTGGGTTCGTCTTTCAAGCTTTTAACCTAATCCCTACGTTGACAGCGCTGGAGAACGTGATGCTGCCACTCGAGCTGGACGGACGTCCAGCGCGTGAAGCGCGTCGGCGTGCTGAGGCACTGCTGGAACAAGTGGGACTGGCGCATCGCATGCACGCCTTCCCTGAGCGTCTCAGTGGTGGCGAGCAGCAACGCGTCGCCATCGCGCGCGCGCTCGTCAACGACCCAATGGTTGTGCTCGCCGACGAGCCAACCGGCAACTTGGACTACGACACGGGACAGCAAGTGCTGCAGCTACTGGACGTGCTCACACGTCAGGCGGGCAAGAACCTCGTCATGGTCACGCACAGCGAGGAGATGGTCGGCGTGGCTGATCGCGTGTTCCGCCTGCGCGAGGGGAAACTGATAGAAGATTTGCGGTTGGAAGCGAGTTTGGCGGGACTGAACTCTTAAGCCGTGAGGTCCACGTATCGGAACGGCGCGCGAATGGTCGCCACTGTGCCGCGCGCATCGCGCCGCAGCGTGAACACGCCGCGCAGGTCCTCGCGCACCAGCATCTCGACAATGTTCAGCCCCAAGCTGTTGGAAGGCAACTCGCCGATGCCAACGCCGTCGTCGCGCACCTCCACCTCTAACTCGCCGCCGAGGTCGATCAGGCGAATTTCGATGCTGCCTTGGCTGCGCCCGGGGAAGGCATGCTCAATCGCGTTTTGCAGCAGCTCGTTCACGCACAACGCCAGCGCCGTCGCTGCGCGCGAGCTAAGGCGCAGCGCATCACCGCACACTTCGATGGAAAGCGCTAGGTCCGGGCGCGTCATGCTTGCGCGCGTGAGCTGAGCGACGCGCATGAGCACGTCTTTGACGTTGACCAGCCGCAGACCCTCTTGGGCGAGCGCGTCGTGCACCGCAGCGATGGTCATGATGCGGTTGATGCTTTCCTGGAGCAGCTCCTTCGCCGACGGTCGGTGCTCGGCTTCATGGAGCTGCATTTGGAGGAGCATGACCACGTTCTGCAGATTGTTCTTCACGCGGTGGTTCATCTCGCGCACGATGGCGGCGTTGCCGATTAGGTGCGCGTTTTCGATGGCGAGCGCGATCTGGTTCGCCAGCGTCGTGCACAGCGCGATCTGCGCCTCGCCAAAGCCGCGCCCATCACGCGACCACATGTTGAGCAAGCCAATCAGGCGCTCGCGCACCTTCATCGGCACGCACAACAGCGTGTGCAGCTCGGCGCGCGCCGCCCACTGCCCCAACTCTCCCTCAAGCGCCTCATTCGCGCGCTGCACGATCACTGGGTCGCCGCGTTGAAGCTGGACTTGTTGCGTTTCGAGGAGCGGCATTGCATTGAGCATCCACGCTGGTTCAGGGGGCGCATTCTCCTCAGCATCCCAAACGGCGCGCGGTTGATAGGCTTGCGCAGCTTCGTCGAGCAGTAGCACTGAGCAGCGCTGCGCGTTGACCGCGCGTGCGCCCATCTCGGCGACGACGCGCAGCGTGTCATCGAGGTAAAGCGGCGCGATCACTGCGCGGCTCACCTCAGCCACGGCTTGAAGCTCGCGCATCTTGCGCTCACTTTCTTCTTGGAGCATCGCGCGCTCCAGCAACCCAGCAACCACCTCGCCGATCAGCGACACGAACTCGATCTCCGCAGGTGTCCAAGTGTGGCGGCGATAGGTCTGCACGTTCATCGCACCGATCACGCGATCTTGGCTGACCAGAGGAACAGCCATGAGCGACTTGAAGGGCCTTTCGCGCGTGTCTGGGATCTCGTGGAAGCGCGGGTCACGTTGCGCATCACGCACAGCCACCACTTGCCGATGCTGAGCCGCCCATCCCGTAAGCCCCTCGCCCATGTTCAAGTAGCTGTGATCCACCGCCAGTGGAAACAAACCGGTCGTCGCCTTGAGGATGAGGCGCTGGGTCTCCCGCTCGAGCAGGTAAATGGAGGTAGAGTTCACGCGCATGACGCGCGTGGTGGTCTGCGCGATGCGATTGAGGATGGTGCGCAGATCGGCGGTGGCGTTCACCGAGAGCAGAATCTCGCGCAGCGCAGCCAGCTCCTTGCGCGTGCGCTGAAGCGCTGTGCGCAACGCCAACGTGCGGGCGTCGGCACGCCTTGTTTTGCTCCGAGCAGTGCTGGGCACAGTTGTGTTCTACCACAAAGCGATTGGAAAAGGGGCAGCACAAGCGACGCACGCAGCCGCCTACAATTGCCTTGCTGCCTGTGAGCGAAACCGAAAGCGATCTCGTTCGCCGTGCTAAAACTGATCGCGAGGCGTTTGGCTTGCTGTACGAGCGCTACGTCACCGCGATCTACCGCTACGTGTTTTATCGCGTCGGCAACGTGCAAGACGCTGAGGACCTCACAGCGCGCGTGTTCCTGCGCGCGCTGAACCACATTCACCGCTACGACGAGCGCGGGCTGCCCTTCTCAGCGTGGCTCTATCGCATCGCGCACAACGTGGTGGTGAACTTTCACCGCGATCAGCGCCGACACCCCTCGCTCTCGCTCGAGGAGGTAGCCGAAGATGTCGAGCGCCACCCCACAGCTGCGACGACTGACGAAGATGCCGAAGCCGTTGACCAAGCTTTTGACGCGGCACGCGCGCGCGCGCACTTGCTGCGCGCCATTCGCCATCTCCCTGAGGAGCGGCAGCACCTGCTGGTGCTCAAGTTTGTGCAAGGGCTCTCCAACGCCGAGATCGGCGCAATCATGAATCGAAGCGAGGGGGCGGTGAAGTCGCTGTACCATCGCACGCTGATTCAGCTGCGCGCGCTGATGGAGCAGCTCGAGCGTGAAGCCGGTGTTTCAGCAGACAAGCCATGAGCACTCGCTTAACCGAAGCCGATATTGCCTGGTTGGAAGCGCGTTTGCGCGAGGCGTTTGCGCCTGTGGTGCCGCGCGCGGAGTTCGTCAGAGCTGCGCGCCAGCAGTTGATGCAAGCTCCCTCTCCTCCTTCAGCCCGCGCTGCACCTCCAACAGTGTTGCTTGCAACGGTGTTGGCGCTGCTCTCGCTTGTTGGAGTGCTCTGGTTCCTCCGGAAACTGCGTTAATTTATGCCCGAGATATGTCCACGCTGCTAGTGGGCGTGCTGCTGGTCGCGTTGGCAGCATTGATCATTGCGCTGGTCCAGCTATATCGCCTGCGCGAGGCATACAACGACCTGAGCGCCAAAGCCTACCGCGCGCGCGTCGAGGTCACGCGCCTCACGCACCAGCTACAGCACACCGATGCTCTGCGGCAGGCGCTCTTCGAGCACCCCTTTGACGCCATCGCGCTCATGGACGAGGGGCAGCGCGTCATCGCGTGCAACGAGCGCGCTAAGGCGCTCGGCTTCAGCCAGATCGGCGCAAGCCTGATCGAGACCACGCGCTCGCACGAGTTAGACGCGCTTGTCGCCGACGCGCTCAACGGGCGCGAGCTGCTCACCCGCAACGTCACACTGAACGAGCGGCTCTATCGCGCGCACGCCACGCGCGCGCGTGACGTGGTGGTGCTCTTCCTCCACGACATCAGCGAGCTGCAGCGCCTCGGTCGTGCCCGCCGCGACTTCGTCGCCAACATCTCACACGAGCTGCGCACGCCACTCTCCGCGCTGCGGCTGCTTGTGGACTCGCTAGCGCTGGAGATCAAGCGCCCTTCCGCTGAGGTCAAACGCATGCTGGACCAGATCAACGCCCAACTCGGGTCGCTCACCCAGTTAGTGCAGGAGCTCTCCGACCTGAGTCAGATCGAATCTGGGCAACTGCCGATGCGGATGGTGCGCGCCTCACTTCGCGCCGCCGTGCAAGCCGTGTTTGAACAGCTCGAGCCCCAAGCTGCGCGCGCGCAGATCGCGCTCATCAACGAGGTGCCCGAAGATGCTTTTGGTTTGTTCGACCCTGTGCAGATCCAGCGTGTGCTCACCAACCTTGTGCACAACGCGATCAAGTTCACGCCCGCAGGTAGCGTGACCGTGTTCGTGTGCACGCCAGAAGAAGCGGCAGCGCGCCTGCAGGCGCTGGCGCCGCGCTTGCCCGAAGCGCAACTACCTTCCCCAACAGATGTATGGCTTGTGGGCGTGCGCGACACAGGAGTGGGCATCCCGAAGGAGGAGCTGACGCGCATCTTCGAGCGGTTTTACAAAGTGGATCGGGCGCGCGGCAAGGGTGGGACTGGGCTGGGGCTGTCCATCGCCAAGCACATCGTCGAAGCTCATGGCGGGCAGATCTGGGCGGAGAGTGATCTGGGCAAAGGAGCGACGTTCTACTTCACTTTGCTGCGCGAGGCATGAGCGCGCATGCTTCACACATTCCCCTCTGTCAATGCTGTGCCATCAAGCTCATCCCTGCGGCGACCGCGCCGCAACTGTGATGCTCAGGCGGTTGCTCTCTGTGCGATTACCAGCGGCATCGTACGCTACAGCGTAAATCTCGAACGTGCCCGTCTGCTTCAGCAGCCACTTCACCGTGAAGGGCGCTGTCGTCGTCGTTGCAATGCGCTCGCCATTGACGAAAAACTCCACGCGCCCAAGCGCATAGTTGTCGCGCGTCTCAGTTACGAGATCCACCCATTCATCATCAGGGATGACGAAGTTGGTGCCACCGAGAGGGGGGAGCAGGCGAATGCTCGGCGGCGTGTTGTCCACAGTGACTGGGATGCTCGCTTCGGCGAGCTGACCATTGCTCTCCAAGCGCACAACCTTCAGGGTGTAAGGCCCCTCGCGCAACCCTGCAAGGTTCCAGTTCTCTAGCAAGCCAGCGCTAACTTGTTCACCGTGATCGGGCCCGATCTGCTGCCACTGCTCTGGCACTGGGTTCCAGCCAGGCGCGAAGTAAACACGATAGGCGAGCCACTCGCCACCGCGCGCGTTGCCGATGATCGGGACGATGCCCGGCGGGGGCAAGGTTGCTGGGTCACTGCCCTCTGGTGGAGCAGGGTTGGCGCTGAGGTAACTGTTGGGACGCGGCGAAAGAATGGCAACGTCAGCCGTGCTCATCGCGCCGCCGAAGCGATCATCGAACTCCATAGGCGCAAGCGGCATCGCCGCGCGTTCCTCCTCGCTCAGCGAGGCGTACCAGTCCATCGCCTGCGGCGGAAACACATACATTGGGCGCAGCTCGATCAGCTCGGCGGGCGTACCGGGCAGCGCAAGCTTGCCCGTTTCCTTGTTGATGGGGAAATTCTGAACCATCGTGCTGGGTTGCGTGGGCTCAGTGCCGGGGATGAACAGCTCGGTGCGCGTTGGGCACACGCCGTTGTCCAGCATGCCGTCAATCGAGCACACGCGCACAGCGATCAACCCCTCAGGTTGCTCAAAAGCACGGATAGGGCGATCGCGATGCAGGTATTCCATTACCTGCTTCCAGATCGGCGCAGCGCCTGTGAGACCCGTGACCCCACGGCTCATGGGGCTGTTGTCAGTGTTGCCCACCCACACGCCCACCGTGAAGTCCGTGGTGTAGCCCACCGTCCAGTTGTCGCGGTAGTCGTTCGTCGTTCCCGTCTTCACGGCTGCTGGGCGGCTGCCGTCGAGGTCGAGCACCGAAGGAAAGCCAAAAGCAGCAGCGCGCGCACGCGCATCGGAGAGCATGCTAGTGAGAAGGTAAGTTAACTGCTTGCTCTTGGGACCAAGCAAATCTGGCTTGACAGCCGGTTGATACTCGTAAAGCACACGCCCGTTGCGGTCAACCACTTTGAGGATCGCCGCTGGGTCCAGATCGCGGAAGCCGGGGCGACGCTGCGCCACAGGGCGCGGCATGCCAACCATGCTCGCGCCGTTCGCAATCGTCGCGTAGGCGTAGGTGAGGTCTAGCAGCTTAACCTCACCGCCGCCGAGCGTGAGCGCCAAGCCGTAGTATTGCAAGCCGCGGTCGAGATCGGTGATGCCCAGCAGATGCGCCAAGCGGATCACATTGCCGAGCCCAGCGCGGTTCAGCGCGTCCACAGCAGGGATGTTGTAGGAGCGCGCCAGCGCTTCGCGCATGAGCACAGGGCCGTGATACTTGCGGTCGTAATTCTCTGGCAGGTAGGGCATCTCTCCGCCGCTGTCAAACGCAGTGCGCACATCCCAAAACAGCGTCGCCGGCGAGGCGCCTTGCCGCAGCAGCTCGAGATACGTGATCGGCTTGAACGCAGAGCCGGGCTGTCGCAGCCCCAACGCCACGTTGAACTTTCCGTCTATGTTGTCGTTGAAGTAATCAATGCTGCCGACCATTGAAAGGATCTCGCCAGTGTCCTGCTTGATCACCACCACAGCCGCGTTGTTCACATTGCGGCGCTCCGCTTGCAGGCGCGAGACCTGCTCGTTGGCGATGCGGCGCACGGTTTCATCCAACTCCAAATCGAGCGTGGTGTAAATTGAAAGGCCGCCGCGCTCGACGAGGCTAGTGGCTGCCTCGATGCCGATGCCAAGGTGATCAGCGAGCAGCTCAACTGCGCGATCTTTGGCGTACACCGCAAAGTGAGGCGCGCGAATCGCAAAGCGCTGTGTGCGGCTAGCGTACTGCAGCGGCTGGCGCTTGGCTGCGGCTGCCTCGCGCGCGCTCACGTTGCAACCGGGCACGCCCATCTGCGAGCGCTCCACCATCTGGTCGAGCACCAGCGATTGGCGAAACTTGGCTTCGTTCGGGCTGTTGAAAGGATTGAGCCGCGGCGATTGCGGAATGTGCGCCAGCATCGCCGCTTCGGCAAGCGAGAGGTCTCTAGCGCTCTTGCCGAAGTAAATGCGCGCGGCAGCTTCAATCCCATACGCAAGGTTGCCGTAGAAGTTGGTGTTGAGGTACCACTCGAGGATGTCGCGCTTGCTGTAGCGACGCGTGATCTCCGCAGCGAGCAGCACTTCCTTGATCTTGACTGCGGTTGTGCGCTTAGGACCCGCGCGCTCTTCCGGCGGCAGGATCACCTGCTTGACAAGCTGCTGCGTAATGCCCGAGCCACCCTGCACTGCGCCACCTTGCAAATTTGCGATAAACGCGCGCACGATGCCGCGCAGGTCAAACCCTTGGTTCTCCCAGAACGTCTTGTCTTCGATCGCAACCGTGGCGCAGATAAGGTAGGGCGAGATCTCCTCAAGCGTGACCCATTGGCGATCGCCGCCAGTGGGATCGATGATCTCGTAAAGCAGCGCGCCGTTGCGGTCGTAAATCTTCGTAGTCTGAAAGCCCTCGCGCACCTTGACGATCTGGCTTGGGTCGGGCAAATCAGCAGTGAGTGCGCTGTATGCAGCGCTCAGCGCAAGCCCCACCCCACCGACCACCGCTGCGACGAACGTGAAGGTGACCGCAAATGCAATAAGCACCCCGGAGACAAGGCGACGCAACGGCGCCTGCTTAGCGGCACGCGCGCGCCGATGCCGCAGCCGCACAAGCGAAGCCGGGCGCAGACTCATGCGACCACCCCCGCCAGCTTCAGCCCGGTCTCAATCAGCAAGCCGAGCAAGAACAACGTGCCAAACGTGCGATTGTGGTAGAAGGCAAACGCCACCAGCCAAGTGGGCCAGACGTCAGCAGGAAACCATGCTGGGCGCTCAGCGGGCTTCGGCTGTCGAAACGCTTGGAAGGTGATGGCAAAGGCACGCAGCGCCAACACCACGATCAGCATGATCGGCGTGAAGAACCGCACAACCACGAGCGCGACCACTAAAACGTATTGCAGCACCATGCATGCCAGCGCAACGGCACGCGCCAGCTTGTCACCAAGCAGCACTGGCAACGTGCGAATGCCCTTAGCGCGGTCAGACTCGAGCTTGTCGATGTGCTTGCCGAAGATCACCATGGTAGTGCCGAGCGCGTAGGGCAAGCCGCCGAGCACTGCGTTCCAATCCCATGCCCCTGTGATCACGTAGTAGCCTCCGCCGATCATCAGCGGTCCCCACACGACCAGCACTGCCACCTCGCCCAGCCCGACGTACTTCAGCGGCCAGGTATATGCCAGCACGAAGAACGCGCCAACAGCCAGCAGCAGCGCCGTCCATCCACCGCGCAACCACACCAGCGCCACACCGCATGCCACAGCGATGCCACCTGTGATCAGCGCGTAGCGCCAAGCGTCGCGCATGGTCCAAAATCCAGCCTCCAACGGCTGCACGCCATACTGCGCGCGGTAGTAGTTGCCTCGATCAACCCCTTTGGCGAAATCAATCATGTCGTTGAGCAGATTGTTGGTGGCGTGCGCCATGAGCAAGCCGAGCGTGACCAACAGCCACAAGCCAAAGTTGAACTGCGCAGCGCGCAAGGCGAAAATCCCCGCCAACGCCGCCGAGATGAACGTCATGATCAGCACTGCAGCGCGCGTCGCGATCAGCCAACGCGCAACTGTGCCGATTTGCTCCCACTCTGCTCGCTCCAAGCGCGGCACGCCGCGCAGGGCGCGCAGCCAGATGTTCGCCGTGCTCATCGGCGGGGATTCTAATTGCGTCCCCTGCAGGTGCGCTTTGCAGGGGACAAGCCCCTCGCCCGCGCGCGACTGACAACTAACCGTCCCTCGCTTCAGCATGTGCGAGAATTTACCTCTGCAAACAAGCACGATGGACTATGCCTTGATCATGGCTGGCGGAGGCGGCACCCGCCTTTGGCCGCTCAGCCGCCGACAAGCGCCAAAGCAGCAACTACCGCTCGTCGAGGCGCGCAGCATGTTCCACGTCACTGTGGAGCGCCTCTACCCCCTCATCCCAGCGGAGCGCATCTTCGTCGTGACCAATGCCGAAGCAGCACGTGTTTTCCAACATCAGGTGCCCGCTCTGCCGCCCGGGAACTACATCCTCGAGCCGAGCGCGAAAGACAGCGGTCCTGCCGCTGCGCTGGGCTTAGTGCACATCGCGCGACGCGATCCCGACGCCACTGTCGCTGTGCTGCCCGCCGATCACCACATCAGCAACGTGCCAGCGTTCCTCGCCGCGCTGCAAGCAGCGCAGGAGGTAGCACGTTGGGGCTACATCGTCACACTCGGCATTCAGCCTTCGTGCCCAGCAACAGGTTTCGGCTACATCGAGCAAGGCGAGCCGATCGGCAGCGCCCATGGATTAACCATCTATCGCGCGCTGCGCTTCACAGAGAAGCCTTCGCTAGAAGTCGCTCAGCAGTATCTTGCCAGCGGGAGACACGTGTGGAACAGCGGCATGTTCATCATGACATGCGTAGTGGGACTGGCGGAGTTCGAGCGCCAACAGCCCAACTTTGCACAAGCACTGCGCGCGCTGAGCGACGCCATCGGGACGCCACGCTACTCAGCGGCACTGGCAGAAGCTTGGGAAGCCGCCCCACGCCTCTCGCTGGACTACGCCATCATGGAAGGCGCTGAGCGCATGGCGGTCATCCCCGTCGAAATCGGTTGGAGCGACATTGGCAACTGGGACGCTCTGCTCGCCGTGCTACCCAAAGACCACGACGGCAATGCGCTCTCGGGCGATGTGCTAGCAGTGGACACACACGGCGTCTTGGTGCGCGGCTCAGACCGCTTGATTGTCACGCTGGGCTTACACGATGTGATCATCGTGGACACGCCCGACGCGCTGCTGGTATGCGCGCGCGATCGCGCAGCCGACCTCAAGCAGGTTGTGGATCAACTGCGCGCGCTGGGGCGAGAAGAAGTGTTGTGATGGCGCGCACGCTCACTGACTACCTCTCCATCTTGCTGCGGCGCTGGCCGGCGCTGGCGCTGCCGCTGATCATCGTCGCGATCATCACTGCGCTTACGACCCGGCCGACGCCGATCACCTATCAGGTCACGCTCTCGTTCGCCGTGGGCTTGCCGCCGGAGCCGCTGCGCGCCGAAGCTTACAACTTCGACCGACACTACAACTGGCTCGCCTCAGAGTATGTCACGCAGGGCTTCGCGCTGATCGTCGGCAAAGGCATGTTCGCAGAAGCGGTGCAGCGCCGCCTTGCAGCACGCGGCATTCAGCTCGGCGCGCCGCTTGCCGGCGCAATTCGTTCCGAATACCGCTCCAGCGTCATGGTGGTATACGTCACCTGGCCCGACGCTGAGCTGGCAGCGCACATCGCGCAAGCTGTTGTGGACGAGCTCAACGAAAATTACGAGGCGTACTGGCCTCAGCTCAAAGGCGCGAGTGAATCACCGTTTCGGCTAATGGACCCAATCGTGCCAGTTAGCGTGCCGCTGCCCTTGCGCGATCGCTTCGACGTGCCTGTGCGCTTCGCAGCTGCAGCGCTGCTCGGCGTGCTGCTCGCCTTCACGTGGCATGCGCTCGATCCATTCGTGCATGATCGGCGCGACCTTGAACAACTTGGTCTGAATGTGATCGCAATCGTGCGGAAGTAGCATATGGAACTGCAAGACTACTTGGACATCGCTCGTCGGCGCTGGTGGATTGTGGTGCTGGTGTCGGTTGTAGCTGCAGCTTCGGCGTTCGTCTTCAGCCGCCTGCAGACGCCGATCTACAAAGCTTCGATGCGCCTCACCATCCAACCCGCGCGCACTGACTTCGGCTTGACGCAATCGGCGAAGACGTTGCTTTCCTCTTACATCAACATCATCCACACCGAGCGCAACGCTGCTGAGATCGGCAAACGCCTGGGGCTAGACTACGCCCCGAGCTACATCTTCAACCAAACGCGCATGGCGGATGACGCGGCAACCTTCGGGATCGAGATCGAGGTGCGCGACTACGATGGCGAGACCGCTAATCGCATTGCGCGCGAGTGGGCGCAGCTCTTCGTCGAATTCCGCAACAACGACAACGCCAAGCAGCGCCGCGAAGATCGCGTCGAGGCGATCCTCGGCGATGCGCCGCGCTACGTGCAAGACTTCCCGCGCACGCGCGTGAACACTGCGGCTGGCGGCATCCTCGGTGTGGTTGCAGGCATTGCCATCGTCGCTGCGCTCGAGTGGCGCGACAGCCGCTGGGTTCGCTCCGCGCGCGATCTCGAGCGCGCGCTCTCGTTGCCCGTGCTCGCCATCGTGCAAGGACACGCCTCACCCAACGCTCGCTCATGACCCTCGTGATGCTCACCCAGCCCAACTCGCGCGCTGCAGAGGCATATCGCGCGCTGCGCGCCAACCTCGCGCTTGCTGCTCTAGAACAGCCGCTGCGCGTGGTGTTGATTGCCCCCGCTGACCCCGCCACCGATGCCGCGAGCGTTGCTGGCAATCTCGCGATCGCGTTGGCAAATGCCGAGCAGCGCGTGATCGCTGTGGACGCCGACTTGCGCCAACCGTCGCTGCACCTGCGCTTTGGCGTGGACGGCACTCGAGGGCTGGTGGAATGGCTCGGCGCGCTCGAGAGCGCGCCGCCGCTCTGCAGCACCTCGGTGGCGGGGCTGCACGTGCTCCCTGCTGGCACGCACACGAACGTCGTTGCCGCCGACGTTGTCGCCTCGCGTCGCATGGCACAGGCGCTAAACACGTTGCGCGAGCTTGCGGACGCAGTTGTGGTGTGCGCGCCACCACTCTCCACCTACACCGACGCAGCCGTGCTCGCACCTCACGCGGACGGCGTCGTGCTGGTTGTCGCTGCCCATCGCACACGGCGCACCGACGCCAAGCGCGCGCAAATCTTGCTCGAACGCGCCCATGTGCGCCTGCTCGGAGCCGTGCTGCTCGAGTGAATCAGCACAACCAATCATGCGCGAGTTTCACATCGCCCTCGATGCTCGCCTGCGCTACCAGTTTGACGACGCGCTGTTCCAGTTCACTGGCAACGCTGTGATTGCCGATCTACAAGCAGCGCGGCGCTTCGCGCATCGGATGAATGAGCGGCGCGATCGCAAGCGCTTCCCAGAGCGCATCGTGCGCGCCAGCGACGTATACGCTCTTGGGTTGATAGACGAGATCGCGCACTTCGTTGCTCGGCTCTACGACGAGGTAGTGCGCGCCCAGCTCGGCTTGCGCCGCAGCGTCTTCGCCGAAGCGCTCGACCACTTGCGCCACACGCTCGGCGAGGCAGCAGTCAACGCAACCCTGCACGCCTTCACGCAGCGCTTCCCGCCGCTCGTCGTATACCGCGGCACACAAAGCGTGGAGGATTACCTCGCTGAGCACAGCGCCGAGGCGCTGGAAGAGCTGCTGATGCTCTGGCTGGAGAACGCTAACCCTGCCTTCAGGCCCTTCGCCGAGCTTTTCGAAGATACTGCATTGCGCGAACACACGCCGTATGCCGCGCTCATGGAGGCGCTACGCGTCTACTTCGAGCAACTTCCGCCCTTCGGTCCAGACAACCAGCCACTCATCGAGATGTTGCTTGCGCCAGCGCGCGTAGCCCCAGACTCGCTTGAAGCCCAGTTGGCGTTCATTCAGCAGCGCTGGGCGCCTTTCTTCGGCGAGGCGTTCTCGCGCTTCCTGCACCGCCTGCTGCTCGGCTTCGACGCGATCCGCGAGGACCAAAAGGCGCTGCTCGCAGGCGGTCTAGGACCAGGACCGACACCAGTGCTCACGCTTGAAGCGCTGCGCGGCGCCTTCGCCACCGACGATCTGCACATCGTCGAATATGAGGCGTTCTCACCCGACCGCGACTGGATGCCGCGCCTCGTGCTGATCGCAAAGAACACCTACGTGTGGCTAGACCAGCTCTCGCGCAAATACGGGCGCGCGATCACCCGCCTCGATCAAATCCCCGACGAGGAGTTAGACCAACTCGCGCGTTGGGGCGTCACGGGCATCTGGCTGATCGGGGTGTGGGAGCGCAGCCGCGCCTCGCAGCGCATCAAGCACCTGATGGGCGACCACGAAGCGCTTGCTTCCGCCTACGCGATCTACGACTACGTGATCGCTGAGGATCTCGGCGGCGAAGCTGCGCTGGAGAACCTGAAGGCGCGCGCTTGGCAGCGCGGCATTCGCCTCGCTAGCGACATGGTGCCCAACCACATGGGCATCGACTCAAGGTGGGTGATCGAGCGCCCTGACTACTTCCTCTCGCTGCCCGAGCCGCCATTCCCTTCCTACACCTTCAATGGGCCGAACTTGTGCGACGACCCACGCGTGGGCATTTTCATCGAAGACCACTACTACACGCGCACCGACGCTGCCGTGGTCTTCAAGCGCGTGGATTTCCACACGGGCGAGGTGCGCTACATCTACCACGGCAACGACGGCACCGCCACGCCGTGGAACGACACGGCACAGATCAACTACCTCAATCCCGAAGCGCGCGAGGCAGTGATGCAGGCGATTTTGCGCGTGGCGCGCCTGTTCCCGATCATCCGCTTCGACGCAGCGATGACGCTAGTGAAACGCCACATTCGCCGCCTTTGGTTCCCCGCGCCGGGCGAAGGCGGCGCAATCCCCTCGCGCGCCGGGCACGGCATGAGCGCAGAGGCGTTCGAGCGCCTCATGCCCAACGAATTCTGGCGCGAGGTTGTTGACCGCGTCGCGCGAGAGGCGCCTGACACGCTGCTGCTTGCCGAGGCGTTTTGGCTGCTCGAGGGCTACTTCGTGCGCACGCTGGGGATGCACCGCGTCTATAACAGCGCGTTCATGAACATGCTGCGCGATGAGAACAACGCTGGCTACCGCAGCGTGATCAAGAACACCATCGAATTCGACCCCGAAGTGCTGCGACGCTACGTCAACTTCTTAAACAATCCCGACGAGAAAACCGCCGTTGAGCAATTTGGCAAAGGCGACAAATACTTCGGCGTCACCACGCTGATGTGCACCATGCCCGGCTTGCCGATGTTCGGACACGGACAGATCGAAGGCTTTGCCGAGAAGTACGGCATGGAGTTCCGCCGCGCGCGCTGGCAAGAGACGCCCGACGCCGATCTGATCACGCGGCATGAGCGCGAGATCTTCCCGCTGCTGCGCCGCCGCCATTGGTTTGCTGGCGTGGAGCGCTTCCGCCTTTACGATTGCTTCACCGATGAGGGCGTCGTCAACGAGGATGTCTTCGCCTACTCCAACTGCTACGTTGCGCCCGACGGAAGCAAAGTGCACACCTTAGTGCTGTACCACAACCGCTTCGCCACTGCGCGCGGTTGGATTCGCACCTCAGCCGCCTTCGCAGAGAAGGACGGCCAGGGCAAACGCTTAGTGCAGTCCACGCTTGGCGAAGCGCTCGAGCTCACTCCCGACGACCGGCACTTCGTGTGGATGCGCGACTTCGTGAGCGGCATGGAGTATCTGCACAGCAGCCGCGAATTGAGCGAGAAAGGGCTGCGCGTGGAGCTCAATGCTTACGAGCGCCGCGTCTTCCTTGACATCCGCGAGGTTGTTGATGACGCTGAGCATCCTTACAGTGAGCTGCATCGCCGGCTCAATGGGCGCGGCGTCCCGAGCATCGAGCGCGCTCTGCGCCGCTTGCGCGCCGAGCCGATCCTCAACGCCTACCGCGACGTGTTCGCTGCGGACTGGATGCAGCGAGCGGTCCGCACTCCTGATGATCCAGCGCTGCTGACCGAGCGAGAGCCTCACCTGCTTGCGCTCTTGCAAGCGATCAAAGCGCACGTTCGCTCGCGCAGCAACGAGCGGCGCGTGCTTCGCACTATCCTCAACGACTTACGCGCGCTCGCGTCGGCTTATGCCGACGAGCAATGGGCGCAACACTTGCCCGCCACTGAGGAGGCACGCGCAATGCTGATCGCGTGGGCGATCACGCGGCGGCTTGGCGAGCTGGTCTCCTTTGCAGAGGGCGAGACGCAGTCCCATCGCTGGATGCGCGAGTGGGTGCTGGACGAGGCGCTGCGCGATGCGCTGCTCGCGCTAGGCTTAAGCAGCGAGAGCGCCCAACGTGCTGCAGTAGGGGTCGGCTTGATCATGGAGCATCGCGCGCTAGTGAGCGCACCTGCTCAAGTAGAAGCGCCGCCAACCTTGGGCGAGGCGCTCGCGCAGCTCTTCGCGGACCCAGATGCGCGCCTGCTGCTTGGCGTGAATACTTATCAAGGCGTGGAGTACTTCAACAAGGAAGCCTTCGAGTGGCTAGTGGAGCGCTCGCGCGAGGCTGCAGCAGCAGAAGCGCTCATGGATGCAGCGCTTGAGGTCGCAGCGCTGCAAGCGCAGATGCAGCATATGGCTACACGCGCGGCAACGCTGATCGCGCAGGCCGCAGAAGTCGGCTACCGCACAGCGGCAATGCTCGAGACCGCGAAGGCGGCTGCGTCAACGTGACGCGATCAAAGGCGCGAGCACGCAGCGCAAGAAGCCCCTACAGCGCATTCACTCACAAGTAGCGACCAATGAGCAGGTTCAGCCGCGCGCGCGCTTCTGGAGTAATGCGCTCGCGCGCAGTGATGATCGCGTTGCGCATTGCGCCGTCGCTCTCGTGCGGCAGCGTGGGCACAATTGGCGCTAAGTTGGCGATGGCGCGTTGCGCCAGCGCCAAATTGTCGTTCAGCCGCTGGATCACCATCTCCACGGTCACTGCTTCTTCCCCCTCGCGCCAGACATCGTAATCAGTGACGTGCGCCATGATGGCGAAGTCCAGCTCTGCCTCTCGCGCAAGAAACACCTCAGGGCAGGCTGTCATGCCGATCACATCGCAGCCCCACATGCGGAACACGTGGCTCTCCGCCTTCGTGCTGAAGCGCGGCCCCTCGATGGTGATCAAGATGCCGCCCTCGTGCACTGTGCCGCCTGCGTCGCGCACTGCCTGCGCGAGTGCAGCGCGGAGCGAGCGCGAGAACGGTTCTGCCACCGAAGCATGTCCCACAAGACCGTCTTCGAAGAACGAAGCCTTGCGAATCCCTTTGGTGAAGTCGAAGACCTGATGCGGGATCACGATGTCGCGCGGCTCGAGGTGCTCGCGCAAACTTCCGCATGCGCTCACGCTGATCACGTGGCGCACGCCCAGCGACTTCAGCGCCCAGATGTTCGCGCGATAGGGCACTTCGCTGGGGTTATAGCGATGCCCACGACCGTGACGCGGCAAGAAGGCAATCCGTTGTCCTGCGTATGTGCCAATCACGACCGCATCTGAGGGCGCGCCGAATGGCGTCTCGATGTAGCGCTCTTCAATGTCGGTTAGCCCTGGCATGGCATACAAGCCGCTGCCGCCGATCACAGCGAACGCGATGGGTTGCTCGCTCATGACGATAGGCAGTGTACTGCGTGATCAAGCCAGCAGCCGCGCGCGCAAGGCGCGCACTTCCGCCTCGTCCAAGCCTGCCTCGCGCAAGTAGCCGTAGGCGCCGCCGTAACGCGCCTCTAGCTCGTCTAGCACCTGCAGCATCACCTCAGGCGGGCAAGTGGTGAGCGCCGCCATGCGCGCCCGCATCTCCGGGTCTTCAAACGTGCTGAGCCACTGTTGATGCAGCGTGTGGAGGTAGTGCTCGCTGGCGTGGTAATCGGCAGCAATCACCTCATGCGGCACATCCGCAAGGTCGAGCAACAGGGCTGCGACAAGCCCAGTGCGATCCTTGCCAACGAAGCAGTGGAACAGCACACCGCCCTCGGGCGCTTCGATGAAGAGACGCATGACACACGCAATGGCTTCTCGGCGCTGCTCGAGAACGAAGAAGTGCCATGCCACTCGATCGCGCGCGAAGAGGCGAGTTTCTTCTTCGCGCTGCGCTGGGTCGAGCAAGGAGAGATGGTGATAGCGCACGCTGGGGTGTTGCGCTAGGGGATTTGGGCGCTCAGCGACTTCCTGCGGGTAGCGCAAATCCACGATGAGGCGCACACCGTAAGCAAGCAATGCTTGCGTGCCCGCCTCGGTGAGATTGGAGAGCGTGTCGGAGCGCACGAAGGCGCGAAAGCGCATGCGTCCACCAGCAAGCGTGGGGTAGCCGCCCAAGTCGCGGGCGTTTGCGAGATGATCCCACTTCAGGCGACGCCCATTGAGGATTTCAACCTGCATCGCTGGACGCGATTGTATGGTCGGCAAGTTAAGCATGCGTCAACTTCACGCGAACTGCTCACGGCACGCGGATCACAACGAACACACGATTGCCGAACCATTGCCCTTGAGGATCCTGCAAGCGCCACGTGCTGGTGTACACGCCAGGCTGCTCAGGCGCACGCATGGGCACGCTGATGTCCACTACGCCGTTGCTCGGCGTTGGCGAAACACTCACGCGCGACACTAACCCGAGCGGCGCATCGGACTCGTGCACCAGCGCGTAGCCCAGCCCCCAGTCGCAAGTGCTGACGTTGCGCATGCGCCAAGTTTTGGTGAACGTCGCTCCGGGGCGGATCACCGTGCCGTCGGGCACAGTGACGTCTTGCACAAACACCGCTGCTTGGCGACAGCCGCGCTCGCCGACCACGATCGTGGTCACCACGGCGAGGTTCGGCGTCGGAGTTGGCAGCGCGCCGTAAAGCACGCGGAAGGCGACTGGCGCGCTGCGCCTGCCCTGCGCATCCACCGCCACTGCTTGGAATGTGAGCAAGCCTTGCCGATTGGGGCGATAGGCGAAGCGCGCCGTGAACGCGGGCGGATGCTCGCCGCGCTTCTCCTCAGCGACCACCACGCCGTCTAGCGACAACTCGATGCGCGCCACGCCAGCGCTCGCAGCGGCAGAAATAGCGATCGCGATCGGCTGGCCAGCGTCGAAGCGCGCGCCGTCCTTCGGCGTGATCACGACAACCGCGGGCGCAGATGGCGTTGACGCAGCACACGCTGCCACAAGCGCCGCGCTGACCAGCGCACTAAGCGTCCACCTCCATCGCAACACTGGCGGAAATCATAGCCATTTCATTCGCTTTGCTCAGCAAGCAAACGCCGCAAGAGCGCCTCTTCCTCCTCTGCTGAACGCACTTCACCGTCCAGCCAAGCGTCGCGCAGGCGCTGAAGCAGCTTGCCGTATCGCGGTCCTGGCGGCAAGCCGAGGGCGCGCAGCGTCTCACCACTGCACACAGGGCGTGTGCGTCGCCATTCGGTATGCTCGCGGAGCAGCGCAGCGCGCTTGGCAGGATCGCGCTCGAAGGTGTAGCCCAAGCACAAGGCAAGCGCGCTGAAGTGGCTGAGCAGCGCGGATTGCTGGCTCGGGCGAGCGCGGAAAAGCGCGGCGCTCAGGCTGCCCAATGCCCCAAGCGCCACCAATGCATCGCGCACAAGGTGCATGAAGGGGATCCAGTCCACCCAGCGACTGACCGCAAGCTGACCAAGCTGGTAGGTCAAAGCGCCCCACCCTAACGCATGTTGCAACTCTGGGCGCGATACCCCTAGCGTCGCTGGCGCCCAGCGCGGGTCGTTCAACGTCTCGCGCACACGGTCGAAGCGCCTGTTCAGCGTCTCAGGCGACGGCACTGGGATGCCGAGCGCGCGAAACGCGCCCCACAAAATGAGCAGCGCCAGCGCGCCCTCTGGATGGTGCTCCTCGAAGATCAACTCCATATCGTATTTCATGCGCTCGCCGCTCAGCGCGCGAAGGTAGGGCAACCCATCCTCCATCCACGCGCGCGTGAAAGGTTCAACGGCGAAGCCGAGCCGCGCCGCATAACGCGCGCCGCGCAAGATGCGCGTGGGGTCATCTTGGAAACTGCGCGGGTGCAAGGCGCGCAACACGCGCGCATCTAGGTCGCGCCGACCGCCCAGCGGGTCAATCAACGCTCCATCGGAGAGGCGCAGTGCCATGGCGTTCACAGTGAAGTCACGGCGCTGCAAGTCCGTCTCCAGCGTGCTCGGCTCGACAATGGGCAGCGCGGCTGGATGCGGGTAGGTTTCGCGCCGCGCCGTGGCGATGTCCACAACGAGGTCGGCGAAACGCCATGTGGCTGTGCCGAAGCGCGGATACAGCTGCACGCTGCCGCCGTGTTGAGCGCGGAGCTGCTGCGCGAGCGCAATTGCGTCGCCTTCCACTACGAAGTCTAAGTCGTCGATGACAGGCGCGCCTAGCAGCCAATCGCGCACTGCGCCGCCGACGAGGTACGCCGACATCCCCAGCGATGCAGCCGCTTGCCGAATCGTGTCCAAAGCAGCGCGCTGCGTTGGATAAAGCTGCTCGCTGAGTTGCATGCTCGCGCTACGGCAGCGGCGCGCGCGCTGTCGCGGTCGCCTCAACGACGGACACAGGGCGCACGTTGATCATCCACGCATGCAAAGTGCGGAAGCGGTCGCTGGGGTAGGTGATCGGCGTGACTTGAACGCCGCGCACGCGCGCAGAGACGACGTAATAGTAGGGCGGGTAGAAGAGCGGGATCGCAGGCACGGCTTGGGCAAAGCGCTGCTGGAAGCGACGATACAACTCAAATCGCGTGTTGCGGTCGAGCGTCTGGCGCGCTTGGAGCAGCCACTCGTTGACTTCGGGGTCATCCCATCCAGCGAAGTTCTTGCCGCTGTCCTTGCGACTCCCGTGCCACAGCGGGAAAGGATCAGGATCGCCATCGAGCAGGGTCTCGACCAGCGCGGCCTGAAACTGATGTGTGGCAAGGAAATTGGGCACAATGTTGGGCGCTGGCACCACGCTCACGGGCACATCCAGCTCGCGCCACTGTCGAGCGATCACTTGCCCCACACGCAGCATCAGCGGATTATCGGGCACCAGCAGCGTGAAACCAAGCGGCTCATCTTCCTTTTGCCAAACGGCACTGTTAAACGGCGCAACGACCTTGAGGGAATAGCCAGCGCCTTCGAGCAGGGCGCGCGCCCGCTTCAAATCGCGCGGGGGAAGCTGCACCTCAGCGAGCCACGCCCAACTGTTTGGCGGCAGGGGCGTATGCGCCACCATCGCGCGCCCCTCAAGCGCCTCGCGCACAATCGCCTCGCGATCGAGCGCCAAGCGCAGCGCCTCACGCACGGGCTGCTCGCTCAGGGGCAACACGCCGCTATCGCGCCGCAGGTTGAAAAGCAGCATGACGTAGCGCGCTTGCGGCATGGCGTAGATCACGGCATCAGGGAGCGCCTCGGCGCGCTTCACGTCTTCTAGGCTAAGCCCAGCCGCACTGTCCACCTCGCCAGCTTGAAACGCCTCGAATAGGGCGCTGGAGTTGGGATAGAAGCGCAGCACCAACCGCGCAAGCTGAGGCTTCGAACCCGCAAAAGTTTCGGAGGGCACGAGCACAACGCGCGTGATGCGCCCTCCACTAACATCCACCTCGGTCACACGCCAGGCGCCGTTGCCACGCGGATTCTGGTTGAAGGGCAACGCCTCCAGTTGCGTCGCAACTGTGCCAGAGAGCAGATGGCTGGGCAACAACCCTAAGGCGGTGTAGTTCAGAAACGGCGCGAAGGGGCGCGCAAGCTGGAACTGCACCGTTTGCGAATCCACCACCGTTGTGGTGATGGCGCTCCACGCCTGATGAAGCGCGCGCGGACCAGGGAACGCTGGGTCGCGCACCAGCTCGAGCGTGAAGCGCACATCCTCAGTGGTGACCGGCGTTCCGTCTTCCCAGCGTGCATCGCCGCGCAAGCGGAAGGTGTAGGTTGTGCCGTCTGGCGAGATGCTCCAAGATTCAGCGAGGTCAGGCTGCGCCTCGCCGTCCTCGCCTAAGCGCGTCAACCCGCGGAACACAAGAGTGCAGACATCGCGCGCAGCCTCGTCTTGAGGGCAGAGCAGTGGGTTGATCGCGCGCGGCGCACCGACGATTCCTTCCGTCATCGTCCCGCCCGGCGTCGGCACAAACACGACATCCCGCCGCGTTAAGTTGGATGAGAGGACTGCGGCTGCAATGCTGATCGCCCCGACGGCGGCAACGCCGACCAGCAGCGCACGCATCACGCGCATACTCGGATGCGCGCATCCGCTCGGAGGGCACTGCGCTGCATGATGCAGCGCCGCGACGAGCTACTGCGCGTTGAAGAGCAGCACATTCACGATCGCAAGGGCAAAGAAAGCAATTGCGGTGAGGATGGTTAAAGTGAAGAGCACGCGATCCACCCCGCGCCGAGTTTGATACACGCTCTGCGCACCGCCAAATACACCGCCCAGCTCTTCGCCTCGCGATTGCAGCAGCACACCTGCAATGAGCGCAACGCCGAGGAGGATTTGCGCGATGCTCAAGAAGACGTTCATGGCGGCGCGATTATACTCACGCCATCGCAGGGACAACGCCCATGGCAAAACTGATCCAAACGCCCGAAGAAGCCTTCGCGCTGCTGCTGCGCTATCGCCACATCGCCATGGTCGGCCTAAGCAGCAACCCGTACCGCCCGAGCCACTTCGCAGCCGTTTACATGCTCGCTGAGGGCTACAACATCATTCCCATCAACCCGCGCGAGCGCGAAATCTTGGGAAGGAAGTCCTACCCTTCGCTCACCGAAGCCGCGCGCGAACATACCATCGAAATCGTGGATATCTTCCGCAGCCCAAAGGATGTGCCGCCGATCGTAGAGGAAGCGATCGCCATCGGCGCCAAGGTGGTCTGGATGCAGCTTGGGATCGTGAACGAGGCAGCCGCACAGCGCGCGCTTGAGGCCGGGCTAGATGTGGTGATGGACCGCTGCGTCAAGCTCGAGCATGCGCGGTTCATGGGCGGTCAAAACCTAATTGGGTTGAACACTGGCGTAATCAGCGCGCGCCGCTTGCGCTTGCAGCCAACGTGGCTCAACAGAGAGGGTTAAATCCAATGCGCGGGACGCCAAAGCTCATCTTGGACATCGTGATGGGCGCGATCGTGCCCCTGCTGATCTTGAACAATCTCACGCGCGTGGTCGGCGCGCCTGTGGCTTACGTTTGGGCAGCGCTCGTGCCAGTGGCGTACATCTTGCTCGATACGTTCATCTTCAGCCGCCGCTTCAACGCCATCACTACTTACGTGGCGCTTTCTGCTATCGCGCAAGGCGCGCTGGCGTTTTGGTTTGTTGATGGATGGCGTTACGCGCTCAAAGACACAGCGGGCTTGATCCTCGGCGCGCTGATCTTCTTCGGCTCGCTGGTGTTGCGCAAACCGATGATGCGCTTCTTCGCTGAGCAAGTGTTCCAGCCAGACACACCAGCGAAAGCTCAGGCGCTTCATCGCCTTTTCGCACAGCCCGCAGTGTGGCGCAGCTTGCTTCAAACCACGGCGATCCTCGGCGCTCAAAATGTACTGCTTGGCGCCTTCAACTTCATCCTCAATGTGAGCCTAGTGACCGCGCCGTTCGGCTCTGATCAGTTCAACTTCCAAGTGGGGCAAGTGAACGCGATCACGCGCGTTGCGTTCGTAGTGTTGAACTTCGGGGTGTTCGCTGTGGCTTTCTACCTGCTCTACCGCAGCATCTTCAACGTGCTGCCGGTCGAGGAGGGCAAAAGCCCCTTCGATAGCGATTTCTGGGTGTTGATGGAGCGCGGCGGGCTGCTGAAGACGTAGGGGGTGTGATTGCGCGCGCTGTCCGTGTGCACGCAGCCCTCCGCGATTGCGCCTATCGCGCCTGCACTGCAGGCTTCTTGCCCTCACCTCATCGGTTGCGCTCGCGCAGAAATAGAGCAGCGCACTCCGCGCGCATCGCCCGCGCGCTGCTAAAACTATAATCCTTGTGTCTCAAACCATGTTGAACACTCCACTCGCTGTATCCACTTACACTGCGCTCGATCAAGCCTGCGCCAACGCCATCCGCACGTTGACGCTAGACGCTGTCCAAACTGCAAACTCAGGACACCCCGGCATGCCGCTCGGCATGGCAGACGTGGCTTGGGTGCTGTATTCGCGCTTCATGCGCTTCGATCCGAAAGCGCCGCGTTGGTTCAACCGCGATCGCTTCATCGTCTCAGCCGGACACGGTTCGATGTTGCCCTACTCCATCCTCTACCTCACTGGCTACGAGGCGATGACGCTGGACGAAATCAAGCGTTTCCGGCAATGGGGCAGCTTGACGCCCGGTCACCCTGAGAACCATCTCACACCTGGCATCGAGGTCACCACCGGTCCACTGGGCAGCGGCACAGCGAACTCGGTTGGCATGGCGCTCGCCGAGGCGTGGCTGGCAGCTAAGTACAACCGCCCTGGATTCAACGTGATTGACCACCACACCTACGCCATCGTCAGCGATGGCGACCTCGAAGAGGGGATCAGCCACGAAGCCGCTTCGCTTGCTGGGCACCTCGGCTTAGGTAAGCTGATCTGGCTTTACGACGACAACAGCGTCACCATCGACGGTCCCACATCGCTGGCGTACAGCGATGACGTGCCGAAGCGCTTCGAAGCATATGGTTGGCACGTGCAAACTGTGGATGCGCACGACATGGCAGCCGTCGAAGCTGCGCTACACGCCGCGCGCGCCGTCACCGACCGCCCAAGCTTGATCTGCTGCAAAAGCATCATCGGCAAGAGCATGCCCACGCGCCAGGGCACTCACAAAGCCCACAGCGACGCACCGGGCTGGGACGAAGTGAAAGCAGCAAAAGCGGCGCTCGGCGTTGACCCAGAGCGCACCTTCTATGTGCCTGACGAAGTGCTCGCAGCTTGGCGTGCAGTGGGCGAACGCGCCGCTCAAGCGCACAGAGCATGGGAAGCGCTCATGGAGCGCTACGCAGAAGCTTATCCTGACCTCGCGCGTGAGCTGCACGCTGTGATCGAGGGCGCGCTGCCGCCTGGATGGCAAGCCGGGCTTCCATCCTTCGATCCCAATGACAAGCCCATGGCAACCCGCGCCGCAAGCGGAATCGTGATCAACGCCCTTGTCGAGCGCATTCCGCAGTTGCTCGGCGGCTCGGCAGATCTCACCCCTTCGAACAACACACAACCCAAAGGCGCGAAGCCCCTCGCTCGTGGCGATTACAGCGGTCGTTATATCCATTACGGCGTGCGCGAACATGCCATGGCGGGCATCATGAATGGCATGGCGCTGCACGGCGGCATCTTGCCTTATGGCGGGACGTTCCTTTGCTTCAGCGACTACATGCGCCCGGCAATTCGGCTCGCAGCGCTCAGCCACGCGCATGTGATTTTCGTGTTCACCCACGACAGCGTCGGACTCGGCGAAGATGGTCCTACTCACCAGCCCATCGAGCATCTCGCTAGCTTGCGCGCCATGCCCAATTTGCTCACGCTGCGCCCTGCAGACGCCAACGAGACTGTCGCCGCTTGGAAGGTCGCCGTAGAATGGAAGCGCGGTCCGGTTGCGCTCCTGTTATCGCGCCAAGCGCTGCCCATCCTGCCTAAGAAAGAAGGCTTCGAGCGCGGCGCCTACATTTTCCACGACGTGGACAACCCTCAGATACTGTTGGTGGCAAGCGGCTCAGAAGTGAGCTTGGCGCTTGATGCAGCCCGAGCTCTAGCAGAGCGCAACGTGCCCGCGCGCGTCATCTCAGTGCCGTCGTGGGAGTTGTTCGAGCTACAAGACGAAGCCTACAAGCGGACCATCTTCCCGCCCAACTTGCCCAAGGTTGTGATCGAAGCGGGCGTGTCGCAGGGCTGGCACAAATACACTGGTCCACTAGCGCGCTTCATCACCATAGATAATCGCTTCGGCGCCTCGGCGCCCTACAAAGACATCTTCAAGCACCTCGGATTCACTGTGGAGCACGTGGTCGAGGAGGCGCTTGCGTTGTTAGCAAGCTAGCGCGGTTCAAGTCAAAGCGCCATCGCGGCTGCCCTCTGCCAACAGTTCGCGCACGCGCGCCACGAGGTACCCGAACGCTGGCTCACTTTCCACTGCCCACACGCGCGGTCGCGCAAGAGGGACACGCACTTCGCCAACAGGATGGCCGGGGCGCGCGCTGCTCACGATCACGCGATCAGCGATGAAGATCGCCTCGCCGATGTCGTGCGTCACCATCACCAACGCCATGCCGAATCGAGTGGCGAGGCGGTCAACAAGCGCAGTGAGGCTTTCGCGCGTGAGCGCGTCGAGTGCGCCAAACGGCTCGTCAAGTAAGAGAAGCGGCGGCGCAGTGATCAGCGCACGCGCTAGCGCGACGCGCTGCGCCATGCCGCCGCTTAGCGTGTGCGGCTTGGCATGCTCGAACCCGCTCAAGCCCACCTCTTGCAAGAGCGCGCTCGGGTCAAGCGCGCGCCGACCGCGCAGCGCACGCATCTCAAGCGGAAGCGTCACGTTTTGCAACACAGTGCGCCAAGGTAGCAGCGTCGGCTCTTGAAACATCAAGCCAATCGCCGCGTTTGGCTCTTCGACGGGGCGACCCTTGAAGCACACGCGCCCCTCAGTAGGGCGGAGCAACCCAGCGAGCACACGTAACAACGTACTCTTGCCACATCCGCTTGGTCCGACGATCGCCACGCGCTCGCCGGGTTGCACCTGAAGCGAAAAGCGCCGCAGCGCCTCAACGCCGTTGGGGTAGACGTGAGTGACGTCCTCGGCGACGAGCAAGCTCACGGCAGCAGCGCGTTTGTGAAGTACTCGTTCGGGTCGCGCAGTGCGCTGATCTGCCCCATCTCGAGCAACGTGCGTTGTGTGAAATCCCACGCCTCAGCAGACGAAGCGCCAAGCCGCTGCGCTTTCATCAAGTCGATCGTTGCCAGCAGCACGCGCTTTTGCACTGGGTCTTCGGGCGAGAGTCCTTCAACGAACTTGGCGCTGATGCGCAAGGCAGCGTCGGGATCGTTGATGGTGTCCTGAATGCCGCGCAGCAGCGCGCGCACCATCCCGCGTGCCAACGCTGGGCGCTCGCTCAATGTGCGCTCGTTGGTGACCAAGCCGTTCGCCACCAGGTTCACTGCATCGCCGACGAAGAAAACGTTGACTGGGTAACCACCCGCTTCCAACACGATCGGCTCATTCACAATGTAGCCTACTGCTGCATCCACTTGCCCTTGCTGCACGGCTGCGACTTGGGTGAAGCCAATCTCGCGCACGTTCACATCCTGCTCGTTCAAGCCGTTCACTTTAAGGAAAGCGCGCCAGCCAACGTAGGTGGCGCCGAAGAAACCCGGCAAACCTACCGTCTTGCTGCGCAAATCAGCAGGCGTGGTGATGCCCTTCTCTTTCAAGCTGAAGACAGCGATGGGAAACTTTTGGTACCAAGCAGCGATGTACTTCACGGGCAAGCCCTGCGCGCGCGCCAACACCACTTGCTCACCGCTCGCGACTGTGAACGGCAGCTCGCCTGCGCCGACCAGCTTCATGCCGTCGGTCTCGAAGCTGTAATCGAATGAAAGCGCGATGCCTTCCTCGGCGAAGTAACCGCGTTCGACCGCGACGTAGAACGGCGCGAATTGCACGTTGGGGATGTAGCCCATCGGCAGCCGAATCTGCTCGACGGCTGGAGTGGGTGGCGGCGCGGGCGGCGGCACAGGCACAGCACAACTCGCCAACGCCACCGTCAGCACGAAACCAACAAAACTCGTCTTCTTCCAGCGCATATCTCTGCACACCTCTCAAAGCAACTTCTGCGTATCAGCTACATCGTCAGCCCAGCAACACGCGGCGCTCTACAATACGCACGAGGGCATAGAGCGCGAGCGCCAACACAATGGTGACGATCACGCTGACCATGACGAGCGGCGTGTCGTAGGTGCCGCTGCCAAGGCTGACGAGGAACCCTAATCCACGACTGGCGCTGAGGAACTCCCCGGCGATGGCGCCGACCATGGAAAGCGTCACGCTCACGCGCAAGCCAGCGAACACAAACGGCAGCGCAGCGGGCAACTCCAGCTTTGTGAATGTTTCGAAGGCGTTAGCTTGCATCGCGCGAAAGAGATCGCGCAGCACCGCCGGCGCACTGCGCAAGCCAGTCATGATGTTGATCGCCATGGGGAAAAACACCACCAGCGCGCACACCACGGCTTTGGCTAATGTGCCGTTCCCGAACCAGATGAAGATCAGCGGCGCCACCGCCACAAACGGAACGCCCTGCGAAGCAATGACGAAAGGCGAAAGCAACCGCTCAGCCAATGCTGACTTCGCCATCGGCACGCCGAGGAGAAACGCTGCCAAGCTGCCCAGTATCAGCCCGAGAAGCGCCTCAGAGAGGGTGACAAGCGCGTGAAACAGCAGCGTACCGTCGAGAAGTTTGTGCCAGGCACGCACGAGCACTGCGGCTGGGCTGGGCAAGATAAACGGCGGATAATGCTGCGCGAGCCAGTGCCACGCAAGCAAAGTCGCGCCTAGGCTGATCAGGGGTGCCCAGCGCAGCCAACCTTCCAGCTTTGCTGGCGATGCTGGGCGCGTTGGCGCCCAACGTTGAGCAATATGCATACAAAAAGCCCCGAAGCTTTCAAACACGCGCTTCGGGGCAAGGCATAGCGAAAGCCAAAGTTCTTGAGAAGCGGAGAGCAAGGCGTAGCTCGCCTTCAAGGCTACGCCGAGCTTCACCGCACCTCGATCGTACGCTATGACCGCCTTCTTTACATCCCGACTGTCACGGTCGGCCCCGGAGTTTCACCGGATCCTGCGTGCCTCTCAACACGCTCGTGGGCTATACCACCGATCGGGAATTGCACCCTGCCCCGAAGACGGTGTTTGTCATTTTGCTGCAATTGTACTGCGACAAGATGGGGATGAGAGGAGCTCCGATGAACTTCCTATTTCCGTCTTACAAGCTGTGGTAACTTTTGAGTAGCAGAGGTGACGCCACCATGCTGCGAGCTTGGATCGAGCGTAGCTTTCAAGCATTGCTGCGCGAGTGGCAGCACCACACGAACCCGGCGCGTCATCGACCTTTGCCCATCGCGCCAGCCGCAAGCCCCACACAGCGGCTTGGTTTCTTCTTCGCGGGCGTGGTATTGCTGTCCATCGGCGGTGTGGGCTGGCTCACGCCGATCATGCCCACTTGGCCTTTCGTGCTCGCAGCGCTGTTTTGCTTCGCGCGCGCTTCGAATCGCTTGCGGTGCTGGTTGATGCACAACCGCGTGATGATGAGCGTGTACAGCCTTGTGCGCAGCCGCCCCGAGCCAGTGTTTGTCCTCGCGCGTCGCCTCATACATTGGCTCAGCGGCGCTCACGAGGGCGACGAGCATGCCTATGCAACCTCTTGTGCTGAGACTAAGAAATCCTTAACCGCGTTGCAACGAAAAGTTGAGCGAATCTAAAATGCATAAAGGATAAGCGCCACGACTGCGCATTGCAAACCGAGGACAAAACTTTGACCGAGAACGAAAGGAGGATGCACACATGGAGCTCATCAAGGTCGCTGCGACCTCCCGCTCAACAGCCGTGGCAGGCGCCATTGCCGGCGTTGTGCGCGAGCATGGTCGTGCTGAAGTGCAGGCGATCGGCGCCGGGGCAGTGAACCAAGCCATTAAGGCTGCTGCGATTGCGCGCAACTACCTGCTGCTCGACGGGATCAACGTGGTGGTGATCCCGTCGTTCGGCGAGGTGGACATTGACGGCGCAGAGCGCACGGCGATCCGCTTGACCATTGAGCCGCGGTAAACGGCTGTCGCGCGAGGCCCTGCAGCACAGCAACGCGAGCCAACACACAAAAGAGCGCACACTCTGCACAGAGGGGATGTGAGTCGGGCTGAGCGTGCGTGAATGCGCCCTCACGCCTGAGCGCGGCATAGAATAGCGCAGCCGCGCTTTTTGCATCCTGTGCGGCGAAGAGGCAAGGGCAACCATGAGCTACATCGAGAACATTTACGCGCGCGAAATCCTCGACTCACGTGGCAATCCAACCATCGAGGTGGACGTCTATCTCGAGGACGGCAGCATGGGGCGCGCCAGCGTCCCCAGCGGCGCAAGCACTGGCGAGCACGAAGCAGTTGAACTGCGCGACGGCGACAAGAAGCGCTACAACGGCAAAGGCGTGCGCAAAGCCGTTAACCACATCAACACGGAGATCGCCGCCGCATTGGAAGGCTGGCTTGCTTTCGACCAGCGTGGCATTGACCAACTGCTCCTCAAGCTGGATGGCACCGAGAACAAGAGCCAACTCGGCGCGAACGCGCTGCTTGGCGTTAGCCTTGCGGTGGCGCGTGCTGCAGCAGCGAGCGCACGCCTGCCGCTTTACCGCTATCTCGGCGGTGCGAACGCGCACATCCTCCCTACGCCGATGATGAACATCCTCAACGGCGGCAAGCATGCCGATAACAGCACTGATTTCCAAGAGTTCATGATCCTGCCGGTTGGCGCCAGCTCGTTCGCTGAAGCGCTGCAGTGGGGGGCGGAGTGCTACCACGCGCTGCAGAAAGTGCTCAAAAAGCGCGGTTACAGCACCAATGTGGGCGATGAGGGCGGCTTTGCGCCCTCTCTGAAGAGCAACGACGAAGCCATCGAGGTTATCCTCGAGGCGATCGTCCAAGCGGGCTACAAGCCTGGCGAGCAAGTGGCGCTCGGTCTCGACCCAGCAACCAGCGAGCTATACACCGAAGAGGGAAAGTATCGCTTGACGAAAGAGGGCAAGACGCTCACATCCGATGAGATGATCGCGTACTGGCAGAACTGGCTGCGGCAGTATCCGATCGTCTCCATTGAGGATGGGCTTGCTGAGCACGACTGGGAGGGGTGGAAGCGCTTCATGGCAGCCGTCGGCGATCGCGTGCGGCTGATCGGCGATGACTTGTT
Source organism: Thermoflexales bacterium (assembly GCA_025057935.1). Classification (GTDB taxonomy): domain Bacteria; phylum Chloroflexota; class Anaerolineae; order J036; family Brachytrichaceae; genus DRWP01. Next base: position 33,284 of record JANWUW010000071.1, read on the forward strand.
AGTGACCAACCCCAAGTTCGTGCAGCGTGCAATCCAAGAGAACGCCTGCAACGGTTTGCTGTGCAAGGTGAACCAAATCGGCACGCTTAGCGAGACGATGGACGCGGTGAGCATGAGCCTGCGCGCTGGTTGGGCAGTGGCGGTTTCGCATCGCAGCGGCGAGACTGAGGACACAACCATTAGCGACCTTGTGGTAGCGCTGAACACAGGGCTGATCAAGACCGGCGCCCCAGCGCGCGGCGAACGCACTGCCAAGTACAATCAGCTTCTGAGGATCGAGGAGGAACTCGGCGATGCAGCGCGCTACGCTGGGCGCATGGCGCTTAAATCATAAGCCGCCGAGAGGACGCATGCGTTTTGTGGGCGCTGCGCTTGCCGTCGGAGTGCTTTTGAGCACGTTAGGCTGTTGGGCAAGCCCAACCGCGCCTCAACCTGTAGCCACGATTAACCCTTTCGTCACGTTTGAGACCACGACAATCGAGGAAACAGAGTACGACCAAGTGGCGCAGCCCATCACTCTGCTTGAGTTCTACGCAGAGTGGTGCGCAGTGTGCAAGCGCACAGCGCCGCTCGTGCAGCGGCTGCGCAAAGAGTTCGGCGATCGCGTGATCTTCGCCTCATACGACGTGGATCAGCCTGCCAGCGCGGAGTGGGTGCGCGCCTACCGCGTTGTCGGCGTGCCCACTTACGTGCTGCTAGACGGCAAGCAAACTGTGCTTGCACGCATTAGCGGTGCCTTCGATTACGCGACGATGCGCGCGCGGCTAGAGCGCTACACGCGCTGAACTCATGGAGCGACCCACTACCTCGGCCCCGCAAATGCCGCCTGGCGTCACTGTGGAGCAAACCGCAGCAGGGGTGCGCGTGACGCATCGTGTCTTCTCCGCATCGGCGATGAGCTTCAGCGTGATCTTCATCGCCGTGTTCGTAGCCATGGTGATTGCCAACATTGTAGCCTCCGCACAAGGCATGCCCTCGTTCAGCGCGTGCGTGATGGTGCCGAGCGCGGCGCTCGCCATGCTGGGCAGTGTGGGGGTATATCAATCAATGCTTGGGCGGTTTGTGATCGAAATAACGCCAGAGCAGTTGCGCGTGCGCGCCTTGCATGTGCCGTTGGCACCGCGCCTGCGCGTTGCAGACCCGCGTGAGATCGTCGCCATACACTGCACCTATGCCCGCGTGGGCAAAAACTACTTCGACCTGCGCGCGCGGCTGCGCGGCGGGCGCTCCGTGCCGCTCATCGAAGCGATCCACTCGCGCGAGGCAGCGCTTTTCTTGCGCCGCACGTTGGCGCGCGCGCTGCATGTGCACGAGGAGCACGCCCTCGACCAACGCATCGAAGAGGTGAGCTAAGTGAGAAGCCGGCAGCGCAAATGCTGCCGGCTTCTCACATGCGTGAATTTCACCGTCCTATGAGGCTGCCAAGGTCAATGTTGAAACCTTGGTTCTTGCCCTCAGCGCGCCCTGCGTAGCTCAGCACTGCGCCAGCGAGCTTGCTCATCGGCATCGTCTGGAGCCACACGCGCCCAGGACCTGTGAGCACGGCGAAGAACAGCCCTTCACCACCGAAGAGGATGTTCTTGATGCCCTTGACGAACTCAATGTCGAACGAGACCGTCGGCTCGAACATCGCCACGTGCCCGGTATCCACTTTCAGCCGCTCGCCGGGCTGCAGGGTGTACTCCACCACTTCGCCGTCAACGGTTACAAAGATAGTGCCTGGGCCGGTGAACTTTTGCAGGATCAGCCCCTCGCCGCCGAAGAACCCCGCTCCAAGATTGCGCTGGAAGAAGATGTCGAGTGAAAGACTCTTCTCGCCGACGAGGAAGGCAGTGCGTTGGGCGATGATCTGCTGACCCGGAGCGAGATGCAGGGCGAGGATTTTGCCGGGGAAGTCGTTGGCGAAGGTGATCTCTGCACCGTCGCGGCGCGCAGTGTAGTCCACGATGAACAGGGATTCACCCGCCACAGCGCGCTTGAGCAGCCCGCCCAAGCCGCCGCCAAGGTTGGTGTTCATATCCACGCCGTCCTGCATCCAAGCGAGCGAGCCGGTCTCGGTGAAGACCGTTTGTCCGGCGCGCAGGCGAATGCGCACGGCTTGGAGCAGCGTGCCGATGATCTCAAACTCGGACCCGCCCATCGTCTGACCACGCACAGCGATGGTGGGGTCAGGCACGTCCAATCGCTGCCCGGGCTGGCTCACGTATTCGCTCATGATTTGTCCTCCTCTCTCTTCTCCGCTCTTCAAGTTTGCATAGAAAGCGTCGCGCCCTAAAATGGGCTTGTGCTGCGCAGTGCGCCCTTCGTCGTGATAAGCACAGCGCTATTCGCCGGTGTTTGGCTGGCAGCACACTTCGAAATCCCGGCGTGGTCAGCAGCGCTCGCTTTTGCCTTTGCTGCACTGAGCGCTGCTGCAAGTATATCCCTGCGCGCTGGATTTGCTTCGCGTTGGGCGCTGGTTGCGCTCAGCGCCATGGCGGGCGGGGCGCTGCGCTTCGCGGTTGCCTCGCCACAGCCGCCCGAGCACTCCATCGTGCGCTTGAGCGGCGAGCGTGTGATCTTCGAGGGCGTCGTGGCAGAAGCGCCGGAGCATCGCGCGACGACAACTCATCTGCGCGTGCGCCTCACGCGCTTGATCAAGCCGAGCGATGAAACCGTCGCCTCCGACGAAGTAGTGCTAGTGCGCGCGCTGACCGACGAAAGCTGGCGCTACGGCGATGTGGTACGCGTGGAGGGCGTAGTGGACGCGCCGCCGCGCGTGAGCGCGTTCGACTACCGGCGCTACCTTGCTTACCGCGGCGTGTTCGCTTGGGTGCCGCGCCCGAGCGTTGTGCAGCGCATCGGCTATCAACCCGACTCGGCGCTCTACGCGCAACTCTTGGCAGTGCGCGATGCAGTACGCACTGCAGTGCACCGCGCCGTGCCGATGCCAGAATCGGCGCTGCTCAACGGTATCCTCATTGGCGACGACCGCTTGCTGCCTGAGTCGCTTAAGGAGGACTTCCGCACTACTGGCACTGCACACATCGTCGCCATCTCGGGCGCTAACGTGAGCTTGGTGATCGCGCTGGTCGTGGTAGTGCTGGGGCGCATGTTGCATCGGCGTGCGGCTGCCGCGGCTGCGCTGCCAGTGATCGCGCTGTACGTGCTGTTCATCGGAGCGCCGGCTTCTGCCGTGCGCGCAGCGAGCATGACTGCGCTGGGACTAGTAGGGCAACTATTCTGGCGGCGCGGCTTCACTCTGAACACGCTGTTCGCTGCGTGCGCGTTGATCGTCCTAGCGAACCCGTTCACGTTGTTCGACACAGGGTTTCAGCTCAGCGCAGCAGCAACATTGGGGCTGACGCTGTTTGCAGATCGGTGGGCAACGCCGACGCGCGCTTGGCTAGAGCGCCATGTATCCAACGCGATAGCGCGCCCTGCGCTCAGCGCTGTGCTCGATGGCACACTCGTGACGCTGGCAGCGCAGCTCGCCACGTTGCCGCTGCTGGTGGTGATGTTCAACCAGATCTCACTTGTCGCGCTGCTCAGCAACGCGCTCATTTTGCCGCTGCAACCGCCGATCATGCTGCTCGGCGCGCTGACCGCGTTGGTCGGCATGGTCGCTCCAGAGATTGCGAGTTGGGTCGCGCTGCCAGTGCGCGTTTTGCTGACGCTCACCATCCGCGCCGTGCGCTGGACGGCGGACTTCCCGCTCGCTGCCATACCAGTACACGAGGAAGGCACGTTGGCGCTTGTAGCGGGGTACGCGATGCTGGTTGGTGCGTTGTGGTTTCGCGCGCAGCCGCATTTCGTGCAACGAGGCATGCTGATGACTCTGCACCGCGACAGCAAGCGGTGGCTCACGGTGACTGGCGGGACACTCGTGCTCGGCGTTGGGTTGTTCGCGTGGTTTCAGCGCCCGCCTGATCAGGTTCGCCTTGTGCTGCGCGACAGCAACGCGCTGATGCACACGCCCAGCGGCGCACAGTTACTCTTTATCAGTCGCGGCGATGCGCTGGCGTTGGTGCGCACCGAGCAGCCCTTCTGGGATCGCGAAATCGAGGTGGTGGTGCTGAGCCACGCCGACGCTCTCGCGCGCGAGGCAGCTTTGCCTGTCTTGCAGCGCTATCGCGTGAGCACGTTGGTGATGCCCGCCCAGCCCAGCGAAGAAGACGCGGAGCTGAACCAAGCGTGGCGTTTAGCGCTGCGCAACGTGCAACGCGTGGTCAGTGGCACACTTGACCGCCACACGCTCGGCGAGGCGATCACTGCAACCGTGGTCGCGCGGCAGCCCGCGCGCGGCATGCAGGCGATTGGCGTGCAGATCCGACGCGGAACAGTGCTCGTTGATCTCGCAGGCGAAGGCAAACCCGCGCGCATCGAGCCGCAAACGGCGCTGCTCTTCGTGACGCCGCGCGGTGTGAACGCTGCGCAGCTCACTGCAGCGTCGCCGCGCTGGGTGGTGTGGACGGATAGCTCGGGGCGCTCTCCAGCGCCCGCGAGTGGCACGCATAGCCTCTGGCTGCGTCAAGCGCGCACGGCGGTTTTCCTCATTGGCGAGCAACACGTGCAGCGCGCGCGGTGAACGCTGGCTAGAATGCCGCGCCGATGAATCGCTTTCGAGATCACATCTTCAGCTTGCCTGCGCTCATGCGCGAGATCGCGCCCGCGTTCGCTGAGGAGGCGCAGCGTGTGGTCGCACAAGCAGGGTTGGCGAGGATACAGCGCTTGCATCTCATCGGCTGCGGCGACAGTTACATGGCAGCTCTCGCTGCTGAACTAGCGTTCGAGATGATCGCTGGCGTGCCGACCGAGCCGCAGAACGCGATGACCTTTGCGCGCTACGCCGTCGAGTTCGCGCCTGCTGCGGATGCTGCCGTGATAGGCATCTCGGTCTCTGGCAGCGTGAGTCGCACCATCGAGGGTGTGTTGCGCGCGCGCAAACGCGGCTTGCGCACGCTTGCCGTGACCAGCGCAGCGCACACTCCCATCGCTCAAGCTGCTGAACACGTGGTAACGACGCGCGTGCCTGACCTGCCAACCCCTGATGGCATGCAAGTGCCAGGCGCACGCTCCTACGTCGCCTCAATGTGGATGCTCTACGCGCTGGCGTTGGCGCTTGCAGAAGCGCGCAGCCGCGAGACGCGCTCGTGGCACGAAGCACTTTCAACTGCTGCTGATGCAGCCGAGGCAACGTTAGCGCGGTGCGATGCCGCCGCGCGCGTGCTCGCCGAGCAAACGCTTCATGCGCCGGTGGTGGTGTTTTGTGGCAGCGGACCAAACTACGCGACAGCATTGTTTGGTGCCGCGAAGGTGCTCGAAGCGTGCGGCGATCACGCAGTCGGGCAAGATGTGGAGGAGTGGGCACATCTGCAGTATTTCGCGCACACGCAGGCAACGCCAACGTTTCTCATCACTGCCTACGCGCGCGACGCAAGCCGCGCTGAGGAAGTCAAAGTGGCAATGCAGGCAATTGGGTGTCGGGTGCTCGAAGTCTCGCCGCGCGCAGACGCTGATTTGCGCGTCGCTGCCTGCCCTGAGGTGTTCTCGCCGTTGGTTATGAGCATCCCGCTCATGCTCTTTGCAGCATACCGTGCCGAGCAGAAGGGTGAAACCTACTTTCGCGGCTTCGGCGGAGGACGCAGCATAGAAGGGGGAGGCGGCATCAGCCGCATCCGCACCAGTCACATTGTGGCGTGAACATGCGTCGCTCTGCTGCCCGAGTCGCTCATCTAGCAGCGCTAGGCATAGTCGCGCTGCCGACGTTGATCTACGTCGGGGCGCTGTTGTTTGACCCTGGTCGCGCCTTGGTGCTGTGGGAGCGCGGGCACGTCAACCTCGAGCAAGCGCTTCCTCTCGCGCTGAGCCTAACCGCCTACGCAGTGTTGGCGATGGCGCTGTGGTTGCGTCTACCCGATGCGCCAACACACGCGCAGCGCGCAGCCGCGCTAACGCTGGCGTGCATCGGCGGCGCCGTGCTGCAAACAGCCGCTCTGCGCGTCGTGGAAACGTATCCGCTGCGCGCCATCTTCCTCCGCCAATACTCGGACTTCACAGGAGGCTACTTCACTGTTGGCGTGCGCGTAGATGACCTTGCGCAGTGGCTGGGGCGCTTCGCGGCAGAAATGGAAAGCTACAACGTGCATGCCGAGCGCCACCCGCCGGGCTTGCCGATGCTCTTCTGGGCACTGCGCGTGATCATCGGTTTGTTTCCAAACTTAGCAGCGCAGCTCACGCCCACTTTGCGCCCGCTCGCATGCTTTGACCTGCGCCCTGGCGAGCTGGACGATGTGCAAATCGCAGCCGGCGCATTGGGCGCAGTGTTGGAGAGCGCGCTTGCGTGGCTAGTGCCAGTTGTGTTGTTCCTCTTCCTGCGGCTCGCGGCTGATGAGCGTGCTGCAGTGCTAGCGGCGCTGCTTTACCCGCTCATCCCCGGCGCGCTGCAGTGGGTCTCGCAGTGGAATCGCAGCTTCGGCTTGTTCGGGCTGGTCGCGCTGATCCTGATTGAGCGGCTAGTGCGCGGCCGGCATGCTGAACCACAAGCTTTGGCGCTGGCTGCCCTCACTGGCTTGACGCTCTCCGCAGCAGTGTGGCTCAGTTTTGGCAACGCGCCGCAAGTGATGATGGCCGGTCTCTACGCGCTAGTGCGTGCGGTTCAGACAGGTGACTTCGCCCGTTGGAATACGTGGATAAAACGCCTGGTTGCAGCAGGGCTTGCTTTTGCCGCGCCGTGGCTCACCGCTGCAGGGTTGACACACTTCGACCCGATCGCCACTTACCGAAACGCGATGCAGGTCCATCTCGCGCTGCAGCGCGATTACTGGCCCTTCGTCGTTTGGCATGCTTGGGATTTGTTCACCTTTGCTGGCGTGCCGCTCAGCGCGATCGCACTGCTGTTCACGTGGCGTCGCGCGCCGGCGCTGACAGCAGCGTGGGTAGTGACGCTCGCAGCACAGTGCGTGCTGCACGTCGCGCGCGGCGAGACAGGGCGCGTGTGGATGTATTTCGCGCCCGTGATTGTGGGCTTGGCGGCGTGGTGGCTGCGTGCGCAGCCGTATCCCCAAGCTGTCGGCATAGCGGGGCTGCTGATAGCGCAGTCATTTGTCCACATCGCGCTGCTGCGCGTGATCAGCTACGGCGTTGATCCGCTCGCTGCGCCTGTGCCCACTCTGCCGCGCGACCTAATACCCGTCGAAGTGCGCTTTGAGCCAAACGGCGAAGTGCGACTCTTGGGCTTCCGACTCACGCAGACCTCGTTCGCGCCGGGCGAATCCGGCTTGCTCGAGTTATTCTGGCGGCACGACGGCGAGGGCATGCTTTCGCCTGCGCGCAAGGTGTTCGTGCACATCACAGAGGCGCTGGAGGATAAAGTGCGCATTGCCGAACACGACGCCCACCCCGCGAACTGGACGCTGCCCACGAGCTGCTGGTTGCCCGGCCAACTAGTCTACGACCCACACCCCTTCACCATTGACGCGCACGCTCCACCTGGCGAGTATTGGGTGCTGGTCGGTCTCTACGACGAACGCACAGGCGAGCGTGCATTCGTGCACACTGCGCAGGTCGCGCGCTACAGCGCGGTGGCGCTGCCCGTGAAGATCTCTGTGCGCTAGATCATCGCTGTCCTACAATCCCCGCATGCGCTTCAACACGCTCGCCATCCACGCTGGGCAGCCGCCAGATCCCGCTTACGGCGCAGTGATGACGCCGATTTACCAAACCTCCACGTTCGCGCAGAAGCGAATGGGCGAGGCGGAATACGACTATGCGCGCACGGCCAATCCTACACGCACGGCGCTTCAGCAGTGCATTGCAGCGCTCGAGGGCGGCAAGCACGGCTTGGCGTTCGCCTCTGGCATGGCGGCGATCGACGCTGTGTTGCGTTTGTTGCAGCCCGGCGACCACATCCTCGCCAGCAACGATGTTTACGGCGGCACATACCGCATCTTCAAGCGCGTGTATGAGGGCTATGGCATTCATGCCTCGTTTGTCGAGATGGGCGATCTCGACGCAGTGCGCGGCGCGCTTCAGCCCAACACGCGCATGGTGTGGGTGGAGACACCCTCCAACCCGCTGCTCAAAATCGCCGACATTGCGGCGCTTGCGGCGCTGCTGCGCGCGCGATCGCCGCGCCCCTTGCTTGTGGTGGACAACACGTTCGCCTCGCCTTACTTGCAGCAGCCGCTGCTCCTTGGCGCAGATGCGGTGGTGCACAGCGCTACGAAGTACCTTGGCGGTCACAGCGATGTGGTGAACGGGCTGATCGTGCTCAACGACGACGCGCTGCATGAGCGGCTGAAATTCTTGCAGAACGCTGTGGGCGCAGTGCCGGGGCCTTTCGACTGCTTCTTAGTGCTGCGCGGCATCAAGACGCTGCCTGTGCGCATGGAGCGCCATTGCGACAACGCCCAGCGCATCGCGCACTGGCTCACGAAGCATCCTGCTGTTGCGCGCGTCTTCTACCCCGGCTTGCCTGATCATCCAGGGCATGCAATCGCGCGGCGGCAAATGCGCGCGTTCGGCGGCATGGTGTCGTTCATCGTCAAGGGCGGCGCACAAGCAGCGCGCCGCGTGGTCGAGCGCACGCGCGTTTTCACCCTCGCGGAGTCGCTCGGTGGCGTGGAGTCGCTGATCGAAGTGCCTGCAGCCATGACCCACGCCAGCGTCGCCGATTCGCCGCTCGCGGTTGACCCTGCCCTCATTCGCCTGAGCGTGGGCATCGAGGATTCCGACGATCTCATCGAGGACCTGGCGCAGGCGCTTGAGGCTGCAGGTGCATGAACGCGGCGGAGTCGCAAGGGTCGCGCCATGCAACAACGCTGGCTTACGCTGCTGATCGGCGGCATCTTGGCATACGCGCTGCTGCCGTTCCTCGCGCCGGTGCTCATGCAGCTCGGCTACCCCCAAGCCGCGCAATGGATCTACGTGCCGTACAAGTTCACTTGCCACACTTACGGCTTTCGCTCGTTTTACCTCTTCGGTGAAGCGTTCGCCTACGACCGCGAGACATTCGAGCGATTGAGCGGGCTGAACACGCGCACAGCGAGCGGCTTGCTTGCTGCGCGCGACTTTCAAGGCAATACGCGCATCGGGTACAAGGTGGCGCTGTGCCAGCGCGATGTGGCGATTTACTTGGCGATGGGCTTGAATGGCTTGGTCTATCTGCGCCTACGACGGCGCACACAGCCGATCCCCTGGTGGCTGTTCATCGCGGTGGGCTTAGTGCCAATCGCAGTGGACGGCGTCTCGCAGCTCATCAGCCAGCCGCCGTTCAACCTAATCCCATTTCGCGAGAGCACCTGGTTACTGCGCTTGATCACTGGCGGGCTGCTGGGAACAACATTAGCGTGGCTGGTGTTCCCGCTGCTCGACGGTCTGTTGCGCGACTGAACGCTGAGCGCGTGCCGAACTTTCCGCCATTGTGCGCATTGGTTGCGCATAATCCGCAAAAACAATGACGAGCAAGGTTCGACTTCTAGCGCTGCTCGCTGCGGGTGCACTGCTTGTTGCGGCTTGCAGCACAGTGCCAACTATGCCCACTGCTCAACCAGCGGATGCGCCGCAACTGCAACCTTCGCCCAGCGCTGCTCAAGCCGAGCCAGCCCGAGCCGAAGCCACACCAACGCAAACCACTCGACCGACACTCCCTGCTGAAGCGAGACCTGAAGCGAGACCCGAACCAGAGCCAACGCCGAGCGTTCGCCCAGCGCTGCGCCTCTTCGTCAGCGGGTTGGTGCGCCCCACCGACCTCACTCACGCGGGGGACCCGCGCACGCTCTACGTCACTGAGCAGCCCGGGCGCGTGCGCGTGATACGCGATGGCGTGCTGCTCCCCGAGCCGTTCCTCGACTTGACCGATCGCGTCGGCTCACAGGGGAACGAACAGGGGCTGCTCGGCATTGCCTTCGCGCCAGACTTCGCGCGATCACGCAAGCTCTTTGTGAACTACACTAACCGCGCTGGCGACACTGTGATCGCCGGTTTCCTTGCTCGCGCGGATGGTCTGAGCGCCGACCCCTCAAGCGCGTGGACAGTGCTGCAGATCGATCAGCCTTACGCAAACCACAACGGCGGGCAAATCCGCTTTGGTCCAGATGGCATGCTCTACATCGGCGTGGGCGACGGCGGCAGCGCAGGCGATCCGCTCAACGCGGGACAAGACGTGCGCACGCTGCTTGGCAAGCTGCTGCGCATTGACGTATCCAACTCGTCGCCGAGCGAGCCCTACCGCATTCCAGCCGATAACCCTGACTTCGGGCCCAACAGTCGGCGCGAGCTGTGGGCAATTGGGCTGCGCAACCCTTGGCGCTTCAGCTTCGACCGCCTAACGGGCGACCTCTACATCGCCGATGTGGGACAGAACCGCTATGAGGAGATCAACTTCCAACCCGCCACAAGCCGCGGTGGCGAGAACTACGGTTGGCGTTTGCGCGAAGGCTTTGCGCCGTTCAGAGGCAACGGGGTTGAAGGACTGACCGACCCGATTTGGCAATATGGGCGCGATGAAGGCTGCTCGGTGACCGGCGGCTACGTGTATCGCGGCAGTGCTGTGCCGCCGCTTTACGGCGCATACCTCTACGGCGACTTCTGCTCTGGGCGCATCTGGACGCTGCGCCGCGACGGGAGTGGAAACTGGCAGAACGCTCTGCTCTTTGACACGGACTTGAACATCGCCTCGTTCGGCGAGGACGCCGAAGGCGAGCTCTACGTGCTCGACCTGAATGGCGCGATTCACCGCATTGTGGGGGAGTAGCGCAGCGCGAATAAGCCAGCTTCGCGCGATCATTCGTGCCCGGGCAGTGCCCCTTTCGCAATGGGTGCGCCGACTTGCGCTCGCGTTGCTGTGCCTGGCGCTGCTGCGCTTCGACGTGCCGCCCTACGGCGATCGCGCCGCCTCGCTCGACCGCCTCATCGGCGCGCATCAGTTTGACCTCCTGAGGTGGTGGGTGCGCGCCGCGCTCGCCAAAGCGCGCGCCGAGGCGCTAGCCGCCCACTGGCACATGAGCGAAGAAGATCAGATTGCGCTTGTGCAGGAGTACGTTCAGCAGCTCGGCACGCTGGATGCTGTGAACGCACAAATCGAGGCGCTGTACGCCGATCCGCTCATCTCCGATCCCCACGCCGCGAGTGCCACACTGCGCGCGCGCCGCGACGCACTGCGTGCCTGGCTCAGCGCGCATCAGTCGCTCGTAGAGTCCATCCTGCAGGATCAGGTGGAAAGCGTCTTGCGCGAGGAGGGATTCGCTGTTGGCGGGCAGACGCTGCCGCCCGTGCGCTTCCGCTTCACCGAGCTGCCAGAGGTAATGGTGATCTCACGCCGCGATCGCATCGAGCGCATTGATGGACGCATGCTGACGCCGGGCATTCCCCTGGAGGAGAAAGACCGGCTTGAGCGCGAGGTGAGCAGGCGCTTCAACGTTTCAGCACTAGTGGTGCGCATCGGCGGCTTGGCGGCGTATCCTGTCATGCTGCCACAAACCACCGCCCTAGACTGGCTGCTTGAAGTGCTCGCCCACGAGTGGGCGCACAACTACCTTGCGATGACGCTGAGCTGGGTGGGCTTGAACATACTGTCCGACCCCCACGCGCTTATCATCAACGAGACCACGGCAAGCATTGTCGGGCGCGAGATCGGTCCGCGGGTGATGGCGCGTTACTACCCCCAGCTCTCTGCAGCTCTGGCTTCAGACGTGCGTCCTCATCCCCATGTTGAGGAAGCGTCGGAGAAGTTCGACTTCCGCCGCGAAATGCGCGCGACACGCTTAAGAGTAGACGCGCTGCTGGCAGAGGGCAAGATCGAAGAAGCCGAGGCTTACATGGAAGCGCGCCGGCGCGTGTTTGTGGCGAACGGCTACCCGATTCGCAAGCTGAACCAAGCCTACTTCGCGTTCTACGGCGCCTACAACGACGAGCCCGGCGGCGCACCAGCCGCTGGTGATGATCCGATCGGCCCCGCAGTGCAGAGACTCCGCGCGCAGAGCGCCTCGCTGGGCGACTTCTTACGCGCAGTTGCTAGCCTGCGCAGCCTTGAGGACCTTTACGCGCGCGTGGGCGCGCCGCGCTGACAAGAGGACAACGAGGGCAGTGCACGCTCAAGCCGCCGCGCGGTTGAACATCACTACGCCAGCGATGATCAGCGCGCCGCCGAGCACCATAGGCACGGTGATCACTTCGCCCAGCAACCATGCGCCCAGCACAGCAGTCACGAGCGGCACAAGGTAAGAGGGAATGGTGGAAAACGTGGCACCGAAGCGCTGGTTCAGCACCAGAATGGCGATGAATGAGACGACAGAGTTCATCGCTATGACGTAGAGGAGCTGAAGCCAGCCAAGCGCTGAGAGAGTATGCAGGTTCAGCTCACCGAACGCTAGCCCAAAGGCAAACGCTGGCAGCGCAGCGGCGAGGTGCTGCCCGCCAGCCAGCACCCAGGTGTCCACCGTCTGCATGTAGCGCCGCATGATCACTGCGCCAAGCGACGCCGCGAGCATCCCGCCGAAGCCAAAAGCGTAGCCGCGCCAATCTGCGGGCTCTTCGCCGAGCCCTGTGTCACCGCTGAGCAGCAACAGCCCTGTGCCAGCAGCAGCCACGCCCAGACCCAGCAATTTGGTGCGTGTGAGCGGCTCATGCTGCAGCGTGAAGTGCGCGATGACGCCTGTCGCTACTGGCATGAGCGTGAAGATCAGCGAAAGCACGCTGCTCGAGATGAACACTAGCGAGAGCGTCACGCCGATCACCGGCGCGGCTGTGTTCAGCACACCCAGCGCGATGAGGAGCAACTGCCTCTGCCGATCGCGCGGCAGATGAGCGCGCCGCGCCCAAACCACAGGCGCGAAGAAGGCAGCAGCAAGCAGCAAGCGCAACGCAGCGAATGCCTCGGGCGAAAGCGCAGCGAATCCAAGCCGCGTGACTACCACAGCGCTGCCCAGCGCGAGCGCTGCGATGAGCGTGAGCGCGCCAGCCGGGCCGCGCATGCCTTAATACACAGGCGTGCTTGGGTCCACTTCGCGTGCCCAAGCGAGCAAGCCGCCCTTCACATTCCGCACTTTGCGGAAGCCAATGTCCTCGATCAAGAACCGCACCACATCGGCGCTGCGTGCGCCGCTGCGACAGTACACAAGGATCTCATCCGCTTGGCTCAACTCGTGGAGGTGCTCCTTCACCTTATCTTTCGGGATGAGGCGCGCGCCGGGCAAGCGTGCGATCGCCCACTCGTACGGCTCGCGCACATCGAGCAACAGGGTGTTGGTGCGCTCCAAGCCCTCATCGAGCCGCTGCTTGAGTTCTTGCACGGTGATCTCCGGCACCGCTTTGGGAGGTGGCGAGGTATGCGCGGGCACGCCACAGAACGCCTCGTAGTCAATCAGCGCCGTGATGGTGGGATTAGCGCCGCAGATGGGGCAGTTGGGGTCTTTGCGCAGCTTGAGCTCGCGGAAGCTCATCTCCAGCGCGTCGTAGAGCAGCAATCGACCAATCAGCGGCTCGCCAATGCCGGTGATGATCTTCACCGCCTCTGTGGCTTGGATCACACCGATCACGCCCGGAAGCACGCCAAGCACGCCACCTTCGGCGCAGCTCGGCACCAGGCCCGGCGGGGGCGGCTCGGGGAAGACGCAGCGGTAGCACGGTCCGCGCGCCGCCCAGAACACCGATGCTTGCCCATCGAAGCGGAAGATGCTGCCATGGACGTTGGGCTTGCCGAGCAGCACGCAGGCATCGTTCACAAGGTAGCGCGTGGGGAAATTGTCGGCGCCGTCAAGCACCACGTCGTATTCGCGCATGATGTCAAGCGCGTTGGCGCTGGTGAGCGGTGTTTCGTAAGTGATGATCTCAACGTGGGGATTCAGGTCGCGCAGGCGTTCGGCAGCGCTCTGCAACTTCGGCTTGCCGACGTTGCGCTGCCCATACAGGACTTGGCGCTGTAGGTTGCTCTCATCTACTACATCGAAGTCAACCAGCCCGAGCCGCCCCACGCCAGCCGCTGCAAGATATAGGGCTGCTGGCGATCCAAGCCCGCCAACGCCAACAATGAGCACTCGTGCCTGCTTCAGCTTGCGCTGCCCTTCAATGCCGATCTCGGGCAAGATCAGATGACGCGAGTATCGGCGGATCTCCGCATCCGAAAGCGCGCTGGCTACATTCATGACATGCTCCAGCGAAAGGATACCGCAGGCGAAGTGAGAAATACGCTGCGCTTCGCTCAGCTTATCCCGTGCCTGCGGCTATAATGCTGCCGCTTTTCTCGGGAAACACAGGTAACCGCGAGCCACAGCGCTACGAGCGCATCTCAAGCGCTGTGGCTGTATTACGGATGGGCGCGCCATGAGAACCGATTTTGCTTTCGTCGGCGTGATGATTGTTGCAGCAGCGCTGCTGATGGGCGTAACGCTCCTTGCAGCCGCACTGCTCCGCCCCAAGAAACCCAACCCCGCAAAGCTCTCCACCTATGAATGCGGCATGGAGACGGTGGGAGATACATGGGTGCAGTTCCGCGTGAGCTACTACATCCTTGCCCTCGTCTTCGTGCTGTTTGACATCGAAGCGATCCTGCTCTTCCCGATCGCTGTGGCGTTCAACGCGCTGCCGCTGTTTGCTGTGCTCAACGTCACCCTTTTTATTCTTGTGCTGCTGGCAGCGTTGCTCTACGCTTGGCGCAAGGGGGCGCTGGACTGGGAGTGAACGGAGTAGCCTGATGGGCACATCGCCCGTCAGGCTTTTTTGTGCGCTATGGACGCGATCACAAACCTTCTAAAAATCATCAGCGACTTCGTCGCCGAGCTGATCCGCTCGGTGCTCGGCTTCAGCCCATTGCTCGCCGAACTGGTGGTGATGGGTTTGGCTGCTGTGGTGCTGATCACCTTCGCGGCGCTCTCGTTCATGGGCTTGACCTACGTCGAGCGCAAGGTGGTGGCGCGCATTCAGGATCGCCTTGGTCCCAACCAAGCGGGTCCGTTTGGGCTGCTGCAACCACTTGCCGACGGCATCAAGATGTTCACCAAAGAGGACACCACACCCGCGACTGCTGATCGCTGGGTGTACAACCTCGCGCCGCTGGTGATCGCAGTGTTCGCGCTTGCGACTTACGCGGTCATCCCGTTCGCGCCGGGCGTGGTCGGCACGAACTTGAACGTTGGCGTGTTTTACGTGTTGGCGATCGGCTCGGGGAGCATCGTGGCGATTCTCATGGCGGGCTGGGGGAGCAACAACAAGTATGCGCTGCTGGGCGCCTTCCGCACGGTGGCGCAGCTCATCGGCTATGAAGTGCCAATGCTGCTCAATGTGCTCACGGTAGTGCTGGTCACTGGCTCGATGAGCCTCATTGACATCATCAACCACCAGACGCTCGCAGAGGGCAACCCCGGCATCCCGCACATCCTCATGTTGCCCTTGCCCGCGTTGGTGTTCCTGATCAGCGGCATTGCCGAGACAGCGCGTTCGCCGTTCGACCTGCTGGAGGCAGAGTCTGAGATCGTCGCTGGCTTCCACACCGAATACAGCGGCATGAAGTTCGCGCTGTTCTTCCTCGGCGAGTACGTCAACGCGCTCGCGGTGGCGTTCATCTTCTCAACGCTGTTCCTCGGTGGCTACGCAGGTCCTATCCTGCCGCCGTACGTGTGGATCTTGCTCAAGGCGGCGCTGGTGTTCTTCGTCTTCATGTGGCTGCGCGGCACGCTGCCGCGTGTGCGCATTGACCAAATGCACGCGCTGAACTGGAAGTTCCTTGTGCCAATGAGCACGGTGAACCTTGTGCTGGTGATGCTCGTGCTCAAGCTCTTCCCCACTAGCGAGGCTGCAGCGCAGACTTTCGGCGGCATCTTGGTCACTCCTTGGGTGCAAGCGCTGATCCTGCTAGCGGTGAATCTTGCGGTGTTGTTTGTGTCGCTGGCGCTGGCAGCGCGCGCAGCACGGCGATTCCGCCAGGCGGAAGAGGAAATGATCATGCGGCGGCGCTCGGCGAATCTTGCCACTGCGCGCGCCTGAGCACGTCCTCGCGTAGGAGGTCCCAAGCATGACGATTCAGCAGCTCATCTTCATCGCGCTGGCGATTCTCGTGATCGGCTCAGCGCTGTTCGTGGTGACGACCAGCAACTTGTTTCGCGGCGCGCTGATGCTGATCGTGGCATTCTTCGGCATCGCCGGCTTCTACGTGTTGCTCGACAACGGGCTGTTCGCCGTGGCGCAGGTGATGATCTACATCGGCGCGATCTCGATCCTGATCATCTTTTCGGTCATGCTCACGCGCGGCATGCAGGCGATGATCCCGCGCAATGCTCAAGCTGGCAGCGTGGCGATCGCCGCGGGCTTGCTGTTCCTGATCCTATTGCTGGCGTTCGGTCCGTTCCGCTTGGTGGTGGATCTCAGCGGCGTGCCTGTGCTCGCAACGCTGTTCCGCACGGAGTCGCCGCGTGTGCTCGGCGGCTTGCCTTGGTCGTTTGCCAACCGCGAAGTGCCCGAGACCTACATTGCGGATTTTGGGCGCGCCCTCGTGGACTTGAACCAGTTCCTCTTGCCATTCTTGCTGGTGGCGTTCCTCGTGGATGCAGTGTTAGCGGGCGCTATCTACATCGCGCGTCAGCGCAAACCTGCGGAGGTGATCGCCGAACGCGAGGCTATCGCCAAGGAAGAGGCTGAGGAGATCGCCGCGCTGCAACCACAGGCAGCGTCGCCTGCTTTGCCGCAGAGCGCCGTAGCCTCAACGGCTGAACACTGAAGGAGTTGGTGCTGCCATGAACCTCCAAAACACTATCAACGGCATTCCGCTGGAGTGGTACCTGATCGTCGCGGCTGCGTTGTTCAGCATTGGTCTTTACGGCGTGTTGGCGCGTAAGAATGCTGTCGCCATGCTGATGGGCGTGGAGCTAATGCTGAACTCGGTCAACCTCAACCTGCTTGCCTTCTGGCGCTACCTCGCGCCAGAGTCTGCGGCCGGCTTGGCATTTGCCGCGTTCGTCTTCGTGATTGCAGCAGCCGAGACCGCTGTGGGCTTGGCGTTGATCATCGCGGTATACCGCTCACTCAAGAGCGTAGACCCAGAAACCCTCACGCAACTCAAACTCTGAGCCGAAGAGCATGTTTGCCGAAGCACCCGTAACCGCACCACCATACCTTGCCACGTTGCTCTGGCTAGCGCCTTTGCCGCCACTTGTGGCGTTCGCGCTGATCGCGCTCTTCTTTAACCGTTACAAACAGCTCAGCGCGACCATCGCCGTCGTTTCGATGCTGGCTTCGACGGTGATCTCGTTCATCGTGTTCTTCAACGTGTGGCAGCTCAAGGACTTGGGCAAAGCGCCGATCCGCAGCACTTTCCCTTGGCTGCCCACAGGAGACACTGTGCTCAACATCGGCGTTGGCGTGGATCCTCTGGGCGCGACTTTCCTCTTCATGGTGCCGTTGGCGTGCTCGCTGATCTTCATCTACTCGACGGGCTACATGGCGGGCGACCCCTACTACTCGCGCTTCTTCGCCTACCTCAGCCTGTTCGGCGGCTCCATGATGGGGCTGGTGGTCAGCGACAACTTGTTGACGCTGTTCATCTTTTGGGAGCTGATGGGGTTCTGCTCCTACTCGCTGATCGGCTTCTTCTTCCGCAAGCCCTCAGCGTATCGCGCAGCAGTGAAGGCGTTCATGACCACGCGCGTGGGCGACATGTTGCTGCTGCTGGGCATGGCATACCTTTATACGCAGACCGGCACGCTGAGCTTCCACGAAATCCTGCACAACGAAGAAGTGCTCACGAGGCTTGCGGAGACGCAATCCGCGTTCGGGCTCTCTGCCGCTGCTGCAATTGCGTTGTTGATCTTCGGCGGCACTGTGGGCAAGAGCGCGCAGTGGCCGCTCCATGTTTGGTTGCCAGACGCAATGGAAGGCCCCACGCCGGTCTCAGCAATGATCCACGCTGCCACGATGGTGAGCGCCGGCGTGTTTATGCTGCTGCGCTTCTTCCCATTGCTGCAAGCTGCAGGTGAGCACAACACGGCGTTCCTCGTCGTGGCGTTGATCGGTGCTTTCACCGCGTTCATGGGCGCCACGATTGCTGTGGCGCAATACGACATCAAGCGCGTGCTCGCGTTCTCCACTATCTCGCAACTTGGCTTTATGGTGGCGGCTACGGGCATTGGCGCCTACGTGGCTGCGGCATTCCACCTGCTCACCCATGCCTTCTTCAAGGCGCTGCTTTTCCTCGCCTCAGGTTCGGTGATCCACGGCGTGGAGCACGGGCATCATCACGTAAGCCATGCTGCTCACGGGAATCATGGAAGCCACGCAGCACACAGCAACGAGGAGCATGACGGACACAGCATGCACAGCGACGCGAGCCATGCTCACGACTTCGACCCACAGGACATGCGCAACATGGGCGGCTTGGCGCGGCGCATGCCGATTACCTTCGCGACGTTTTTGATTGGCGGCGCGGCGCTGGCGGGTTTCCCCTTCATCACTGCCGGCTTCTGGAGCAAGGACGAGATCTTCGCCGACGCCTACTACCACGGTCTGGTGAAAGGCGATGGTTTGGCGACGCTGGTGTTTGTGCTGCTGGTGCTCAGTGCCCTGATGACAGCGTTCTACACCACGCGCCAGATCGTGATGACCTTCCTTGGGCAGCCGCGCACTGAAGCCGCTGCGCACGCAGAGGAGAGCGCGCCCTCAATGACGTTCCCGCTGATCGTGTTGTCAGTGTTCGCGCTCTTTATCGGCTTCATCAACATCCCCAAAGACTTCCCCGTGTTCGGCGCGCTGATGGGTGATGGCGCCTTCTGGTTGAAGAATTATCTCGCCAGCATGCTGCTTGAGAAGCCCGAAGCGCCGCCGTTCAACGCAGTTCCGGTGTTGTTCTCAATCGCAGTTGCCCTAGGCGGCATCGCGCTCGGCTATGCAGCATACGGCGTGCGCCCGTTGACCGCTGGACAAACAGACCCCGTGGAGCGTCTGCCGTTCTTCAAGTTCCTTCACAACCGCTGGTATTGGGACGATCTGTATCGCATCATCTTCGTCAGGCCGATGCAAGCGATCGCCGATCGCTACACTGACGTGGTTGACCGCGGCGTCATTGACCGCGTGCTGGAGGGCGGCTATGCGCTGGGCGCACGCGTGACCAAGAGCTTCGCCGAATTCGATCGCGTAGTGATCACAGGCTTCTCCGACACAGTGGGGCGCATCTTTCGCGCAGCTGGCGATTGGGTGCGCGACTTGCAGACTGGGCAGGTGCAGAACTACCTGCTCTCCAGCCTTGCCATGGCGTTGGTGATCATCGTCGTCTTCATCTTCCTGTTCCAGTAGGAGCGTCTCCATGAGCCTGCTGAACACGAATATCCTCTCCATCATCACGTTCTTGCCGCTGCTGGGGATGCTGCTGGTGCTGCTCACGCCGCCGCGCGCGGTGCGCACCATCCAGTGGGGCTCCATCGCCTTCAGCTTGATCCCCTTGGCGCTTTCGGTAGTGCTCTTCTTCAGCTACGACCAAAGCAAAGGCGGCTTCCAGTTCGTCGAGAGCGCCACGTGGTTCCCGCAGATCAACGCCACCTACAAACTCGGCATAGACGGCATCAGCCTGCCGCTGGTGGTGCTCACCACTTTTCTCACACCGCTGGCGATGATCATCAGCACCAGCATCGAGAAGAACCCGAAGGCATACTACGCCCTGTTCTTCCTCCTCGAGACCACGGTCCTGGGCGTGTTTGTTTCGCTTGACCTCATCTTGTTCTTCATCTTCTACGAGATCGGCTTGGTGCCGATGTTCTTCTTGATCAACCAGTGGGGTGGAGCGAACCGGCGCTATGCCTCGTTCAAGTTCATCCTCTACACCATGTTTGCCAGCTTGGGTATGTTGCTGGCGATTCAGGTGATTGGTCTCACCTCGAAGAGTTTCGACATGGTGTATCTAGCAAGTGAAGCGGGGCGACCGTTCACCGAGCGCAACCCGGCGAACTTCTTCGGCTGGGACACATCGGTGTGGAAGGCAGTGGCGTTCGTTGCCTTCACCATCGCGTTCGCGCTGAAGATCCCGATTTGGCCGCTGCACACTTGGCTGCCCGATGCGCACACTGAGGCGCCAACTGGCGGCTCGATGATGCTGGCGGGCATTCTGCTCAAGCTGGGCGGCTATGGCTTCTTCCGCCTCGTCATGCCGTTGTTTCCCGACGTGTTCGGTCAGGCGCTGCTGCCTGGCTTGACCTTTGCTCAAGTGCTGGCGATCCTGGCGCTCTTGAGCATCATCCTTGGCGCATTTGCGGCTTGGGGGCAGAACGACTTCAAGAAGCTGGTGGCGTACTCTTCGATCAACCACATGGGCTTCGTCTCGATGGGCATTGCAGCCACGGGCTTGGCGCTTGCGCCAAACAGCACTGTGCGTGAGATCGACGCCATCATCGCAGGCAACGGCGCTGTGCTGCAGATGGTCACACACGGCTTGAGCAGCGCAGCGATGTTCGCCATGGTCGGCGTGCTCTACGACCGCGCGCACACGCGCGACCTCAACCGCTATGGCGGGTTGTGGGCGATGATGCCCGCATACGGTGCCATGCTCATCTTCTGCGCGATGGGGTCGCTGGGCTTGCCAGGGCTTTCGGGATTCGTGAGCGAGTTCATGGTGGTGCGCGGGGCTTGGCCCGTCTTCACGCTTTACACCATTCTGGCGATGGCGGGCTTGCTCGTCACTGGCATTTACATCCTCAAAGCAATCCAGAAGGTGCTGCACGGTCCGCTGGGAGAGGAATGGCATCACCACCCGCTCCCTGACATCCGCTTCACGGAAATCCTAGGTGTGGCACCGCTGATGGGCGCGATGCTAGTGTTGGGCGTGTACCCTGCGCTGGCGCTCAACTTGATCAACGTTGGCGTGCAAGGGCTGCTGAGGTAGTTGCACATGGTGAACTTTCCGATTCTCACCTTGATCATGGTCGCGCCGCTGATCGGCGCTGCGATCATCTTGCTGCTTCCCAAAGACCGCGCAGACGCGATCAAGGTCGTGGCAGCAGCGGCGTCGTTTGTCTCAATGGCGCTTGCGTTCGTGGTCTTCCTCGCCTACGACCGCACGCAGGGCGGTTTTCAGTTTCAAGAGAAAGTGCCCTGGATCCCTGAGTTCGGCATCAGCTACCACCTTGGCGTGGACGGGTTTGCCGCGCCGCAACTGTTGCTGACGGGGATTGTGATGTTCTCAGCAGTGCTCGTCTCGTGGCAGGTCGAAGATCGCCCGCGCGAGTTCTTTGCCTTCCTGCTGCTGTTGGTCGCTGGTGTCTTCGGCAGCTTCATGGCGCTGGACTTATTCCTGATGCTTATCTTCTACGAGCTGGTGCTGTTCCCAGTGTATGTGCTGATCGCGGGCTGGGGTAGCAAGCGCCGCGAATACGCCGCAATGAAGCTGACGATCTACCTCTTCGTCGGGTCGCTAGTGGCGATCATCGGCATTTTGGCGCTTTACTTCCAAGCCGGCAACTCGTTTAACTTCTTCGACTTGAAAGACGGCGTGGCGAAGTTGCCGAACTCTGTGGAAGTGCAGCGAACGTGGTTCCTGCCAGTGTTCGTTGGGTTTGGCGTGCTTGCCTCGCTGTGGCCGCTGCACAACTGGTCGCCCGATGGTTACGCCGCTGCACCCACAGCAGTCTCGATGCTGCATGGCGGCGTGTTGAAGGCGACAGGCGCCTATTGCGCGCTGCGCTTCGGTGTGCAGATCATGCCCCAAGGCGCGAGCTACTGGATGCCAGTGGTGGTGTTCTTCGCCATGGCGGGCTTGATCTACGCCGCGCTGATCGCGTTCCGCCAGACTGACCTTAAGTACATCATCGGCTTTTCCTCAGTGAGTCACTTGGGGTTGGTGCTGTTGGGCATTGCAGCGTTGAACGAGTATGGCTTGAACGGCGCAGGCTTGGAGCTGTTCGCAGGGGGCGTGATGACCGGCTTGATGTTCGCGCTGGTGGGCATGATCTACGAGCGTTCCCATCGCCGCGACCTCACTGAGCTGAGCGGGCTTGGGCGCGTAATGCCGTTGGCGGGCGTGGGTTTCGTCATCGGCGCGCTGACGCTCATGGGCATGCCTGGCTTGCCCGGCTTCCCAGCGGAGGTGCAAATCTTCATGGGCTTGTGGAGCGCCTCGACAACGCCGAGCCAAATGTTCCCTGGCGCGACCAACGGATGGTACGCAGTAGTCGCAGTGGCGGGCATCTTGGCTGTGGTGATCAACGCAGCGTGGACGCTGCGCGTGGCACAGCGCGTGTACTTCAGCGAGCCGCAACATCCTGAGCTGCTCTCGCTGCCGGGATTAACGCCGTTGGAGAAGGTTGCCATCGGGTTGATGTGCGGTGTGCTCATTGTCGTCGGCGTGCTGCCGAACACAGTGATGAGTGCGATTGCTGCCGGCGTGCAGACCATCGTGCAGGGGTTTGCAACGGCAAGCTAACAGCGGAGAAGAGCGACGAGCCATGGGCGGATTTACAAGCGTGAACCCAGCGGAGTTCCTCGGCATTCTGCCAGAGATTTTGCTGGTGCTTTGGGCGAGCGCGCTGTTCGCAATTGACCTTGTTGCGGGACAGAGTTTGACACGACGCGGATTGGGTTTACTCACTGCAGGCGGGCTAGCAGTGATCTTGGTGATCACGTTGCTGACTGCGCCCACTGAGCCGCAGACCGTGCTCGGCGGCATGGTGCGCAACGACTTCTTCACGACTGCCTTCCGCGTCATCTTCATCGTCGGCGCAGCGTTGACGGCGCTGATCGGCGTTGACTTTCGACCGATGCGCGCAGGTGGCGAGTTCTTCGTGCTCACGACCTTCAGCGCGGCAGCCATGTCGCTGATGGCAAGCGCCAATGACATCATCCTGCTCTATCTCGCCACGGAGACATCCAGCCTCTCGCTTTACCTACTTGCTGGCTTCTGGCGCGGCAACAAGCTAAGCGCAGAGGCTGCCTTGAAGTATTTCGTCTTCGGCGCCGTCACCTCGACGACAATGCTCTTCGGCTTGAGCCTGCTGTTCGGCTTGAGCGGCGGCAACACCAACTATGCGGCAATCGGGCGCGCGCTGCTTGATCCAGCGCTGCGCGTGCCGACCACACTGGCAGCGCTGTTCGTGTTGGTAGGTTTTGCCTTCAAGACTTCCGCTGTGCCCTTCCACTTTTGGGCGCCAGATGTGTATCACGGCGCACCCACACCAGTCGCTGGATACATCAGCACTGCCTCGAAAGCAGCTGGCTTTGCCATTTTGCTGCGCTTCCTGTTCTACACCCTGCCGCCAGGCACTTCTGAGGCATCGTTGAGCTGGGCGACGCTGATGCAGCCCATCGCCATCCTCACCATGGTATTGGGCAGCTTGTTCGCGCTGGTGCAGTCCGACGTGAAGCGCATGTTGGCGTACTCCAGCGTGGCGCAGGCAGGGTATGTGTTCGTTGGCGTGAGCGCGATGGCGCTGGGCACAGCGAATCGCGCTGAGGCGCTCGCAGCAGTGATTTTCTACCTTGCCACGTACATGCTAACCAACATCGCTGCGTTCGGCGCGCTGGGTATGGTGGAGTATCGCGTCGGCAGCACAGATCTCAAGGCGTTCAATGGCTTGGGGCGGCGCGCGCCTTATCTTGCGCTCGCCATGTCAGCAGCGCTGCTGAGTTTGCTCGGCGCTCCGCCAATGGTCGGCTTCGTGGCGAAGCTGATCATCTTCCGCGAGGCAATCGGCGCGAACTTGATCGGCTTAGTGGTGATCGGCATCATCACGGTGCTGATCTCGGTCGCCTACTATCTCAACGTGGTGCGCGCGATGTATGTCGAGCGGAGCGAAGACGAGCAAAAGCCGCTGATCGTGCCGGCGCCAACAACAGTCACGCTGTCCATCACAGCAACAGGTGTGCTGGCGCTGACAGTCGTCTCGCCACCATTCTGGGAGATCGCACTGCAAGCTGCGCGCGCTTTCCTCGGCGCGTGATGACACAGCAGTGGAAAACAACGCCTCGGCAGGTTTCAGGTTTCCTGCCGAGGCGTGTTGGTTTTGCTACGGATACGCTGCCGATTGCGGCTTGCGGTGATGCACAACTACCTCAGTGGTGAGCACTTGGGCAGCGAGGCTGCCCGCGACGCGCACCGCGTTCTCAACCACCTCAAGAGCATCCACCACGCCTGCGCGGGCGAGGTCAACGAGCGCCCCGCTACGCACATCGAATCCGAATGCGGCTTCGCCTTCTCGATTCGCTTCGCGCGCAGCATGCAAGCTTGCTGAAGCATCCATGCCCGCATTCGCAACCAGCGTGCGCATTGGGGCTTCTAAGGCGCGCACCACACAGCGCATGCCCCAGCCAACGTCATCGTTGGAGGCGGTGGGGATGCTCATGCTGGCTTTGAGCAGCGCTGCGCCGCCGCCCGCCACCACGCCGCTGCGCAGCGCGAGCTGCATCACGCGCGCAAGACGAGCGGCGGTGTCGCGCCGCGCCTCTTGCACACGTTGGGTTGGCGCGCCGATGCGCAAGATGCCCATGCTGCCGCTGAGCTGACCCAAACGGCGAAGCAGATCATCGAACGTGCTGGAATCGGTGGTGGTCTCGAGTTGTCTGCGGATGCCGGCGATGGTTTGGCGCAGGCGCTGCACGTCGCGCCGCCCAGCGATGATGCCGAATTGCTTGGCGTTTGCCCATACGCGCCGCGCCTCACCCACGTCCTCGCGCGAGAGCTTCTGGGCAAAGGGCATTTTGTCGCTGAAGAGCACGCGCCCGCCGGTAAGCAGCGCAATGTCGTGCAGCGCCACAGCGCGCTTGTCGCCGCCGTAAGGGGTTTTGATCGGCAAGGGATGGAAGAGCCCACGATGCTTTGCTTGCAGCAAGACGGTGCGTGCCTCGTCGGTGAGGTCGCTGGCGATAATCGCAGCGGCGCGGTATCCCATTGCTTCCAGCTTTTGCAACAGCATGATTGTGTTCGCAGCAGTGTCGAGCAAGCCGTCGAGCACAATTACCGCTGCGTTCTGTAGTCGTGCCACACGATCGGTCGGGTCGGCTGTAAAGCCGCCGCCCAGCCACGGCGCATCCCACAGTGCCCCTTCAAGGAACTCGTATTCAATGCGGTTGGGGTCGTTGTTGTAGATGTTGATGTAGGCGTCGTCACCAAGCACGTAAACCAACTCGACAAGCGCTTGCCGCAGCTCAACGTCAGGCGTCGCCGCGGCTGCGAGTCCCTCTAGCCAAGCTCGGCGTCGCGCCCCGAGCGGAGCAGGTTCAGTCAGGCGCCTCAGCGCCTCCACAGCGAGGGCAACGCCGCGCTCAATGCCAACGCGCACTCTCACAGGAGAAGCCCCCGCAGCGATGGCACGCATTCCCTCGTGCACTATGCTTTGCGCGATGACAGCGGTAGTGGCTGCGCCATCGCCGCAGATTTCGTGCATGCGCCAAAGCGCGTGGCGCAGCATCATGGCGCCTACGTCGGCAGTGGGGTGTGGCAGCTCGATGAGGCGGCGCGCGATGGCTGCAGCATGATCGAGCACCTCGGGCGTGCGGTCGCGCGTCAAGCCCTCGATGAGCACAACGCGCGCAAGCGGTCCTAGGGTGGGCTTGACCAGTTCAGCGAGCGCGTCGAAGCCGCGCACAAGCGCTTCGCGCTCGAAGATCACGGCAGGACGACGGGGGAACGAAGTTTGGCTAGGTGTGCGCATCACGCGCAGGAGTATAGTGAGCTTGCATGCTAGACTGGACTGTTGGTTTCAAATATCGCGCGGGTCGTCAGTCATCATCACCAGGCGCGGCTGGAAGCGCGCGATCACGTCCACAAGATCAGCCTGTGCGGCGATCACCTCGTCAATGTTCTTGTATGCCTGTGGCGACTCATCCAAGCCGCCGCCGAGCAACTTCACGCCGCGCTGTTTGAGATATTCGTTGCGCATCTTGGCGGTGAGCGTGCGGAAAGCTTCGTTGCGGCTGAGCCGTCGCCCAGCACCGTGCGAGGCGCTGTTCAACGAGAGCGGGTTTCCTTTGCCGCGCACCACATAGCCGGGGTCGCCCATCGTGCCTGGGATCACGCCGAGCACGCCAGCATGTGCTGGGGTAGCCCCCTTTCGGTGCACGAATACCTCATGCCCGTCTGGTAAGCGCTCGCGCCAAGCAAAGTTGTGATGATTCTCCACTGTGGCGATCACCTCTAGGCCGCCAGCGCGCGCGATTTGGTTGTGGATCACGCGGTGGTTTGCCGAAGCAAAGCGCCCTGCAAGATTCATCGCCAGCCAGTATTCCTGCCCTGGCTCGCTCTCGATGTCCAACCACGCTAGATGCGCCAGCTCTTTGGGCAGCTCGGGATGCAAGCTGCGCGCCAGCTTGCTGTAGTAATCGGCGATCTGGTAACCCACGCCGCGGCTGCCGCTGTGCGACAGCAACGCAAGGTAGCGCCCAGGCTGCAGGCCGAGCTTGGGTTCATACTCGAGCACTTCGAGCTCGCCGAACTCGACAAAGTGGTTGCCGCTGCCCGAGGTGCCAAGCTGCGGCACAGCTTTAGTCTCATAGAGCTCGCGCAGCAGCTTGGTGGCCTTCCAATCAGGATCGTCGAGGATGGGATCTTTGCGCGGCGGATGCCACTCTGCCCCGGCGCCGAAGCGCGTGTTCTCACGCAGCAACTTCTCAAAGCGCGCCTCTTGTTGCTTGAGCAACTCGGGTGGCGCATCGAAGACGCTCAGACGCATGCGGCATGCAATATCCACACCTACGGCGTAGGGGATCACCGCATCCTCGGTCGCCAGCACGCCGCCGATTGGCAAGCCATAGCCCACATGTGCATCCGGCATGAGTGCCCCTGCGACGCTCACGGGCAGGCGCATTGCGTTATCCATCTGCTGGCGCGAGGCGTTATCAATGAACGCCTCGCCCCAGACAGCATAGGGCAGGGGTTGGCTGCGCAGGGATGCGTTCTTGTTCTTTCCCATCTCTCCGGGAGATGTTATCAAGCCCGGATTGACTGCTCATTAGTGCTGCTCGGCAGATACTTTTAAGCGCATAAGCGCAGGTTGTCAACCAAGTTTTACCTCATCGTTAACCCACCTCTAACGCGTGCTAGAAAGCAACTCTAACACACTGCCCCTACTGTAAAAGGTGCAAGAAAAAGCAAAATGACTATCACGGAGGTGAGACTATGGCAGGCTTGGTGCGTCGGACCTGGGATCCAGCAGGTGAGATGCTCGCGTTGAGCGAGGCGATGGATCAGTTGCTGCGCAATGCCTTCATTCGCCCGAGTCGGTGGCTGTTTGAGGAATTCGGCGCAGAGGTGCCGCCGATGGACGTGGTGGAGACGCCAGAGGCGTTCCTTGTGAAGGCGGCGCTGCCAGGGTGGAAGCCTGAGGATGTTGAGGTGACCATCGAGAACGGTCAGCTCACCATCAAGGGTGAGTGGAAGCGGGAGAGCGAGACCAAGGACGACAAGGCGCAGTGGCATCGCCGCGAGATTCGTCAGAGCTCGTTCGTGCGCAGCTTCGTGCTGCCCACCGAGGTAGAGGCGGAGAAGGCAAAGGCGCACTTCGAGAACGGCGTGCTCACTTTGACCATTCCGAAGTCGGAGGTCGTCAAGCCGAAGCAGATCAAGATCGAGGTCAAGTGAGCGAGAAGCCGTCCCTGCGAAGAAGCGAGGAGGCGCTGGAGGCAGTGCCTCCTCGCTTTTTCATGCCGCCAACGTGAGCACCACAACTACAAGCGCAGCCGCAAACCAACGCAACGGGTGACGAAGAGACGAGAGAACAAGTTGGGGCAACCAGATCAAACAGAGGCCGAATGCACCTATCGGTTGTCGCGTGAGGATCAGCGCGAGCAGGGTGACTGCATAACCCAGATTGCGCCAAAGCGCCGCGCTGTGCACTGCGCCTGCAAAAGCGGCGCTCATCCCGAACGCAAGCGCAGCGATCGCAGGAGTGGGAAAGCTAACCAATCCGAACCCGAGCAAAAACGGTAGCCCAATGCGTGCCACGCTGCTCGCAAGCGCTGGCGCTCCGCGTCCCTGCGCAGCCAGCATTGTGCCCTGCGCGAAAAGGCTCACGCCTAGCGTGAGCGCCAGCGCGTAATCCCCCAGAGCGCTGCCTAGCATGAGCCCAGCAACTAACCCCAACCCAGCGAGGTAGAGCGAGTGCCGCTCTCGAGGTAAGAGCCACTCTTGCCACCAGCTCAGCCAAGTCTCCAACCATGCCGTGGTGCGCGATGCAGGCGAATGCGGTGCAGTGTAAGGTAGTAGCGGCAGCGTTCGCTTGTGTGTCCACGCCCGCCACTGCTCCATGGCATCGTGCCAGTCTTTCTCGGCGAGGCTGAGCCACATTGCTTGCCACGCGAGCACGAGCAACAGCCCCAAGCCCAGCTTCTGCGGCATTCCCTCAGGCCAGGAGAAACGCGAGGCAGCCACAGCACCGCCAAGCATCGCCATCCACG
This sequence comes from Thermoflexales bacterium, assembly GCA_025057935.1. Lineage (GTDB taxonomy): Bacteria > Chloroflexota > Anaerolineae > J036 > Brachytrichaceae > DRWP01. Next base: position 61,619 of record JANWUW010000071.1, read on the forward strand.
CCCACACGATCAGCCCAGCGTAGGCTGACGAGGATGCAGCGCGTGTTGAAGATTGAGCGCTCACGGTGCTGCGAGCTTGCCTGTCTTCAGATACGCGACCGCAGCTTCGAGTTGCGCATCCTTCCCAGCGCGCTCATCTTCTGGCGTGTTGATGACCACGAGGTCGGGCTGTATGCCTTCGTTGTGGATCTGTCGCTCGTTTGGCGTGTACCAGCGCTCAATGGTGATGCGCAACTGGGCGCCATTAGCAAGCGTCTGAGGAGATTGCACTGACCCTTTGCCAAATGTGCGCTCGCCGATTAACACGCCCCGCTTGCGATCCTGAATCGCGCCCGCGACGATTTCGGCTGCGCTTGCCGAGCCGCCATTGACCAACACCACCAAGGGGATGTCTTGCGCGATGCCGCGGCTGGTGGTGCGCGTAACTTTCCTGTTGTTGCGGTAATCGCGCTCAACCACCAGCACGCCAGCGTCCAAGAACAAGTCGCCTACTTCGCGCGCTTGGCTGAGCAAGCCGCCGGGGTTGTCGCGCAGATCGAGGATAAGACCCTTGGGGTTCTGCGCGAGCAAGCGTTGAAGTTCGCGCTCCAGCTGTCGGCTAGCCTGTTGGCTGAAATCGAAGAGGCGCACGTAGGCAATGTCGCCATCGCCTACGGTGCGGCTCTCCACTAGCGGTATCACGATGCGCGCGCGCACGATGGAGACTTCGAAGGGGCGCGGGTTGTCCCCGCGGCGGATGGTGAGGCGCACAGTGGTGCCTTTCGGTCCGCGCACCATTGCAGCGACTTCGGTGGTATTCAGCCCGAGCACGCTCTGCCCGTCCACTGCCTCGATGATGTCACCCGGGAGCAGCCCTGCCTTCTCAGCAGGGGTGCCTGGCAGCGTGCGCACGATCTGGATGCTGCCGCCTGGGGTCTGTTTCAGCGTTGCGCCGATGCCCTCGAACTCACCGCTCATGTCCTCGTTGAGGATTTTGGCGAAGCGAGGCTCGATGTATTGGGTGTAGGGGTCGCCCAGCGCGTTGACCATGCCACGAATAGCGCCATCAGTCAGCGCCTCGCGCGAGGGAAGTGTGCCATACCACTGCTCGCGCAGGCGACGCAGCACATCGTTGACGAGAGCGTAGTCTAGGGGCTCCTCAGCGCGTGCCTCGGGCGCGCTGTGGCTGGAGACGGTGGTCAACGTGGCAAGCTCGAAGGGGAACGCGCCAAAGCTGAATGCGCCCGGCCGCGCGAGCAACACTCCGACCGTCATGCCGAGCACGAAGATGATCGCTCCTGTGAACATGCCCAGCAACCCAAGTGCAACCTGCCGCAGCAGCGCGGCTGAGCGCTGTTGGGCTTTCTCCTCTGATGTAGTTGGCGTTGCCATGTTCCACCCCTCAAGAGCTGCTGCGCGCTTCCTTCACGCCCGAACGCAAGCGCGCGATCAGTGTTCGAAGCGCGGTTTGGAGTTGACTTTCTGCGTCGTCTTCTGCAAGCACGTCGGGGTTCAAGCCCTTACCGTCCAGTTGCTCGCGACGAGCGGTCAGCCAACGCGCTGCAGTGACGCGCACAGCTGAGCCATCGCGCAGCTCGAAGACGAACTGCACCGAGCCTTTGCCTAGCGTTTTCTGACCGACGAGCACAGCACGCTGATGATCGCGTAGCGCCGCTGCGACAACCTCGGCAGCGCTGGCTGTGCCCCCGTTTACAAGAACCACGAGCGGCTGCGTTTCTGGCAACGCATGTGAGACAGAGCGTGTGCGGTGCACGATCTCCGCTTGGTTGCGACGCACTTCGTAAGCTACAATGCGATCACGCAAGAAGAAGCTCGTCACCTCGACTGCAGCGTTGAGCAAGCCGCCGGCGTTGTCGCGCAGGTCCAGCACGTAGCCCTGCACGCCGGCTTGGGCAAGCGCGCGCAGCGCCGCCTCGAGTTGGGCAGCCGTGCGCTCGGTGAAGCCGCGAATGGCAACGTAGCCGATCGGGAGCGCAGCAGCCGTCGTCGTAATGATGCGGTGTTCGACAGAGGGTAGCTCAATGCGTTCGCGCGTGATGGCGAACTTCAAGCGCTGCGAGCCGCGCAGCACTTCAATCACCACAACAGTGCCCTCCTCGCCGCGCAAGCGCATTGCGTCCTCGATGCTTGCGGGAAAAGGCAACGGCACGCCGTCCACAGCGACGAGGAGATCGCCTTCGCGCACGCCGGCCCGCTCCGCTGGACCGTCGGGCGTCGGTGAAAGCGCGATGCGCCCTTCAGGTGTGAGCCGAAGCTGCACGCCAATGCCGCCGAAGACGCCGCGCATGTGGTCGCGCTCAACGGCGCGCGGCGCAGGCTCAACGAAGCTCGTGTAGGGGTCGTTCAGCGTGCTCAATGCTCCGCGAATCGCGCCATACTCGCGCGCAGTGGCATCGGGCAGGTCGCCGACAAAGTGCGACTCTACATATGCCCAAGCTTCGTCAAGCAGCGCATGGTCGTTGCCAGCGCCGTAAATCCGCTCCACTCGATACTCCACTGGCGCAACAGCAGCGCGCAGCAGATAGCCACTGCCGAACGCTGCAACACTCCACAGGGCAAGAAGCACGCCCACCCCAAATCTCGAGACGCGGCTCATGCGTTGTAATAACTATACGAAAACGCCGCACGACATGAGGGCATATCTCTTGAAAGGCTCAGCTTGCGCGCTGCGTTTCTGCGGCAAGCAACACACGCTGCACAGCGCGCAACAGTTGACCGTTCTCGTCCTCGCCAGAGACCGTGAGCTGACTGTAGGCGAGGTAAATGCGTTTGCCGCAGCGAAATGCTAAGCCGCCGACCACGCGAGCGAGCATGTCGCGACTCGCATGTAGCTCGTCGGCATCCGTCCAGGGGTCACCGCGCCAACGGCGCGAGAGCACGTAAGGATGCGTCAGCGGCTGATAAATCCGTTCGTGCCACCCAGTGCTGTTCACGTCCAGCCAAAACTGCACATCAGCGCGCAGGTCGTTTGTGAGGAAGGCGTAAGCTGGCGCAAGGAGCACAGCCTCGGGATCAGGCGGTAGATCGGCTTGCCACGCTATGCGCTCAGGAGCAAACTGGGCGGCGAGCACTCCTTGCGTGAGCACGCTGACATACTCGCGCCCTGCGCTGTGGTCATCGAGCAGCGCAGCTTCGACCAGCGCCTCGCGGAAGAGGCGCGCGTTGCGGATCAACTGCTCGCACACAACGGCGCTGCTGCGGTCAGCGAACAACCCAAAGCCACTTTGCGAGAGCACCTCAGTGAACAATAGCTGCCAGAAGACATCCAGCGGGCCGCGCGGTGTTTCGCGCCAGCTCAGCAACCAGGCGCGGAGCTGCGCGTAGCGCTCACGTATCGCCATCCCCACACGCTGCCAGAGTCTCTGCTCCTCAGGCATTGGTATGTGAGATGCTCCAGCGCGATGGAGCGCCTCAGCGAGCAGATGCGCGCGCACGAGGTCGAGCTGGGCAATGCTGACCGACATGGCACGCGCCAACTCCGCGCTAGTAGGTGTCTGCTCCCAATCTGGATGTGCAAGGCGCGCCCAAGTGATAAGCGCGCGCACAACGGGATGGTCGTGCAGAGGGCGCGACGGGCGCAGTGCGTGCACGCGAATTCCAGCAGGGCGCAGGCGCTCCTCCAGCTCGAAGCGCAACACGTCCTCAGCGTACGGTGCTAGCACAGCGATCGCGCTAGGTGGCGTGCCGTTTTCTACCTCTGCCTGGATCGCCTGGGCGACAGCCTTCACCATCTCCACCCAGTACTTCCCGCCTCCCACAAGCGTGACCGAGCCGTAGGCGCGAGTAGGCAGGCGCGAGTAGGGGTCGCGCACCTGCTGCATCAGCGCAACGCCAAAACGCGCTGGCGAGTCAGGCGCGTCGGGCGCTAGACGCGGGTTGTTCCATTGGCGTACCGTGCACTGTGCGCGCAATGCGCGCGCTGAGTCCACGTCGGCACCGAGGAACAAACGGTAGCCGCCAGGGTCGTCTTCAACTAGATATGCCGAGTCGCACGTCTGGAGCAGTATGCCGAGGAAGTCGTGGAGCACTGGCGGGCTTTCTTCGATGTTGTCCGCCAACACGTGGCGAAAGCGCGCAGCGATGAATTGAAGGTAGGCAGGCTCAGCAAGCAAGTATTGCGCAAAAAGCGTGAGAGCAAGCGAAAAATCCAGCAGCGTATGCTGCATGCAATACGCACGAAACGCCTGCGCAAGCGCCTGCACGCGGCGGAAGAGAGGCTCGCGTGGCTCGTTGCCACTCCACGCTAGGCTCAACCGCTGTGCAATCTCATCGAGCGAAAACCCAGCAACTGCAGCTTTGTTTAGCCCATCTATGATCTGGCTGAGCACACGTGCGCGCGGCAAGCGCAGCGTGTTGAACTCGGCTAAGTGTGGTTGCGCTAGTTTGCTCAGCACATATTGGGCGGCTTCGACGTTGATGAACGTCGGCTCGCGCCAAGGTTGTGGGAACCCAGCGCGCTCAGCGATGATCGGAAAAAATAGCGCCACATGCCGTCGCGCGAGGGAATATACAGTGCCGATGAAGGGTTGCCCCCGCGTGCGAGTGCGCAGCGTCGCTAGCGCGCGTTCGAAGCGCCAACCAGCAGAGGTCTGTGGCACCAGCACCAAGATGCGGTCTGGACGCACGCCAGACTCAATCAACGCTACCAACTTCTGCGTTAGTGCTGAGGACTTACCCGCGCCAGGTGGACCGACCCAATACTCGCGCTCGCGCATACGCTGTATAAAGCATAAAGCGGCTGGTGGGCTCCAGCCGCCTTGCCACCGAAGGCAAGCCATGCAACTAGCCGTTCTGAATGCGCATCACTTTCAGCCGGCGATCACCACCTGGAGCCTGCACCGTGACCACATCGTTCACCTTGTGACCAAGCAGCGCACGCCCTATCGGCGATTCATAGCTAATGCGACCCTGACTTGGGTTAGCTTCTGCTGAACCGACAATGACGTACTCCTCCTTCTCCCCTGTGTCCAGATCCTTGAGCGTAACCTTACTCCCCATGCGAACCTCATCCGCAGGGCCAGTGTTCTCGATGAGCACAGCATTCGCCAGAATGGTCTCGATCTCGAGGATGCGCCCTTCAACGAGAGCTTGCTCGTTCTTGGCGTCCTCGTACTCTGGGTTTTCTTCGATTTCACCTTCCGCCATCGCGTTATGCAGGCGCTCAGCGACCTGCGCGCGGCGCACGGTCTTGAGGTATTCCAGTTCTTCCTCGAGCTTCTTCAAGCCTTCAGGGGTTAGATACTTCTGTTCGAGCATGTTGAACACACCTCGCTACGAGCGGTGGTGAATTCTGCCACTCTCTTGTTAGAGTAAAAACAGAGGCGCTAGCAAAGCTCCCTGCCACGCCTCTGATTACGTGAAGTATAGCACGAAAGGAGCAACCCATCAAGTCAGCAACTGTCCGAAGGTTCGGAAAGGTGCAGAGTGGGGATTCATCAAGTCGGCACCAATCTGATGGGCGATTCATGTTTATCTCCAAGACCCATCGCCGATCAGCAAGATGGCGATCCACTGAGAGGTGCGCTAGATTGTTGCGGTTAAACCGATGATGCGATAGCAGTAGATGCACCTGCGCCTCAGCCTAAAGGGATGCAGGGAAGCGTCGCTCTGACCTGTTCTCCCCCTTGGACACTGCTCCCCTATTCCGGCATTGCTACACTTCAGAGCTCTATCCACCCTTGCGGCGCGATCACTTCGCCCTCGCTTTTCAGCAAGCCCACCCCCTCCGCACTGATGAGCTCCAGCGCCCCCTTGTCCACGCGGATGGCGTAGAAATACAGGTAGCACAACCCACTCACCCCACGCTCCGCCAAGCGCTGCTGCCACGCCGCATCGCGCGCCTGCTGTATCCACGCCCGCACATCCCGCTGGTTCAAGCGCGCCTCGGTCTCCACTAACGCCCAAATGCGCCGCCCTGCAGGGCCGGCAAACAGCATCAGCACATCGATCTC
>JANWUW010000021.1 GCA_025057935.1 Thermoflexales bacterium
AAGCCTGCCTGCTCTAGCAACTGGAAGATGCGCTGCATGGTCATCGGCGTCTTCTCGCTCGGCTTGAGAATGAAGCAGTTGCCTGTGGCGACGGCATACGGCAGGAACCACAGCGGCACCATGCCGGGGAAGTTAAACGGCGTGATCGCAGCAACCACGCCGAGCGGCTGGCGAATGCAGTGCTCGTCAATGCCGCGCGCGATGTCCTCGTTGTTGAAGCCCTGCATCAGCGAAGGCGCACCGCAGGCGACCTCGACGTTCTCGATGGCGCGCTGAAGCTCGCCCTGGCTCTCTTCGTAGGTCTTGCCGCACTCGTTGGTGATCAGGCGCGCCAGCTCGTCGCGGTGCTCCTCCAGCAACCGCTTGAGGCGGTACAGCGGCTGCACGCGCTCCACCACGGGCGTGCGTCGCCAGTCTTGAAACGCCTTCTGCGCTACCTCCACCGCCTTATCCACGTCTGCGCCTGTGGAGAGCGGCACATGCGTGAGCACTTGCGCGGTAGCAGGGTTCCTCACGGGAAGGTACTCGGTGGCTTGGGCTTCTACCCATTGTCCACCGATGTAGTTGAGCAAACGACCGTTGGTTGTCATGAGGCTGTTCTCCTTTGTAGGTGCCCAGTTTGGGCGGGGTATGTTGTCCGCTAGCTCAAAGATTATAGTTTCGCAGCCATCTCATTGAATCAGCCCCGCTGCGCGCGCCCGCGCCAACACGTTTTGCGCTTGCTTGATGATAGGTGCGTCCACCATACGCCCATCCAGCGCAAACGCGCTGTAGCCGTGCGCTTCTGCGGCTTGGATGATGCGCTGCGCGCGCGCGATCTCTTCAGCACTCGGTGAGAAGGCGCGGTTGACCACCGCAAGCTGCGCCGGGTGAATCACCATCTTGCCGCTGTAGCCGAGCTGCCGTCCGAAGCGGCACTCCGCTTCTAGGCCTGCTTCATCGTGCAAGTCGAAGAACACGAGGTCAATAGCTTGTAGCCCATAAGCAGCAGCGGCGATCGCCACGGCTGTGCGCGGGTAAAGCACCTCAAGATTGCTCGGTGTGCGGATCATGCCCACATCAGCGGCGAGGTCATCAGCGCCGAAGATCAACGCTTGCAGCGGCGCGCCGAACGCTGCAATGGCAGGCAGGTTCATCACGCCCAGTGCGGTCTCGATGATCGCCAGCACTGCCAGACGCTGTGCGTCCAGACCCTGCGCGCGGGCATGCTCGACGATCACCGCGCAGGCATGTCGCAGCTCCTCAACGTTGTTCACCTTGGGGATCACGTAGCCGTCGGGGCGAGCCGCGATGGTGTCGCGCACGTCGTCGGGCAACAAGCCGCTCTGCCAAGCGTTCACGCGCACCAAACGCTCGCGAGTGCCGAAATCGAGGGATTGCAGCGCTTCGCGGACGATCTGCCGGGCTTGCGGCTTGTTCGCTGGCGCGACCGCGTCCTCGAGGTCGAGCACAACACTGTCGGCGGGCAGCGTGGTGGATTTCTCGATCTTGCGCCGACTCTCGCCGGGCACGAAAAGCAGCGAGCGACGCAACGGCACAGCACTCATGAATTGCGCTTGCGGAACAGCACGGTGCGCTCGAATTCAATCACCACCTCGCCGTGCTGATTGCGACCGACATGGCGCAAGCGCACAATGCCCGCATCAGGGCGCGACTGCGAAGGTCGCTTGTCCATCACACGCGTCTCGACGTAGAGCGTATCACCATGAAAGACGGGGCGCGGCGTGCGCACGGTGTCGTAGCCCAAGTTGGCGATGATGGTGCCCTCGGTCAGCTCCGAGACGGTCAAGCCAACTGCCAAGCTCAGCGTGAGCAAGCCGTTCACGATGCGCCGCCCGAATGGCGTCTGTGCGGCAAAGTGCTCGTCGAGGTGCAGCGGCTGAGTATTCATGGTGATCGCGCAAAACAGCACGTTGTCCGCCTCGGTAATTGTGCGCCCTGTGGGGTGCTTGAAGGTCATGCCGACCTCAAGGTCCTCGAAGAACTTGCCGGGCATGGCAGCGCGGATTGTACTGATGGGCAAGGCAGCGCATAGGGCTTGACTCTTGTGCCTGAGCGCTGTTGTGACGCGCAACGCGGCTTGTGGTAAAAAGTTGAGCGCCGCACCGCATTCGCAACCGCTAGGGGTGATGCCGCCATGTCTGTGGTAGACGAAGTCCGCAGCCGGCTCGACATTGTCGAGGTCGTCGGCGCATACATCCCTTTGACGCGCGTCGGCAAAAACTACCGCGGCTTCTCGCCGTTCAAGACGGAGCGCACGCCCTCGTTCTTCGTCTTCCCGCACACGCAGACCTTCAAAGACTTTTCCAGCGGGGCGCAGGGCGACGTGTTCACCTTCGTCATGCTCAAAGAGGGCTGGACTTTCGCCGAGGCGCTGCGTGAGCTGGCACGCCGCGCTGGCGTGGCGCTTGCGCCGCAGACGCCAGAACAGCAGCGCCGCCAGCAGCATGAGCAGCGCCTGCGCGCCGCGCTTGAGGCAGCCACGGAGTATTTCCATCACCTTCTGCTCAGCGCGCCGCAAGCAGAGGCATGCCGTCGCTACCTGCGTGAGCAACGCCGCCTGAGTCATGAGACCATCACTGCTTGGCGCCTGGGCTACAGTCTCGACGACTACCACGCGCTCACTCACTACCTCACCGCGAAGGGGTTCACCGCGCAAGAACTGCTCGACGCAGGCTTGCTGGTCGAGAACGAGGAAGGGCGACGCTACGATCGCTTTCGCGGTCGGTTGATGATCCCAATCCGAGATGCACGCGGCGAGGTGGTCGGCTTTGGCTCGCGCTCGCTCGATGGCAGCGAACCCAAATACATGAACTCACCCCAAACCGCCCTGTTCGACAAAGGGCAATTGTTGTTCGGGCTAGACCGCGCGCGTGCTGCGATCCGCGATGCAGGCGTTGCCGTGCTGGTCGAGGGCTATATGGACGTGATCGGCTGCCACCAGGCTGGGTTCACCAACGTCGTCGCTGGCATGGGCACATCGCTCACCGAGGCGCAACTGCGCGCACTGCGCAGGCTCGCGCCGCGCATTGTGTTGGCGCTCGATGCCGACACCGCCGGACAGCGCGCCGTGTTGCGCAGCCTAGACATCGCGCGCACAGCGCTCGACCATGAGACAGTGGTCACCTTCGACGCGCGCGGCGCAGTGCGCGCGCAAGCACAACTCAACGCTGACTTGCGCGTGGCGCTGCTGCCTGAAGGCAAAGACCCTGATGAGATCGTGCTCGAAGCGCCGCAGCAGTGGCAACAGCTCGTCGCTGAAGCGCGACCCATCCTCGACTACGTGATCGAGGTGGTCGTGAAGCAACACAGCGCAGCAGATGCTTTCCAAAAATCGCAAGCAGTGCGCACATTAGCACCGCTGCTAATCGAGCTGACCGATCCCATCCAGCGCGACAGCGCCGTCCAGCAACTCGCGCAGCAGTTGCGCCTCAGCGCTCGCGCTGTAATGCAAGTATTGCGTGAGTTTGAGCGCGCGGCGAAGCGGCAGCCCCCACGCACTTCACCACATTCATCGTCTGAGCAAGCACCCTCTTCTGGCGCGCCGAGTGCCGCCGAGCCTGCGTCGCCAGTCGCGCCGCCACCCGCGCTTGAGCTGCACCTGATCGCCTTGCTCTTCCGCAAGCCCGAGCTGCTATTCGACATCAACGCCGTGCTCGCACGCGCCGGGCTTGAGCTGATGAGCGAAGACGACTTCAGCAACCCAGCGCTGCGTCGTGGTTTTCACACCTTGCAGCGCGTGGCGCTCGGCGCGCCGTTCGGAAGCGAGTCTTCGGACGAGGACGAAGCCTGGCTCGTGCTGCTTGCGGATTACGACCTCCTCGGTCATGCCTCGCGTTTGCCTGCCGCGCGTTTGGAGGTGGAGCGCCATCTTGACGAGAATGACGCGCATTGGCTGCGCGAGCAAGCCATTCAAGCTGCTCTGCGCCTGCGCGAGCTGCGCGCGCACCAAGATCGCGCAGCCCTGCCCTACCTCATCGAGGACGCGCGCCGCGCTGGCGACCAAGAAGCGCTCCAACGCTATAATCTTCGATTGACCCAAGCACTGCAGCAACTCCTTCGCGCGCAGAAGGCACGCCGCCTGCGCAGCGCGTTGGTGTAGCAAGCAGCACAGAGTGAGGTTGAGCCTGAAGTCGTTCAGCCAAGCGCAACAGCCAATGGCTTTGGAAACTGATTACGCGGAGGCGCGCAACGCGCAATCGACACCGCTCAGCGATCGATCCGAGCGGCGGCGCGCCGCTGAGCCAAACCTCCCTGCGCGCCATCGCGCCCACCACCATCCCGCAGCCGATGAACTCGACGCCCGCAGCGAGGACGTCGACATGGACGACACTTTCCTCTTCGACGAGGAGGAGCACGCGGACGAACCCTCGACTGATGACGACGCAGAAGCCATTGCCTACGCCCTCGCGAGCGACGAAACATTCGACGCTGACGCCGACCTTGACCGCGAAACGACAGACACCTCGCCTGCCCACGCCGACAAAGAGGAGGGTCCTGATCCTGTCCGCGCCTACCTACGCGAGATCAGCACTACCCCGCTGCTCACCGCCGACCAAGAGCTGCGGCTCTACGCAGTGATGGACGCTGAGCAGCTCGTGCGCGGGCTTAAAGCAGAAGGGCAGACTGCAACAGAGGAAGCGATATGGATGCAGGTGTACGCACTGTTGCGCGATGCTTGGCGGCAAGTCAAGGATGCCTGTGTGCAACGCCAAGCGACCCCTCCCTCGCTTGCAGCCCTGCTGCGCGACGCCTTGGACATCGCCGAGCACTTCACGCAAGACGGCATCACCACGCTGCGTCAGTTCTTGCGCAACCTTAACTGGGGCAAGGACGCCTCAGTGGAGCATCTCAGCAAGCCCCTCTACACCGTGCTCACCTGCGCGATCGCCCTTCCCGCACCGCTGGTGACGCAACTCATTGAGCACGTCGAGCACGTCGGCGAGCCGCTGCCGGAGTGGGTTGAGCTCCGCGCCGCGCTGCCGCACCGCTTCGACTGGGCAGCACACCACGAGACACTGCACGCCAACGCTGAACACGCTCGTGATGTGCTCACGCGCGCCAATTTGCGCCTTGTGGTGAGCATCGCTAAGCGCTACCTTGGGCGCAGCGCCCTTCTCACTGACCTCATTCAGGAAGGCACCATCGGCTTGCTGCGCGCGATCGATAAGTTCAACGTGTGGCGCGGTTTCAAGTTCAGCACCTACGCCACCTGGTGGATCCGGCAAGCGATCATGCGCTATCTCGCCGAGCAGGCGCGCTCAGTGCGCATCCCAGCCCATGTCGCTGAACTGATCGCCAAGCTCAGGCGCATTCAGCGCCGCATGACCCAACGCCTCGGACAAGAGCCAACCGCGCGCGAGCTTGCGCTCGAGCTGGGCATGTTCACCCCCGAGGAGCAGGCACGCATCCTCGAGGCACTGCAGACAGGCAAAGCGCTCGACCCAGCGCTTGCACGCAAGTTCAATCAGGCTGTGCAGCGCGTGGAACAACTGATGCGCATGATGCAGGAGCCAGTCTCGCTAGAGGCGCCGGTCGGACCCGAGCAAGACAGCGAGTTCAGCGACTTTCTGCCCGACGACAACACGCCCTCACCGACCGACTCCGCAACGCTCGCCATGATGAAAGCCCAGGTGCGCTCTCTGCTCAACACGCTAAGCGAGCGCGAGCGCGAGGTGCTGGAGATGCGCTTTGGCTTCCGCGACGGGCAAATTCACACCCTCGAAGAAGTTGGGCAAGCGTTCGGCGTTACACGGGAGCGCGTACGACAGATCGAAGCCAAAGCGCTGCGCAAGTTGCGCCATCCGCAGAACAGCCGTCGCCTGCGCGACTACCTCAGCGACTTGTAAGACCGCAAATGCGCCGCGACGATGTGCTCCGCGTCGTACTGCTCCATGTCCACTTCCAGCGTCTCGCTCACATGCACGCCTTCTGCCTCCAGACGCTTTCGCTGCTCAAGCGGCGCGTAAATGTTGGAAATGCGCCCGCGCGCGTTCACCACGCGCCACCACGGCACGTCGCGATTGTGGTGCAGCAGCGCATGCAGCGCAAAGCCCACATAGCGCGCGCTGCCCGGCGCGCCGCACAAACGCGCCACCCCGCTGTAGCTCATCACGCGCCCTTTCGGAATCAAGCGCACCACACGGTAGACGTCTTCAAAGGTGATCGGCATCATCGAAAGATGTATCACACGCTGGGCGCACCTCTTACGGCGCGTTAACAGTTGAAGAGACAATGTGGTTCTTTCGATCTCCAACGCTCGTTTACGGTGACGATGCGCTCGACTACCTCCGCGAGCTTAACATCCATCGCGCGCTCATCGTGACCGACGCCAACATCGAAGCCGCAGGCTTAGTTCAAAAAGCAACAGAGCGGCTCGACAGCCAAGCCGCGCTTGCCATTTTCCGCGAGGTTGAAGCTGAGCCTTCGCTCGCCACGGTGCAGCGCGGCGCAGCAGCACTACGCGCCTTTGACCCCCAGTGGATCATCGCCATCGGCGGCGGCAGCGTCATAGACGCGGCAAAAGCGATGTGGGTGCTCTACGAAAACCCCGACCTCGACCTCGAGGCGCTCGCGCCCATGACGCCTATCGTGCTGCGCCAGCGCGCGCGCTTGATCGCTATCCCCACCACTGCCGGCACCGGCAGCGAGGCAACCTGGGCATTCGTCATCACGCTGCCCGGCAACCCGCCTCGCAAGCTCGGCAGTGGACATCCACTCGCGGTGCCCGACTACGCCATCGTGGATCCCAACATGAGCCGTTCGGCGCCACAGCAGCTCACTGCCGACAGCGGCATGGACGCCATCACGCAAGCGATCGAAGCGTTCTTCTCCACGTGGGCAAACGACTACACCGATGGTCTCAGCCTAGCGGCTGCGCGCTTAGGTCTGGAGCATCTTGCGCGCGCCGTGCACCATCCTGATGATCTCATCGCGCGCGAGAAGATGGCGAACTGCGCCGCAATCGGCGGGCTGGCGTATATCAACAGCATGGTGGGCTTGGCGCATGCCATGGGGCACGCGCTGGGCGCGATCTTCCACGTGCCGCATGGACGCGCCGTAGGGCTGTTCTTGCCATATGTGCTTGAGTTCTACGCCCTCGAACCTTCGCCAACTATCCAACAGCGCTTCGTCGAGTTGGCGCGCTTCGTGGGGCTGGCTGGAGACGATGCTGATCAGGCTGCAAAGCAGCTCATCGCGCGCCTACGCGCGCTCGCTCGTGCCGTGGGGCAGCCGTTGACGATCGCTGCGTTGGGCATCAGCGAGTCAGCGTTTTATGAGGCGCTTGACGCGCTGGTGGACAACACGATGAGCGACACAGTGCTGTTTGGCGCGCCGCGTCAGCCCTCGTTGGCGGAGCTGCGCCGCTTATTCGTGTGCGCCTTTGAGGGCACGCCCGTCACCGTATGAGAATTGGAATCCTCGGCGGCACGTTCGATCCTCCACACGTTGGTCATCTGGTGATCGCTGAGCACGCGCTTGCGCAGTTGCGCCTCGATCTGGTCTGGTTTATGCCGGTGGGTCAGCCGCCGCACAAGCAGAGCAACGCCATCAGCGCCGCTCATCATCGGCTTGCGATGACGGTGCTCGCAGTTGCAGATCACGCGCGCTTCCGCGTGAGCACGCTTGATCTCGATCGTCCACCGCCGCATTACACCGTCGGCCTGCTCGAGTATTTGCGCGCCACCCACCCGCTGGACGAGTTCGTGTTCATCATGGGCGCCGACGCGCTGGTGGACCTGCCTCGCTGGCACCAACCGCAGCATCTGCTCGAACTCACCACCCTAGCAGTCGCAGCGCGTCCCGAGGTGCGTGTAGATTTCGAGGCGCTCGAGCGCGAGCTGCCTGGTCTGCAGGCGCGCCTGCACTGGATTCAGGCGCCACTGGTGGACATCGCCTCAAGCGCGTTGCAGCGCCTCAGTGCTGAAGGGCGGTCATTGCGTTACCTCGTCCCCGAAAGCGTGCGCGCTTACATCGAGGCACATCGCCTCTATCTTTCTTCATGAGCGAGACGCGACGCTTGAAAGCTGAGCTGCGCAAAGCCATGCTCGCGCTGCGCGATGCGCTTCCACCTCAACATCGCGCAACGTGGAGCGCGCGCATCTGTCGCAGCGCTCTTGCCTCGCCCGCTTACCAGACGGCGCGAACGGTGCACGTGTTCCTTTCGATCGGCAGCGAGGTGGACACCACCGCGCTGATCACGCAGGCGCTCGCCGAGGGCAAGCGCGTAGTCGTGCCGATCTTCGAGAAGCACAGCGCGGAGACGCCTTGCGCGCAAATCACCTCGTTAGACGCGCGTGCGTTTACCCGCGATGCTCACGGGTTGCGCCGACCGCGTGTGTTGCGCTTGGTGCCTGTCGAGGACGTGGATGTGGTGTTTGTGCCGCTCGTGGCATATGCGCCAGTCGTGGTGGACGGGCGCGAGCACTACGCACGCCTTGGCTACGGCTCAGGGTATTACGATGCCTTCTTGCACCGCGTGCGCGACGACACTGCTAAGATTGGGCTTGCGTTCTCTGCCCAGCGCCTCGCGCACATCCCGCTCTCGCCGTGGGACATGCTGCTCGATGCGGTGATCACTGAGCTGACCGATCTTTAGAGCGTGTCCTTGGTGAGCGAGTTGAGGAACTCTTCGTTGGAGCGGCTCTTGGCGAAGCGCTGCAAGAACGCCTCCATTGCTGTGGCGAGGTCATAGCCTGCGCCCTGCGGTGGCGGGGCGATGAGCTGCGCCAGCATGCGCCGCATGAGATAGGTCTTCTGTACCACTTTCTCGCCCAGCAGCAGCTCCTCGCGCCGCGTGCCGCTAGCGAGGATGTCGATCGCGGGGAAGATGCGCCGCTCAGCGAGGCGCCGCGAGAGATGCACCTCCATGTTGCCAGTGCCTTTGAATTCCTCGTAGATCATGTCGTCCATGCGGCTGCCGGTGTCCACCAGCACGGTGGCGATGATCGTCAGGCTTCCACCTTCCTCTAGATTGCGCGCAGCGCCGAAGAATTCCTTGGGCGGATACAGCGCCGCTGGATCAACACCGCCGGAGAGCGTGCGCCCCGAGGAGGGCACAACGAGGTTGTAGGCACGGCTGAGCCGCGTGAGCGAGTCCAGCAAGATCACCACATCGCGCCCGCACTCTACAAGGCGCTTGGCGCGGTTCAACACCATCTCGGCAACACGCACGTGGTTCTGCACCGGCTCGTCAAAGGTAGAGGCGATCACCTCCGCGTCCACGGAGCGATCCATGTCTGTCGCTTCCTCAGGGCGCTCAGCAATCAGCGCCACCATGAGGTGCACATCCTTGTAACGCGCGCTGATGGCGTTAGCGATGTCCTTGAGCAGTGTCGTCTTGCCTACCTTCGGCGGCGCGACGATCAGCCCGCGCTGACCCTTACCGATTGGCGCCACGAGGTTAAGCAGGCGCATGCTCAGCTTGCCGCTGGACTCTAAGTCGTAAATCTCGTTGGGGAAGATCGGCGTGAGCTTTTCGAAGTGGGGACGGTTCTTCGCTTGCTCAGGGTCTTGCCCGTTGACCGCTTCGACGCGCAACAGGCTGTAGTACTTCTCGTTCTCTTTTGGAGGGCGCACCTGCCCAACCACCATGTCGCCCGTGCGCAAGCCGAAGCGCCGCACCTGCGAGGGTGAGACGTAGATGTCCTCTGGCCCGGGCAGGTAGTGCTCAGCGCGCAAGAAGCCCACGTTATCCTCACCCAACTCGAGCACACCGCCGCGCAGCTCAAGACCGTTGCGCTCTGCTTGAGCACGCAGCAAACGCAAAATGAGGTCGTCCTTCTTCAGGCGGCTGTAGCCGGAGATGCCGAATTCCTTTGCGCGCTCGCGCAGCTCGCTGAGCGTCTCGCTCTCCAGCTTCGCCATGTCGAACCATTGGCGACGCTGCGCTCTGGGCGGAGGCGGCGTTGGCGCGCTCGGCGCAACTGGGGGAGGTGGCGGCGGGACTTCCACCTCTGTTGGGGTGATGGGCGGCGGAGGCGGAAGCTCAACTTGCGTTGCCTCAGCGACCGTTGCACTGAGGGCTGGGTCGCGGTCAGAGAGATGTGTAGGTTGCTCGCTGATTCCTGAAGGAGTGTTCATTTTGGTCGAAGTCAAACTCTCCGGCACAAGAGGCTCACTGTCCTCATCGTGCCCATCCACGAGCGCGTGATCCGCTGCACCCTCAAGCGTCGCCTGAGGCACATCAGGGATTTCAGGGGACTGCTTCTTTTTCTTCGGCGACATGTCGTGTGTCAACGGAGACGCTTACTCAACGTAGGTGACTTGGCTGAAGCGTTGCAGCTTCTCAAGGCGATGCTGCGCTTCGATATAGCGAATGGTGCCAGACTTTGAGCGCATCACGATGGAATGCGTTGTGGTAAACGGGCTACCATAGCGCACGCCGCGCAGCAATTCGCCGCTAGTGATACCCGTCGCCGCAAAGAATACCTCTTCACCACCACACAGGCGCTCCGTGGTTAAGACTTCGCTCAGATCGCACTGCGCAGCAGCGCGCTCGCGCTCAGCGTCGTCTTTGGGCCAAAGCCGAGCTTGAATTTCACCACCGACACAGCGCATCGCGGCTGCAGTGATCACACCCTCTGGCGCGCCGCCGATGCCCATGAGGATATCCACGCCGGAGTATGGGATAGCAGTCTGCAGCGCCCCCGAGACATCGCCGTCGCTGATCAACTTGATGCGCGCGCCCACAGCGCGCACCTTCTCGATCAGCTCTTTGTGGCGTGGGCGATCCAGAATGCACACTGTGACTGCGCTGACGGGGATGCCTTTCGCGCGCGCCACCGCGCGGATGTTTGCTGCCGGCGGTGCCTCAATGTCAATCACCCCCGCGCATTCCGGACCGACCACGATCTTCTCCATGTAGAACGTGCACGGCTTAAACATCATGCCGCGCTCCGCCAACGCCACTACGGAGATCGAGCCCGCGCCGCCAATGCTCAGCAGCCGCGTGCCATCAATCGGGTCTACTGCGATGTCCATCTGCGGACCATTGCCAGTGCCCAAGCACTCGCCGTTGTAAAGCATGGGGGCTTCATCTTTTTCTCCTTCGCCAATGACCACAACGCCATCCATGCTGACTTCGTTGAGCACCAGCCGCATGGCTTCGACCGCAGCGCGATCACATGCCTCTTTGTTGCCGCGTCCCATCCATCGCCCTGCCGCAAGCGCCGCCGCTTCGGTGGCGCGCACTAGTTCGAGGGCAAGATTGCGGTCGGGCTTCTGACGTTGGGTGGTTGTCGGTGTCATGGCTCAATGCACCTGCAGCAGCGGGAGCACCTCAGCGCTACACGCGCCGATGAATCGGGGAACCGGGACTCGAACCCGGGACCTCACGGTCCCAAACCGTGTGCGCTACCATCTGCGCCATTCCCCGCGCAGCCAGCGCCATTATAACCGCAATCCGCGAGTTACCGACCACACGTGCGTTGGATGTGCTATAGTGTGTGTTGTGGCGCAGCTAATGCCCCTATAGCTCAACGGATAGAGCGTCGGCCTCCGGAGCCGAAGATCGCAGTTCGAGTCTGCGTAGGGGCACTCAGGCAAGCAAAAAGCACACGGCGCGCGCACCAAACCGTGTGCCCTTAATTCATGCGTCTGTCTGAAGTGCGGGATTACTCGGGTAGTGTGCGCCGCAGCGACTCAAGGCGGTCAAGCTCTGCAAGCAGGCGTGCGCGACGAACGCGAAAGGTCTCTGCTTGGGCGCCATCAGCCCAAGTAAGATCCTGCGCAAGACGCGTCAGCTCTTGCCGCACATAGGCGAGGGTCTCGTCCACAATCCGACGATTGAGCTGCCTACCTTCCATCGAGCCACCTCCAGTCTTTCGCACCATAGACAGGCAAAGCTATGCCCTCGTGAAAAGGGTGTTAAATCGTTGTAAGTACGTAGGAGACAAGCTTTATCACACTCTTAATTTTTGCTTAAAGCCATACGGTATAGTTGGCAAGGAGCACTCATGGCGACGCCCTCAGTGACCCGGTCGGGACTTGATCAAGGTCTTGCGGAGCTGCGCGACGACCTGTTGCGCATCAGCAGCTTGGCGGAAGACCTGATCGCGCGCTCCGTCTCAGCGTTGAAGCGGCAGGATTTAGAGGCAGCGCGCGCACTCATCGAGATGGACACGCGCGTGAACACGCTTCGCTACCAGGTCGAGACACGCGCGGTGCAGCTTATCGCGCTGCAGCAACCCGCTGCGCGCGACTTGCGCTTCATCATGGCAGCTGTTCACTCCGCCATCGAAATGGAGCGCATGGCGGACCACGCCTGCGGGATTGCGCGTATATGCCTGCGCATCGGCGAGGAACCGCTGATCAAGCCGCTGATCGACATCCCCAAGATGTGCGACATCGCCTGCGCCATGCTCCATGACGCAACCAGCGCCTTCATCGCCCTCGATGCCGAGGCTGCGCGCCACATCGCAGAACGCGACAGCGAAGTGGATAATCTCTACGCGCAGGTGCTGCGCGAGCTGCTCACGTACATGATGCAGGACCGGCGCAAAGTGGAGCAGGGCACATATCTGCTCTGGGTGGCACACAACCTTGAGCGCATTGCAGACCGAGTCACCAACGTGTGCGAACGCATCATCTTTGTCGCCACTGGCGAGCTGGGCGACTACAAAGCGAACGATCCATCAACGACAGCGGCACAGTGAAGGCAAGAGCAGCTGTGGGTGAGATCGTATGCCGAAGGTGCTGATCGTCGAAGACGAGAAAGTTCTGCTTGATCTGCTCACGCGCCATCTCCAGAATGAAGGCTACACCGTCATCGGCACAACAAACGGCGAGGAAGGGCTAGAGCTGGCGCGCAACGAGCAGCCCGACCTGTGCATCCTCGATGTGATGCTGCCCGGGCTGGATGGGCTCTCGCTTTGCCGCATCCTGCGCCGCGAATCCAACATGGCGATCATCTTGCTCACGGCGCGCGCCGGTGAGATCGACCGCGTGATCGGGCTCGACAGCGGCGCCGATGACTACGTAGTGAAGCCGTTCAGCTTGCCTGAACTCACTGCGCGCATTCGCGCCGCTCTGCGGCGGCTGCCGCGCCGAAGCGAGAACATCTTGCGCGCTGGCGACCTGCAGGTGGACCTGCTGGCGCGTCGCGTGTTTGTCGGTGATCGCGAGGTGCGCCTGAGCCACAAAGAGTTTGAGCTGTTGGCTGTGCTGATGCGCAACAAGGGCGCAGTGCTCTCGCGTGAGTTTTTGATCAGCCAAGTGTGGGGCTACGACTTCGACGGCGACATGCGCACGGTGGACGTGCACATCCGCTGGCTGCGCGAGAAGATCGAGCGCGACCCCTCCAAACCGGTTCACCTGCAGACGGTGCGTGGAGTGGGCTATCGCATTGACTGACTCACTGGGGCAAGGCGCTTGCGCTAAGATCTGCGCATGCGCCCAACTGCCATCAGCGCCGACCGAACGCGCGCCGTGCTCACCATTGCGTGGGACGATGGGCATCAGTCCGAGCTTGCGTTTGCGCTGCTGAGCGCATGGTGCCCCTGCGCGGTGTGCACTGAGGAGCGCAACAACCCAGATCCGCTCAAAGTCGTGCAGCCCAAGTCTGCTGATCTGGAGAGCATTCAGCCAGTGGGCAACTACGCCATCAACATCGTTTGGAAGAACGGCTGCCGCTACGGCATTTACACGTGGGAATATCTCCGCGAGCTCGAGGCGATCCAAAAAAGTGGAAGGCACGCATGAAGTGCTACGTCAGCGCGCTTTACATTTACCCGATCAAATCCTGTCGCGGCGTCGCTGTGCAGGCTGCGCGCGCAACACTGCGCGGCTTGGAAGGCGACCGCTTGATGATGGTCGTGGACGAGGACGGCCACATGCTGACGCAACGCGAGCTTCCGCGCATGGCGTTGATCGCGCCGCGCCTTGTCGGTGATCAAGTTTGCCTCGATGCGCCGGACATGCCTCCCCTTTGGTTCACTCCACGCTTGCAGGGCGCCTCGCAGCCCGTTGCGATCTGGAACACCACTTGCCTCGGCGTTGATCAAGGACAAGCGGTAAGCGAGTGGCTCAGCGCCTACTTAGGTCAGCCCGCGCGATTGGTGCACGTGGCGGAAAACGCACACCGCGCCACGCGCCTCGGCAACGGCGAAGTGGCTTTTGCCGACAGCTACCCTTACCTCGTCGTCGGGCAAGCGTCACTCGAT
Source organism: Thermoflexales bacterium (assembly GCA_025057935.1). Taxonomy (GTDB): domain Bacteria; phylum Chloroflexota; class Anaerolineae; order J036; family Brachytrichaceae; genus DRWP01. The sequence continues at coordinate 14,163 of JANWUW010000021.1, forward strand.
GACCTCAGCGCGCGCCTCGGCACACCCGTGCCAGCAGAGCGTTTCCGCCCGAATGTGGTGATCGCAGGTGGCGCGCCGTTCGACGAAGATCAGTGGCGCGAAGTCCAGATCGGCGACGCAAGGCTGGAGCTGGTCAAGCCGTGCTCTCGCTGCAGCGTGGTCGAAATCGCGGAGAACGACCCTCTCGAGTCAACGCATCCCGCGCGCGGCGTGCTCGCTGCGCTCGCCGCTTACCGCCAACGCGAGGGCAAGGTGTTCTTTGGTCAAAACGCCGTGCTGCGCCGCGAAGGCATCGTGCGTGTAGGTGATGCGGTCGAAGTGCTCACCCGCCGCACCTGACCGCGCCCAGTTAAGCTTCCTCCGCGAACGCGGTGATGATCAAGCCGATTCCGCCTGGGCCGAGCACGCTGCCCAGCGCCGCGCCACTTGGGCTCAAAGCCACGCGCCGCACTTCGGGCATCAGCTCGCGGATCGCATCAATCAAGCCGCGCACGCGCGGGTGATTCGGCTGCGGCGCAAGTTGCACAGCGTAAAACCCCGAAGTAGGCTCAAACTCTGCAGCAAACTCCGCCAGCTTCTCGTAGCCCTTCTCCAGCGTGCGCACCTTTTCGGGGGCGATCAGCGCGCCTTCTTCAAAAACGAGATAAGCGATGATGTTAAGCATCTTGCCCAGCAGCGCCTGCGCGGGGCGCAGCCGACCGCTGCGCTCGAGGTAGCGCATCTCGTCGGAAAGAAACACGCCAAACACGTTCTGCGCTAGCCCGCGCACATGGCGCACCACTGTCTCGAAGGGCATGCCCTGCTCTGCCATCCTCACGGCTGCCTTGACCAATGCGCCGAGCCCAGCAGCTGCGGTGCGCGAATCGAGCACATGCACCTCGCACCGTCCCAATATGCGTTCGCGGGCTTGCTGCGCCACTTGAACTGTGCCATTCAACGTGGCGGCAACGTGGATCGAGAGGATGTCGGCACGCTCTGCAGCGAGCTGCTGGTATGCCGCGAGAAACTCCTCAAGCGAAGGCGGATGTGTGACGAAGGGCTGTGAGGCATGCGTCGCCATGTGTGCAAGCGTGGCTACATCGAGGTCGATGCCCTCGCGCAGCATCGCGCCGTTGATCTCAACGCGCTGGGGCAGCACGATCACGCCATGTCTGCGAACCCAGTCCTCAGGCAAATTGGCGCTTGAGTCCGTGACAATGCGAATGCCGCGACGCAGCAAATGTGCCATGGAGCTAAGCGCTCATTCGACACCGATGATGAAGTAATAGTGGGGCTGATCGCCAGCTACCAAATCCACTTGCGCCCTAGGGAAGGCTGCGCGCACGCGCTCGGCAATTGCTTCGACAGCAGCAGCTTCTAGCCCGTTGCCATGATAGAGCGTGATCAACTCCGCGTGCGCAGCACCTGCGCTGTGTAGCGCTGCAAGTGTCACCTCGACGATATCGTCGCCTGCAGTTCGAAGCGCGTCGTCAACCAAGCCGATGTATTGACCCTCCTGCGCATTGACGCCGTTTAGCGTGACGGTGCGGGTCGCCTTGGTGATCTCCACGGTGGTGACCTGGGCGATGGGCGCGCGCATTGCCTCCAGCAGCGCCTCCACCGGCAACGCAGCGTTGAACGCCAACGCTGCAGCTACGCCTTGTGGGATGGTCTTTGTGGGCAGGACATGCACGCTGACTTCGCTCATGCGCGCAGCTTGCTCAGCTGTCATGATGATGTTGCCGTTATTGGGCAGCACGATCACCGCGTCTGCGCGCGCGCGGCGGATGGCGCCAAGGAAATCTTCGACGCTTGGGTTCATCGTCTGACCACCCTCCACGACGACGCGCGCGCCCAGCTCGCGGAACAACCGCGTGAGCCCGGCGCCAGAAGCAACGGCGACCATCGCCACAGCTGCAGGAGGCAACTCCGGCTCAGGCGGCGGCTGCACTGGCTTCGCCAAGCCTGCAGGGACGAACGCCTCCGATTGCGCCTGCATGTCCTCCACCACGACATCGCGCAAGGAACCCCAGCGAGCGCCGTAACTAATCGGCACACCGGGATCAGGCACATGCACGTGCACCTTGACGACCTCAGCGTCGCCCATCACCAAGGGACACTCGCCCATCGCCTCGATGTCCGCGCGGATTTGATCCACGTCGAGCGGCTTTCCGGGGCGCGCATAGATAAGATACTGCACGTCGTAGCCCCAGCCACCCTCGCGCTGCAATGCCGATTCTGCTTCTCGATTCAAGCCTGATGTTTCGACAGATGCTTCAGGAGTTTCCACAGGCAAACCGTTCACAGAACGCCAGACCCCTTCAAGGATCACATACAAGCCATAGCCGCCGGAGTCGACCACGCCAGCGTCTTTAAGAATCTTGAGCATTTGTGGCGTGCGCTGCACGGCATCATAGGCTGCATCCTTAGCTACCTCAAGCAGCTTGCGCAGGTCGTGTGTGCGGTGCGCTGCCACGGCGACTGCCTCGGCGAGCTCGCGCGCCACCGTTAGGATGGTGCCCTCCACGGGCGTGCTCACGCCAGAGTAAGCTGTGCGCGCCGCCTCTTGAAACGCAGCCGCTAGATCTTGGGCATCGCAAATGTCCTTGCCGTCGAGTGAGCGCGCAAACCCACGCCACAACTGCGAGAGGATGATCCCCGAGTTGCCACGTGAACCGCGCAGCGCGCCGTTCGAAGCAGCTTTGGCGACCGCCCCGATGTTGGGCTCGTCGAGCGTAGCGATCGCCTCCCAGGCGCTGCGCATGGTGTGCATCATGTTTGTGCCAGTATCGCCGTCAGGCACTGGGTAGACGTTGTAACTGTTCACCACCGCCTCTTGCTGCCGAAGCCAGAGGTAAGCAGCGCGCACCAGCTCCTTCAACCGGCGCCCGTCAAGGGCAAGCCGTTGTGCCGTACGCGCCTCGCTGTGAGCCGAAGTCTCGGGTGAAACCGAAGTGCGCTCAGTCTGTGTGCTCATGCGTACTCCTCACGAAGAATGGCGCAAGCGCCGCTTGCGGCGCTAATTGGGCGCGCTCACGCGCAGCGCAGCCACATGTACGTGCACAGCATCCACTTTGTAGCCCGTGCAGCGCTCGATAGCGTATTTCACCTGCTGCTGCAGGCTCGTCGTCACAGCGCGAATGCGCACCCCGTACTCGGCGATGACATGAAGCGTAACAGTCACATGCTTGCTGTCGTCTTCAGGTCGATCGCGCAGCACGATTTCAATGCCCCGGCGCGGGTCGGTGTGAGTGCAATCAGCGCCGGTGTAGCGCGAGGCGATACCGACGATGCCGTAGGTGCTCAGCGCGGTGTGCAGGGCAAGCGAGAACACCACCTGCGGCGCGATGGTGATAGTGCCTTCGACAGGCGCAGCCGCAGCGCGAGGTACGGTTTCGCGCGTTGTCTCTGCCAGCATGGTAAGATTAGCGCCCGATCTTAACAAACTCCAGAATCGCACAAGAGGTTGCAAAAATGGCAAAGTGCTACGTCACTGGCAAAAAAACCAGCTTTGGCCACTCGCGCTCGTTCTCTTACAAGCTCTCGCGCCGCACCTGGAAGCCTAATCTGCAACGCCGCCGCTTGATGATCAATGGGCGCATGCAGACGGTGAAGATTTCCGTGCGTGCGCTGCGTGCTTTGACGAAAACGAAGTGAGCCTCGCGCGTTGACCGCATCAAATCAAGCACACGGGTGAGCATTATCCTTCCGCTCACCCGTTTTTCTTGTGCCGCGCTCTGAGCTGACCGCAGCCTGCTGCGATGTCAATGCCGCGCCGCACGCGCAGCGTGCAGGGAATTCCTGCGCGCTTAAGCACATTCACGAAGGCTTGGCGACGCGCAACTTGAGGCGCACGCCCTGAGTATCCATCGGTCGGGTTCAAGGGGATGAGATTGACGTGCACGAGGTTCACGCCCGGGCGCGGGTTGGTCTGGCGCACCAGCTCCACCAGCGCTTGCGCTTGCTCGAGGGTGTCATTCACGTGCTCAATGAGCGCCCACTCGAAGCTCAGGCGCCGATTGGTTCTCTCGATGTATTCCCGCGCAGCGCGCACCAGCTCGTGCAATGGATAACGCGCGTTGATCGGCACGAGCTTGGTGCGCAGCTCGTCTGTCGCAGCATGCAGCGAGATCGCAAGGTTCACTTGACCTCCTTCTTCCGCAAAGCGACGAATGCCCGGAACCAAACCCACTGTGGAGACGGTGATCTTGCGCGCGCCGAGCCCCAACCCGCCTTCGCTCGCCGGCGTGGTCAAGCGATGAATGGACTCCATCACGGACGCGTAGTTGGCAAACGGCTCGCCCATGCCCATGTAGACCACGTTGGAGAGCCGTTCATCGCCGAGCGCGCGCGCTGCCCAAAGCACCTGCTCCACGATCTCGCCGCTGCGCAAGTTGCGCACAAAGCCCATCTGCCCCGTCGCGCAGAAGCTACACGCCATCGCGCAGCCGGCCTGCGAGGAGATACACACCGTGCGCCGTTCGCCGTCGTATTCCATCAGCACAGTCTCGATTTGGCTGCCGTCGGGCAACTGGAACAGCCACTTGCGCGTCCAGCCATCTGCGGAGTGCTGCTCAGCAATCGGGGTAAGGCGACCAAGCGCGAAGTGCTCCTTCAACCGCGCGCGCAATCGCAGCGGCAGGTCGGTCATCTCGTCGAAACTCGTGACGAGGCGCTGGTAAAGCCAATGCCAGACTTGACGCGCGCGATAGGCAGGCTCTTGCCACGAATCAAGCAGCGTCTCGAGCTGCGCTAGTGTGAGGTCGTAGAGCGAAGGCAACGCTAGGGAGGTCGTTACGCTCTTCAAAGCGGGCGACGGGATTCGAACCCGCGACCCTCTGCTTGGGAAGCAGATGCTCTACCACCTGAGCTACACCCGCGCCTACTGCTCCCTAATTGTAGCACATTCTCGTGAAGCAGGGATGCGAGGAGAATGGTTGCCCAGCCTCTTGCCCATGTGTCGTGAGTAGCAGTCGCCAGCGAACGTCGCAAATCAGGGGGCAGCGCCTTGCTCGGGCGCTGCACGCGCCCGCGCACATGCGCTGTGTTGCACTGCATTACAGTGGCAGCGCGATGTGCTACAATAGTCATAGTAAGTGACGATGAAGTTGCCGACGTAGCTCAGTTGGTAGAGCACACGACTGAAAATCGTGGGGTCGTCAGTTCGATCCTGACCGTCGGCATCATCGAGCAGCGCTGCAACGCAGCAGCGCTGTTTTCGTTTCTACAAGCGCTTGAGGGTGACCACTGTCGGCGTGAGGTCAAACATCCAGAAGCCGAGCGGCAAGCCAATAATAGTGAGACAGAACAGGTAGGCAACTGTCACCCAGATGAGACTGAACCAAATGCCGATGAAGACAAAGTAAAGCGCGCGGATGAGCGGGTTGATCTGCGGCACCTCGCGCACTTGTCCACTAGGGTCAACCATCACGAGGCGGCGCCCACGCAGCGCGATCACTTGTGGCACACGGTTCAGCATCGCTGCGCCAATCGGCGCGCCGATGATCGTCACGCTGAGCAACCAGGCTACGAGCACCCAGATCGCACCGAGCCACCAGCCAACCAGAACAAACCAAAGCAGTTGAAGCAGGCAGCCGGGCTGCGTCGTCTGTTCGTAAATGAGAGGCGTGCGCATCGTTGAGATCTACGCTTCGCTTTTCTCTCGGTTGCGCTCACCCACGGCGACGCATGCGCGGATCGAGCAAATCGCGCAGCCCATCGCCTAAGAAGTTGAAGCCGACCACCGCGAGGAAGATGGCGAGCCCGGGAAAAGCCGCCAGCCACCACTCGAAGAACTTGTGCCGTCCTGCTGCGATCATCGCGCCCCACTCTGGCGTGGGCGGCACGGCGCCAAGCCCCACAAACGAGAGCGAGGCTGCCAACAGAATCGCGTTGCCCATGTCTAGGCTGATCTTGACGAGCATGATGGGCAGGGCATTCGGCAGGATGTGCTTGAACAGCGTGCGTCGCCGCGAGACGCCCAAGGCGCTTGCCGCAAGCACGAACTCCATCTCACGCAGCGCGACCACGCGACTGCGTATCAAACGCGCGTATTCAGGCCAGAGCACTAGCGCCACGGCAATTGCTGCATTGATCAGCCCAGGACCAAGCGCCGCGGTGATGGCGATCGCCAAGATCAGCGACGGGAAAGCCAACACCGCATCTGCCACGCGCATGATCACCTCGTCCACCAAGCCGCCGAGGTAACCCGCAACAGCGCCGAGCAAGATGCCCACACTGCTGGTCATGATCACGACCGCAAGCGCCACTGGCAAAGAAACGCGCGCGCCGTGCAACACACGGCTGAAGATGTCCCGCCCCAGCTCATCCGTACCGAAGAGATGCTGAGCACTAGGCGGCTTGAGACGATTGGTGACGCGCTGCGCGGTGGGCGAATAAGGCGCGATCAGCGGCGCGAGCAGCGCCACCAGCAGCCAAAACACCACAATCGCGCCGCCGATGGTCGCTGAGCGGTTGCGCAGAAAGCGCTCGATCCCTCGTTTCAGGGCAAGCAGGCGCGCCTCGGCGTGCTGAGTATGGGCAAGCGTGGCTGTTGCAATGCTCATGATTCACGAGAGCCGAACGCGCGGGTCAAGCAGCGCGTAGGACAGGTCAACGAGGAAGTTGATCACGATGTAGATCACCGCTACTAGCAACGTCACGCCCATGATCGGCGCGAAGTCGAGCTTTGTGGCGGATTCGACCGCGTAGCGACCGATGCCGGGCCAGGCAAACACGGTCTCAGTCATCACAGCGCCTGCCATCAAGTTCCCGAAGGAGAGACCAATTGCAGTGACCGCTGGCAGGGCAGCATTGCGCAGCGCGTGGCGCAAAACCACGAGGCGCTCAACCAGCCCTTTCGCGCGCGCGACACGGATGTAGTCCTGCTGCAGCACTTCGATCATCGCCGAGCGCACGATGCGTGTGATCAGGCTCATGCTGTATGCGCCGAGCACCAATGAGGGCAGGACAAGATGATGGAGCGCACTGCCAAACACGTCCATGCGCCCCGCGATCAAGCTGTCCACCGTGAGCAAGCCGGTCACAGTGGGCGGCAGCTCAAGGCGCGCGTTCACACGACCAGGCCCTGGCATCCACTGAAGGCGGTAGTAGAACAGCGCCAGCGCTAGCAACCCAAGCCAAAACACTGGCACGCACACGCCGATCAACGAGAACAGCCGCGCGAGGTGATCCACCCAGCGATCGCGATTCACAGCAGCCAAAATGCCCAGCGGCACGCCAATGCTCACTGCAACCAACGTCGCCGCAAGCGCCAGCTCCACCGTCGCAGGGAAGTAGCGTGCGATGTCTTTAGCAACGGATTGCTGCGTGACGATGGACTCGCCTAAGTCACCGCGCAGCAGGTTGCTCACGTAAGTCAGGTAACGCTCATGTGGCGGCTTGTCTAGACCCCAGCGCTCACGGTAAGCCTGCACAATCTGCGGGTTCGCCATGGCGCGTTCCGAGATCACCATCGCGAGGGGATCAGCGGGGATGAGATAGGTAATGGTGAACCCCAGCAGCGTGACCAAGAACAGCAGAGGAATGGTCACCAACAGGCGACGGAGGAAGTAACGAATCACCGACATGGCGCGCGGCTGCCGCTTCTCAATT
>JANWUW010000008.1 GCA_025057935.1 Thermoflexales bacterium
CGCCTCATCCAGAACAAGCGCGACGGATCATCCTCGCACCTGCAGATGAAAGCACGGGCGTAGTATATTCGCCAGCGTGCCCTCCAAAGCAGGAGGGGAGTGACTACGTGGATACATCGCAGGGCTTGCCATACTGCCCTCGCCCCTACGCCCCTCTCCCTGTGGGAGAGGGGACAGGGGGTGAGGCACATCAACCCGCCAGGTGCCATGTATTCGCGCCTAGACCCTCCCAGCAAGGAGCATTTGAACATCTCGCGCGCAGCGCAGCACCTGCCCTCATGCCCGCTCCCCCTCCCTAAGGGATGGGCGGACAGAGGGCAAGAAGTGAGGGCACGTGGTTCGCTGCGTGTTCGCGATGGGCACGCTCGGGCACGAGGTATACATGCTGGTTGATTATCACTGCCACACCTGCTTCTCGCAGGACAGCAAGGCGTCAATGGCGGAACAGTGCCAAGCTGCGCTTCAGAGACGCTTGCACCAGATCGCCTTCACTGAGCACGAGGATTACAACCCAGACGATCCGACTAGCTTCTACTTCCGCCACGAGGCGTATCTGCGCGAGGTGGAGCGCTGTCGTCAAGCCTTTGGGACAAGCCTCGTCATCCGCGCTGGGATCGAGATCAGCGAGCCGCACCGTCACGCCGCGCGTGCAGGACGGGTGCTTGCTGAATACCCTTGGGACTTCGTCCTCGGGTCACTGCACTGGGTGACGCCAGAAGTGGACAGCTACCGCCCTCAGTTCTTCACCACTTGGTGCGATGGCGACTGGCGCCTTGCCTTCCGGCGCTACTTCACCGAGATGATCGCGCTCGCCAGAGACGGTGACTTCGACGTGCTTGCCCACCTGGACTATCCCGCTCGCTACGGCAAGCGCTACTTTGGCGACGAATACGACATCGGCGAGTTTGAAGACCTCGTGCGCGAAGCGCTGAGCATCCTCATCGCGCGCGGCAAAGGCATCGAGATCAACACCTCTCCTTGGCGGAAAGGTGCAGCGCACCCTAACCCACCCCAAGTTGTGCTGAGTTGGTATCGTGAGATGGGCGGCACAGTGTTGACAATTGGCTCAGACGCCCACGCGCCCCAAGAAGTCGGCGCAGACATGTCGCGCGCGCTCGCCTTGGCACGGGCGGCTGGCTTCACGCATATCACCCTGTTCGAGCAGCGCAAACCAACCTTCGTGCCCATCGCAAATGATGTCCCCGAGCCCAACGTCTGAGTTCGAATCAATCCTTGCTGACTTGCTCGACCTTGCTCATCACCTAGGCGAGGAGCAGCGCGACTACGCCATCATCGGCGAGGGCAACGTCAGCGCACGCCTGGACGAGACGACCTTCTTGATCAAAGCTAGCGGCTCTAGTCTGCAGACGCTACGAGCGGATCAAGTCGCCCGAGTTCAGCTTTTGCCTGTAGTCGCGGCTATCGAATGCCCGACTAGCGCACAAGACCTGGACGATGAAGGGGTGCGTCAACTGCTTGACTCAGCCCGTGCCGACAAGGAGCAGCCTTGGCCCTCGGTCGAGACCTTCTTTCACGCGCTGCTGTATCGCCTGACTGGCGCTGCCTTCATCGGTCACACCCATCCTGTTGCAGTGTGCAGCGTGCTGTGCTCGCAACACGCTCGGCTGATCGCCCGCCATCTCATGCCGGACGAGATTGTTGTGTGCGGCCCCGAGTCGGTGTTCGTGCCCTACACTGACCCAGGTTTACCTCTAGCGCGCGCGATCGGGGAGCAGGTCAGGGCGTACCAGGCACGCTGGGGTGAATGGCCTCGGACAATCTACCTGGAGAATCACGGCTTGATTGCGCTAGGCGCTTCAGCAAAGCAAGTGAAGAACGTCACGGCGATGGCAGTCAAGCACGCGCGCGTGTTGGTCGGCGCGCTGAGCTGCGGTGGGGCACGGTTTCTCGATGAAGTCGCCTCAACTCGCATTCACACGCGCCCCGATGAGGAAGTGCGTCGCAATCAGTTCAAGTGAGGCGCACGCACTTTTAAGGCAAATTACCCCTTTCAGATCATTGACAATCCGTCAGCAATTCATAGAATCGCGCGCAACTTGATCACGCGTCCATGCGCGCCTGGTTGAATGTTGAACGCTACATCTGCTCACCCAACTGCGCTTGAAGAGCCGCCTAGTCAGTGCTCAGGCGAGGTCGGCATATGGCTGCGTCGAGCCGCCTGCGCCAAGCCTTGCCGCATCGCCCTCCTGGTCAACTTGGCGCGCAACGCCAAGCCAGCGCCGCGCCGCATCACGCCGCCCGACCTGCTTGTCGAGCTGGACAGCGACGCCAACGTGCAGTCTTACGCGCGCGCCTTGCAGGACGGTGGGCATGAAGTCCTGATCCGCGAGGGTGACCCCTATTTGGCGGAGTGGCTGGACGAGCAGCGCCCGGACTTGTGTTTCAACACCTGCGAAGGCTTTCGCGGCGACAGCCGCGAGGCGCAGATCCCCGCCCTGCTGGAGATGATGGGCGTGCGCTACACGGGACCAACTCCGCTGGCTGCTGCGATCACGCATGACAAGCCAACGACCAAGCGCATCTTGCACTTCTACGGTCTGCCAACGCCGCCCTTCCAAGTATTCGAGACGCCGGATGACCTGCTTCGCCCAGAGCTGGAATTCCCCTTGTTTGTCAAGCCTGCCCACGAAGGCACAGGCATGGGCGTGCACAACGAAAGCGTCGTTCACGACGAGCGTGCGCTGCGCGACCGCGTCGCCTGGTGCATCGAGGCGTACCAACAGCCTGCGCTGGTTGAGACGTTTATCGAAGGGCGAGACCTCACGTGTGGCTTGGTTGGGAATGGGCAGCGCGTTCACTTCTTCCCCATCACGGAGGTTGACTTTAGCGGCTATCCGCCTGAGCTGCTGCCGATATACGGTTCAATACAGAAGGTTGACCTCGACCACCTCTACCGCAACAAGTGCCCAGCGCCGATCGGTCCAAAACTCACTGCTGCGGTGCAGCAGCTAACACACCAAACCTTCCTCGTCACTGGCTGTCGTGATTTTGCCCGCGTTGACTTTCGTCTGGATGCGCATGACCGACTGTTTATCCTCGAGATCAACGCGCTGCCGGGCATTGCGCCGCGCAGCGACCTAACGCTGATGGCTGAGGCTGAGGGTTGGACACACGGCGAGTTGGTCCGATCCGTGCTCGGCGCCGCCCTGATCCGCTACAACATGGTTTCCTTCGAGCATGGCTTGCGCTGACTCTCCCTCCGTCCTAGTGCTGTATGGGCTTGACGAGCGAAGCCTGGACTTCGAGATTGTCTCGACTTTAGCGTTGGTTCGGTCGGTGACCGAGGCATTGTTGGCGCGCGGCTGGCGCGCATTGCCCCTCCAAGTCACTCACGACTTGATTACAACCCTGCAGCCTTTCCCGCCCTCAGAGTGGGTGGTGTTTAACTTGTGCGAAGGAAGCATTCATCAGGCGTTTTACTACGCGCGGGCAACGCGCGCGCTTGCTGAGATGGGCTACATCTTCACTGGCTCGGATGCATGGACGCTGGACGAGACCCAGTACAAGCAGCGCATGAAGGCTTGCCTAGAGGCAGCAAGCGTGCCAACCGCACCGTGGGCAATCGTCGAGCATCCCGAGGCAATCGCCTTCGAGCACTTCCCCGCGATTGTCAAGCCCTCCGCCGAGCACTGCTCCTACGGCATCACGCGCGATTCCGTCGTGCTCACACCAGAGGAAGCGCGCACGCAATGTCGGCGCGTGATCCACGCCTTTCAGCAACCTGCGCTCATCGAAGCCTTCCTGGACAGCCCAGAGTACAACGTCTCAATTTGGGGCACAGCCGAGGAGGCGCGCGTGCTGGCAATCAGCATGATGACCTACGACGCCTTCCCCGACATTCACGACCGCCTATGTACTTTTGAGGCGAAGTGGGTAGTGGACTCGGAGGCGTACCAGCGCATCCCCGCAATTTGCCCCGCGCCGTTGACAGACGAGCTGCGCGCGCGCATCGAGGCAGTGGCGCTTGCAGCTTACCGCGCCACGCGCTGCCGCGATTACGGTCGGGTTGACCTGCGCTTGCGTCAGGGCGAACCGATGGTGCTGGATGTCAACGCAAACTGCGATGTGAGTCCCGAGGGTGGCTTCGCGCGCGCTGCCCAGGTCGCTGGATTGAGCTACGCCGAGATGATCGAGGCACTGTTGATCTCCGCGCTAACGCGCTGCGCCGCGCAGCCAGCGCGCTGCGTCGCCGCGCCGATTGAGCCTAGCCGATAGCATGGATCGCTTCGCAGCGCGTTCCCTCGCACTTCGACCTGCACAGCGCAGAGACCGTGAGGACATCCTGCACGTGTTATTGCACTCGGAGGTGTTCGGGTTGGCTGACGCCGACTGCGTCGGCGAGATGTTCGACGAGACCTGGGCAAAACCGCGCCCAGACGGATACCGTTGGCTCACGGCATGGCTTGGACAGAGCCTAGTCGGCTTTGCCTGCTACGGCGCAGAAGCACTCACACAAGGCACATGGGACCTGTTCTGGATTTGCGTGCTCCCCAACTACCGAGGGCAGGGCATCGGACGCGCGCTGCTCGAAGCAGTGCTGGTGGACGCGCAGCGCGAGAGTGCACGCCTGATGGTGATCTACACCTCGTCAACACCAGCCTACGCGCCAGCACGCAGCTTGTACGAAGCGGCTGGCTTCGTTTGCGTTGCCCGAGTGCCAGAGTACTACCGCCCTGGCGATGACCTGTGTATCTACTGGCGTCGGCTCGGATAGAAAGATGCGCTTGAACCGTCGCTGGCTTGCCCCGACTGTAGTCCTATACAACTACTACACCTCTTGGAGCGCCGAGGAGCGCGAGGAAGCAGACCGTTTGACGCAGGCGATGATCGACGGGTTGCGCGCGCTTGGGCATCGCGTCGAGGCAGCCGAGTTCTGGCGCGACATCCGCCCGGCGCTAGCGCCATTTGACCCAATGGAGTGGGTTGTGTTCAACTGGTGTGAAGGGGTTGAAGCGGAGTTTGCTGGCGATGCGCGCGTGTGTGCTGAGATGGACGAGCTTGGATACACCTACACAGGTAACCCTCCTGAGACGCTGCGTCTCTCGGTGCAAAAGGATCGCGTGAAGGCGGTCTTGCGCCGTTACGATGTGCCCACACCTCCGGGCAATGCCTTCACCCACCCTGACCAGGTCACCCCGCAGACTTGGGATCAAGCATGGTTTCCTGCGATTGTCAAGCCGACGAGCCAGCACTGCTCAGTTGCGGTGACGCGCGAAGCTGTCGTGCACACCTTAGCGCAACTGCGCGATCGCGTGGCCTACATCGTTCAGACCTTAGGTGAGCCGGCGCTGGCAGAGCGGTTCATCATCGGTCGCGAGATCAACGTTGGCATTTGGGGCAACTCGCCGCCACGCTTGCTCCCCCTGCGTGAGATTGACTTCTCGCGCATTCCCGACCCCCTCCATCGCATGGTCACCTGGGACAGCAAATGGGTGCCTAACAGCCCCGATTGGAACAGTATGCCTGTGATTGAGCAACCGCAGGTGTCCCCTTCGCTATACGAGCGGATTCGTCGCGTCGCGCTCAAGACTTTCCGCGCCTGCGGTTGCCGCGATTACGCGCGCGTTGACCTGCGGATCGACGCTGAGGAGCGCGTCTGGGTTGTCGATGTCAACCCCAATCCGGACATCACTTACCAGGGTGGATTCGCAGGTGCGTGCTATGCGGCTGGCTACACTTACGCTGAAGCAGTTAGCCGAATCATCGGGATGGCTGCGGCGCGCTTGGTGCGCAAGCGGCAGCAACGTGCAAGCGCTGCCGTGCTCACGCCCAGGTCATAAAACAAAGCGCCTCAGCGTGCTGCTGAGGCGCTTTGCGCTTGGTCTTGCTATTGCCTACGCGACGAGCTGCGCGCGCAAGGCGTTGACGCGGCTTGCGACGCTGCCGTCGATCACTTTATCGCCGACGCGAACGACAAGCCCACCGAGGATGGTTGGGTCGACCTCGAAGTGGATTTCGTGGATCTCGCCCAAATGAGCAGCGAGGTCGCCCTTGACCCGCAGCTTTTCCTCATCGGTTAGTGGCAGTGCGCTCGTCACGGTGACCGGAGCGCCAGTAACGGCTACGCCAGCCAGATTTGCGGCAGGCACCTTGCTAAAGAAGTCGTTGATCAGCGCCTTCTGGCGAGCAACGTCCAGCGAGTCGCCGACGAGCTTGTTTGTGGCAGCCATCACCAGCGCGACGATCTGGTTTCGCGATTCTGCCAAGATTTGGTTGCGCTCAGCTAGAGCGTCAATGCGCGCCTGCTGACGGATGCGCTCAGCCTCAGCCTGTGCCTCAGCGCGAATGCGCTGTGCCTCTTGCTGGGCGCCTGCGAGTGCCTCTGCGCGCATCTTCTGCGCTTCTGCCGCTGCTTCAGCCAGTTTTGCTTGGTAGTCCTTCTCCACGTTGGCGAGGCGCTCATCCGCCTTGCGCGCGTTCTCCAAGCTCTCCTCGATGCGCTTGCGGCGGGCTTCCAAGTTGCGCAGCACAGGCCGGATCACCATGCCGTTGAGAAAGTACATGATGAGCAGGAAATTGACTACCTGCGCAACAAACTGGACGAGGTTGATGCCCAGCCCTGTAAACGGGTCTGAACCACCTCCCTCAGCCGCAACTCGGGTAATCGCCAGAAAGGTGTTCACGGCCAGACCTCCAAGCTACGCTTCAGCCTTGGAACGCGAAGAGCAGAAGGAACGAGATGACCAGAGCGAAGATCGCCAATGCCTCTGCAAATGCGATCACGAGAATCATGTAGGTCTGCAGCGTGGACGTGACCTCGGGGTTGCGCCCGATGGAGATCAGTGCGCCGAGACCTGCTAGACCGATGCCGATGCCAGGGCCGATCATGCCTGCGCCGCCAGCAATGCCGGCGCCGATCGCTTTGCCGAGAACAAGTGCTGCTTCCAAGTCCATGGTTGGTTCACTCCTTGACGTCTCTTGAATTGCTTGCAGTGAATTTCGGTCTCAGTGTTCGCCATGCGCGACAGCCAGCGAGGTGAACACTGTAACCAGCATCATGAAGACGAACGCTTGAATCACGGCGATGGCGAACTCTAGCGCCAACATCACCGTCGGCAGCAAGGTGGGCAAGATGGAGGTCATCACGAAGACCAGCACCGTGCCCGCGAACATCGCGCCGAAAAGTCGGAAGGAGAAGGTGAGGATGCGGATGAACTCCGAGATCAGCTCCAGAGGACCAACTAGCCCAGACTGGATGTAACCGATCAACCCCTGCATCATGCCTTGGCGCGCGCGCCGCCAAGCGCCCACTTGGATGAAGCGCTCGAAGTAGTGAATGCCGTTGGCGCGAATGCCTTGGATCTCGATGAACAAGAAGGCGATTATTGCGAGCGCCAGCGTGGTGCTCAGCGAGGAGGTGGGACGGCGCAGGAAGGGGATGAGCGCCGCGCCTTTATTCGGGTCGCCACCTGCCAACGTGGGCGCGCTTTGAGCGTCGCTAGTCAGCGCGGCGAGCAGCTCGCCTGCATGCGCTGTCTTGCCCTGCGCCTGCTCCAGTGAGTAGCCGCACGATGCCTCAAAGCCCTTCTGCGGGTCAACCTCGTGACCGGTGATCAGCCAAACGCCGCCGGCGTTCACCGCGCAGAAGCCGCGAAAGCCGGGCGGAGCGGATTCAATTTTGCCGATCGACTCGTGCCCCGGCAGCAGCTCGAAGAAGCCCGCGATCATGATGAAGGTGAACGCTGTGATGGCGACCGGCGCGACGACTTTCGCGCGCGAGCCAAGCGTGGGCACGAGGTAGTTGTTGTAGAGGAACTCCACATAGGTCTCCCACGCGCGCGCGAACCAGTTTGTGCCCGTGAGGGTGTTGCGCAGTCCCCGTGCGCCCAAAATTGCCAGCACGATGATCACCGCGTCCACGATGAGCGTGGTGAACAGCGTGTTGTGCAGCCAATCCGGCCCGAGCGGTTCGGAAGGCACGACTACGTTCGGGATGAACGTCTTAAACGGCACAGGAATGCCGTTGATGGTCAGCGTGAAGCTGCTCAACAGGATGCCGACCACTAGCGAGCCAATCAGCAAGATGAGAAAGCGCAGACCTTTCATACGACTCCATCCATGCTTTGCTCAGTGTGCGTCGTGCGGTGCAGGCGTTACCGTTGCTGATGAGGATGCCGCAGCGTGTTGCTTGGTAGCGAGCCAGTCAAGGTAGGCTTTGCGCGATTTGCGCGTGGCAATCATCGCAAGACGGTACGCTACCCCTAGCGAAAGCAGCGCGCCAAAGAGCGGCAATGCGATCGTCAACCATGGGCGCGAGCCGAGCTGGGCATCCAAACTCATGCCGAGAAAGACAGCACCCACCATGAGCGCGCCATTGATGAGCGCAAGCTGCAACGCCATGGCACCGATGATGCGCGGCGGAAATGCTTTGACGAAGATCACCAGCGGCGATTCTCGATGGTAGCCCTGCATGAGCGCCGCGATTCTATCACGGGGATGCCCGCGCCTGAGCAGAAGAGGCGCTTGTTTGCAAGGGGATTAAGTTCCGGAGTTCTCAGAACTCGGGCGCAAACTACTGCAAGCGAAGCAGAGCCCCACAGGAGACGAGGTTGCAGGGTTGCTCATTACAATCACGCGCGTATGGCTCACGCGGCTGCCGATGTCTCGCCGATCCGTCGCCAGTACCTCGAGCTAAAGCGCAAATATGCGGACTGCATTTTGTTCTTTCGGCTCGGCGACTTCTACGAGACGTTCGACGCTGACGCCGAGCTGGTGGCGCGCGAGTTGGATGTGGTGCTTACCTCGCGCCCGGTGGCAAAAGATGTGCGCGTGCCGATGGCAGGCGTGCCACATCATGCTGCCGAGAGTTACATCGCGCGCTTAATTGAGCGCGGCTACCGCGTTGCCATTGCTGAGCAAATCGGCAACGAGGCGATCAATGGCTTAGTGCCGCGCGAGGTGCGCCGCGTGATCACACCGGGCACTGTGCTCGAGGAAGGAATGCTCGACGCAGCTCGCCCGAATTACTTAGCCGCGATCGTGCACCCCCCTCGCGAGGAGGGCGAGTACGGCTTCGCCTACTGCGACATCTCCACAGGTGAGTTTTGGGCGACCCAGCTTGGCAGCCGCGCCGCGCTGGATCGCGAGCTGGCGCGTGTCCAGCCGCGCGAAGTGGTGTGCGCCGAGTCAGTGCAGCCGCGCCCTGCGCTTCCCACTGCTGACCGACCATACGCGCTCACGCCGCTTGCCGATTGGCGCTTTGAGCTCAGCCAAGCGCGCCAGGCGCTGCTTGCGCATTTCAACGTCGCCTCCTTGCATGGCTTTGGCTTGGAGGACAAGCCGCAGGCGATCCGCGCTGCAGGCGCGATCTTGGCGTACCTGCGCGATACGCAGCCAGCAGCACTGGCGCAGTTGCTGACTCTGCGCAGCTACACCCTCGCTCAGTTCGTGGCGCTCGACGCCGCCACGCGCCGCAACCTTGAGCTTGTCGAGCCCCTGCGCCCCGCTGCGCAGCGCGGCAAGCCGCCGACGCTGTTGGGCGTGTTGGACTACACACAGACGCCAATGGGCGCACGCTTGCTGCGCACTTGGATCACGCAACCCTTGTGCGATCGCGCTGCGATTGAAGCACGGCTGAAGCGCGTGGACGCGCTCTTCGCGGATGCGCTACTGCGCGCGCACACGCGCGAGGCGCTGCAGCACATGCCTGATCTCGAGCGGCTTGCCGCGCGCGTGTTGAGCGGGCTTGCAACGCCGCGCGAGCTGCTCAACCTCAAACGCGCTGCGGCGCAATGGCTGCGCCTCGCTGCGCTTGTGCCCACCATTGACCCAGCGCTCCCAACGCCCGACCTGCAGACCGTCGTCATGCACATCGAAGCCGCGGTTAAAGACCCGCCCGACGGCGATGGGTTCATCAAGCCGGGCTACAGCGCAGAGCTGGACAGCGTTCGCGCTGCGGCGCAGGACGCCAAGACATGGGTGGCGAATCTTGAGCGCGTCGAGCGCGAACGCACTGGCATCAAGTCGCTGAAGGTGGGCTACAACAAAGTCTTTGGGTATTACATCGAGGTCACTCACGCCAATCGCGACCTCGTCCCCGCAGACTACATTCGCAAGCAAACCCTTGCCAACGCGGAGCGCTACATCACGCCACAGCTCAAAGAATACGAAGCCCTGATCCTCAACGCCGACGAGCGCATCGCGGAGATCGAGCAACGGCTGCTGACGGAGTTGGTGCAAGGCATCGCAGCTCATGCGCAGGCGCTCTACACAGCCGCGCAGGTCATTGCGCAGGTTGACGTAGCGGCTGCATTAGCAGAAGCAGCCGCGCGCCACAACTACGTGCGCCCGCGCTTCAACGACGAGGGGCGGATCGTGATCCGCGAGGGGCGTCATCCTGTGATCGAGCATCTGTTGCGCGAGGTGCCCTACACGCCTAACGATGTGGTGCTCGACGATGAGGCGCGCATCCTGATCATCACTGGACCTAACATGAGCGGCAAGAGCAGCTATCTGCGCCAAACGGCGCTGATTGTGCTCATGGCGCACATAGGGAGCTACGTGCCAGCGCGCGAGGCAGATGTGTGCCTGGTGGACGCGATCTTCACGCGGATTGGCGCGCAGGACGAGCTGGCAAGTGGGCAGAGCACCTTCATGGTGGAGATGCTGGAGACAGCACACATCCTCAACCACTGCACACCGCGCAGCCTGGTGATCCTCGACGAGATCGGGCGCGGCACAAGCACTTACGACGGCCTGGCGATCGCGTGGGCAGTGGTTGAGTTTTTGCACAATCACCCCGAGCATCGTGCGTTCACGCTGTTTGCCACGCACTACCACGAGCTGATCGAACTCGAGCGCTGCTTGCCACACGTGCGCAACTACAACGTCGCAGTGAGCGAGGAGGGCGGCACGGTAGTGTTCTTGCACAAAGTTGTGCCTGGCGGCGCGGATCGCTCGTATGGCATTCACGTGGCTCAGCTCGCAGGGCTGCCGCCTGCAGTGATCCATCGCGCTCAAGACGTGCTCGCGCAACTCGAGCGCGGTCGTTCGCCGTCTGCGCCGTCGCCAGCGCCTGCCGTGCCGCCCAGCGCCACGCAGCTCCCACTCTTCGCAAGCGCGCCCTCGCCGGTGGTGGAGCGCCTGAAGCGTGTCGATCCCAACACCCTTAGCCCCCTCGAAGCGCTTACGCTGCTCTACGAGCTGAAGCGGTTGGCAGAGCAGGAGGGCGCAGCCTGACTTGCTTTTTGCGCGGGCTTGCTTCAAAATTCCTGCCCAGCTGTTGCCAGCATTGCGCCTTGTGGTGCGCCTCACTGGACGTCAAAGATGATGCGTCGCTGTACAAAGATGATGCGTCGCTGTACACAGTGGCAGAGCCTTCTCAGCGCTGCTTTGGCGTTGTGCGCGCTTACAACAACAGTTCCCTCTGCAGCGCGCGCAGAGATGCCTTCGGGCGTGTTGATCAGCGCGCTGGCTTACCACGGCTACGAAGGCAATGCCGACGAAGGCGTTCAGATCACCAACGTCGCCAGCACGCCGATAGCCCTTGGGCCGGAGTGGCAGTTGCTCGACGCGAACGACCGAAGTTGGAGCTTCCCTGCATACATACTCGCGCCCGGCGAGCGCATTTGGGTTGCCAACGATGCGGCTGCGTTCACACGCCAGTTTGGTGTCTCGCCCACGTTCAGCTACAGCGGAGCATTGGTCTTCGCCAACGCAGGGGGATCGGTCAGGCTTGTGCACACGCTTGCCACGACTGCTGACACTGCGAACGGTGACGGCGGCGGTTGGCCTGCAGGGAGCGGCAACCCGACTTACCGCACGATGGAACGGCGCGACAGCAGTGCACCCGACAGCGACACAAACTGGGGCAGCGCAAATCCAACAGCGCCTATTGCTTTTGACGGTGGCGGTAATCCGATCACTGGAACGCCCGGCGCGCGCAACTCCATTGCTATCACTCCGTCAGCAAGCACGACGCTTTCGGTGGTGATCAACGAGGTCGCGTGGAGCGGCACTCGCTATAGCGCTAATCACGAGTGGATCGAGCTGTTTAACAACACTGCCGCGCCAATCTCACTGAATGGGTGGCTGCTTGAGATCGCTGCCAACAGCATCACGACGGTCACGCTCTCTGGCACGATTAGCGCGCAAGGCTACTTCTTGCTTCAGCGTCAGTCGGGCACGTTTAGCAGTGGTGCCACGGCTGACCAAACGGCTTCGTTTTCTCTGCCCAACACGGGCGCGCGCCTGCGCCTCATTGACGTGCGGCGCACTGTGGTGGACACGTTGGTGTACGGAAATGGCGCAGCGCAGGTCGGCTGGGAGGGTCCTGCGTTGCAGCCTTACACAGTGACGTTGACCATCCCTGCTGAGGGGCAAGTGCTGATGCGCCGCCTCGACGAAGCCACTGCGCTGCCCGTCTCCGACACTAACCGCGCAGAGGACTGGTTTAACTTTTCTGGCGATCCCATAGAGACGCGCCGACCTATTTACCCCGGTTGGCGCTACGAGCAGTTTTTCCTGCCCGTGAGCGGCACGGGACACGTTCAGCTCGCCGTCGCGCCTGATGCGAGTTTCGAGTTTGTGCATCGCGCGCTGAGCGAAACCACGCAGAGCATTGACCTCGAGTCGTTCACCTTCGACCAGCCGCTTCTTGGTGAGCTGCTTGCTCAAAAAGCTGCGCAGGGCGTCAGAGTGCGTGTCCTGCTCGATGGCGCTCCTGTGGGAGGCTTGCCAGATCAAACGCGATGGATTTGCCAGCGGATCACGCAAGCTGATCCCACTGGGAGCAGCGGCTGCTGGTTCATGCGCAGCGATCCATCGCAGGACATTCATGCGCGTTACGCCTTCTTACATGCCAAGTTCGCTGTGCTGGATGGTCAGCGGCTGCTTGTGAGCACTGAAAACTTCGGCTTGCGCGGCATGCCGCATGATGACAAAAGCGACGGCACAGCGGGGCAGCGCGGCATTGTGCTGTTGACTGATGCCGCGCCGCTGGTAGCGCGCGCCCAAGCGATCTTCGAGGCAGACCTTTCGCATCGCGACATTGTGCGCTGGTGCGCAGCATGCGCGCCATTTGGTGCGCCGCCAGTTGGTTTCGTGCCGATCACCGCTTCGGGCGGCACAAGTTACACGGTGCGCTTCGGTGCTGTCTTCAGCACGAGTCGCCCGGCAACCCTGACGCTCTACACATCGCCCGAAAGCCACTTGCGCAAGCGCGATGGATTGCTGGCTTGGCTGCACGCCGCGGGAAGCGGGGACGAGGTTTTCGTCAACCAGCTCAACGAACATCACTTCTGGGGTGCAGCGGGCAGCACGCCGTTGAGTGCGCCCAACCCGCGCTTGGCAGCCTTGATCGGCGCTGCCTCGCGCGGTGCACGTGTGCGCTTGTTGCTTGATCAGCACTATGACAACCCTGCTGCTCCGCGCAGTAACTTTGCCACGGCAAACTACCTCAACGCACTTGCTAGTGACAATAGCTGGGACCTGCGCGCGCTGCGCGGCAATCCCACTGGCTTGGGCATTCACAACAAGATGTTCTTGCTTCGTGTCGGTGGGCATGCCTTTGTGCACATCGGCTCGTGGAATGGCACTGAGACCAGCGCGAAGCGCAACCGCGAGCTGAGCGTTTGGATTGAGTCTGAGGAAGTTTTCGCGTTCTTGCGCGAGGTTTTTCGTAGCGATTACCAGTTTGCGCAGCCCGTTTTCTTGCCTCTCCTCATGTCGCGCTACCGCGTTATTGATTACGTGTTGATTAGCGAGGTAATGATCAACCCGCTTGGCGGCGATGAGAGCGGGCGCGAATGGATTGAGCTGTACAACCCAAGCGGGCGCGCGATCGATCTCAGCGGCTACAAAGTAGGCGACGCTGCTACGCCATCGCAATCCACAGGCGAGGGGATGTATCAGTTTCCTGCTGGGACGCTGCTGCTGCCCGGACGCGCTTTGGTGATCGCGCAAAATGCCGCGCGCTTCTTCGAGGACTGGGGTTTTCTTCCACACTTTGAGCTGGAAGACTATGACCCAACAGTGCCCCAGCTTCTGCCCTACCATTCTTGGGCAGGCGGGCAGATCAGCCTGGCGAATTCGGGTGACGAAGTGATCCTGCTCGACGCGCAAGATCGCCTTGTTGACGGTGTAGCTTGGCTTTCAGGTTCTGTTCAAGGTGTGGTATCATTTATGCAGTCAATTGAGGCAGGGAAATCGCTTCAGCGTTGGCCGCCATCTGTGGATACAGACAATTGCAACCTAGACTTTAGACAGGCGCAGCAACCAACGCCGGGGCGCATTCCCTGAGGCAAGGGAGGTTGCCGATTGTGAGAAGTTCGGCGACGGTGAGGTCATCCTCCCCCCTCCCCCCTCGCAGATCTCACTGCCAGCCGAGCTTCTCACAATGGCAATCTCCCTCGTCATGTTTGTTAATCCGCGCAGAAGCGCGCATGTGCACGCTGTAGCCCTCGGATAGACTTCGGGCACGGTATGACTGTTCCGTCTTCGTCGTTTGCTGGAGAGTTCGACTGCCCCGGCAACTACATTGCAGCGACCCCTTCTGCGTTGCGCTGCGCCAAGTGCAACCGCCCTCTGGACATCAAGGACGCGCAACGCATCCCAACTGGCTACGTTTGCCCGTATTACGTCAAGGCGCGTGTCGCGACGTTCTACAACGCAAACCTAGGTCACTACCTCGTTGTCGGCGCGTTGTGTTTGGTGATCGGCGTGCTTGCTGGCTTCGGCTTGCGATTTCTCGGTGCCTCGGTCGCATTCTTCTCGCTCTGGCTCACCCTCATCCTCTCACCGCTCATCGGCGGTGGGATTGCCGAGTTGGTGCGTCGCGTCTTACACGCGATGGGCAAAGCGCGCGGTCAACGTATGTGGGTGGTGGGCGCAGCGTGCACGGGCGCTGGAGGTGGCATCGTGGTGTTGCCAGAGTTGGTGGTAAGGGTGATGCTGGGTGCACCCGTGCTTGGGTCGGCTATTGCGCTCATGGGCATTCTGCTGGTCGCTAGCGTGGTGGCTGCTCGCTTGCGTGAGTTTTGAGGGTGCAAGGCAAGCGCGCTGAGTGAGTCGGGCTGGGTCATTTGCCACTAATGGCGACGCGCGCGGCAGCATGCATGAGCGGCGCGCAACCAGCGCTTGTGTGCAGCATCACAAAACTCGAATACCGTACAATCCTCGAACACGCTTGGTGTTGCAGCATCGCTGCGCTTGATGCTGCAACGCTGAACCCAAAGCCTACAAGCAGCCAATCATGAACGCGTTCAACACGCTCTCTGTGCTTAAGGGTCCATTTGGCGAGGTGCAGTTCCATAGCCTCGAGGCGCTTGAGCGCCAAGGTTACGCCATCGGGCGTCTGCCGTTCAGCATCAAGGTCATGCTCGAGCAGGCGCTGCGTCAATGCGACGGCTTCGAGATCACTGCTGATGATGTCGATCGCCTAGCGCGTTGGGAGACAGTTCATCGTGAAGGCGTTGAGATTCCTTTCAAACCCGCGCGCGTGATCCTGCAGGACTTCAGCGGTGTGCCGTGCTTGGTGGATCTCGCGGCGATGCGCAGCGCACTGGCGCGCCTCGGCGGCGACCCGAAGAAGGTCAACCCGCGCGTGCCTGTGGACATGGTCATCGATCATTCAGTGCAGGTGGATTTCTACGGCACGCCTGAGGCGTTCTGGCTTAACTTGCAGAAAGAGTTCGAGCGCAACAACGAGCGCTATCGCTTTGCGAAGTGGGGACAGCAGGCTTTTCAGAACTTCCGTGTTGTCCCTCCAGGCACTGGCATCGTGCATCAAGTGAACCTCGAGTACCTCGCGCAGGTCACCACGCTCAGGGATGGCGTGGCGTTTCCTGACACACTGGTGGGCACTGATAGCCACACCACGATGATCAACGGCCTGGGCGTGGTCGGCTGGGGCGTGGGGGGTATTGAGGCGGAGGCGGTGATGGTGGGGCAGCCGCTCTACATGGTCATGCCCGAGGTGATCGGCTTCAAGCTCTACGGCGCATTGCGCGAAGGGGTCACCGCCACTGACCTTACGCTCACGGTGGTGCAGATGCTGCGTAAGAAGGGCGTAGTTGAGAAGTTCGTCGAGTTCTATGGTCCCGGCTTGAGCAACATCAGCCTCGCTGATCGCGCCACCATCGCCAACATGGCGCCGGAATACGGCGCGACGATGGGCTTCTTCCCCATTGACGAAGAGACACTGCGCTACCTGCGCGCCACTGGTCGCCCTGAAGCGGCTGAGTTGACCGAGTACTATGCCAAGGCGCAAGGACTGTTCCGCACTGACGACACCCCTGACCCAGTCTTCAGCGACACCCTAGAGCTCGACCTCAGCACAGTTGAGCCGAGCCTCGCTGGTCCTAAGCGCCCTCAAGACCGCGTGCCGCTCGCGCAGGTGAAACAGCAGTTCCTGAGCGCGCTCACTGCGCCGACCAAGGAGCGCGGCTTCGGGCTGAAACCCGAAGAACTGAATACCTCCGTGCGGGTGCGCTTCAATGGGCATGAAGAAGAGCTGCGCCACGGTGCCGTGGTGATTGCTTCGATCACCAGTTGCACCAACACCAGCAACCCCAGCGTGATGCTTGGCGCTGGGCTGCTGGCGAAGAAAGCAGTGGAGCGTGGCTTGCGCACGCCACGCTACGTGAAGACGTCGCTGGCGCCCGGCTCCAAAGTTGTGACCGAGTATCTCCGCGCGGCGGGCTTGATGGAGGCGTTAGAGGCGCTTGGCTTCCACCTCGTCGGCTATGGCTGCACCACCTGCATCGGCAACAGCGGTCCGCTGCCGCCGCCAGTCGCGAAAGCCGTCACCGAGGGCAACCTCGTCGCTGCAGCGGTGATCAGCGGTAATCGCAACTTCGAAGGGCGTGTGCACCCGCTGGTGCGCGCGAACTACCTTGCCTCACCGCCACTGGTGGTGGCGTACGCGTTGGCTGGGCGCACCGACGTGGATCTCACCCGTGAGCCGCTGGGCTACGACCGCGAGGGCAACCCTGTGTACTTGCGCGACATCTGGCCCACTCAACAAGAGATCAACGAAGCCATCGCGCGTTACGTGCTGCCGGAGATGTTTAAGCGCCAATACAGCGATGTGTTCAGCGGCACAGAGGAATGGCGCGCCATCACGGGCGTCGAAGGCGACCTTTACCCCTGGGACCCGGAGAGCACGTACATTCGCGAACCACCCTACTTCGAGCATTTCACGCTCGATCCGCCGCTGCTCCGCGACATCGAGAACGCGTGTGTGCTCGGTCTGTTCGGCGATTCGATCACCACGGATCACATCTCACCCGCGGGCGACATCCCTGAGGATAGCCCTGCCGGGCGATGGTTGCGCGCGCGTGGTCTGAGCAAGGAGGACTTCAACCAGTATGGAGCGCGACGTGGCAACCACGAAGTGATGATGCGCGGCACCTTTGCCAACATTCGGCTGAAAAACCTCCTCGTGCCTGGCGTTGAGGGTGGCGTGACGCGCTACCTCGCGGATGGCTCAGGCGAGATCATGCCGATTTACGACGCTGCCATGCGCTACAAAGCGGCTGGCGTGCCGTTAATTGTGTTGGCGGGCAAGGAGTACGGCACAGGATCTTCGCGCGACTGGGCAGCAAAGGGCACGGCGCTGCTTGGCGTGCGCGCGGTCATCGCCGAGAGCTTCGAGCGCATCCATCGCAACAACCTGGTCGGCATGGGTGTGTTGCCGCTCCAATTCATGCCCGGTGAGAGTTGGGAATCACTAGGGTTGAGGGGCGACGAGCGCTACACGATTCGCTTGCCAGCCGATTTGGAACCGCGGCAGACGCTTGTTGTGCATGTTACCCCAACTGATGGGCGTGCACCCTTCCAGTTCACCGTTCGCTCGCGCTTGGACACGCCTGTAGAGGTGCACTACTACCGCAACGGCGGCATTCTGCCTGCAGTGTTGCGAACAATGATGCGCGCGGAGTAGTCGGTTGCTCGCGCCTCCTGAAGGCGCGCGCCCGCCAACAGGTTACGAAGCGGGCGCGCGCTTTTACTGGTGAGAGCACAGACTACATCTTGCCGAAGAGATACGACTCCATCGCAAACTCATTCAAGCCGAACCATGCGTCAGTTTCGGTCTTAAAGCGCCTCCAGCTCTCGAAGATACGCTTGTAATCGGTGTCGCGCTCAGCAATACTGCTGAAGATCTCGTCACTGACCTTTTTTGCAGCGTCCAAGATGGATTTGGGAAACGGACGCAGTTGCACGCCAGCAGCTTGCAATCGCTTCAGCGCTGCGGCGTTGCGCGCATCGTAGCGTGCTGGGATCAGCATGTTGATCTCCAGCGCGGCGCTGCGAATGGCTTCTTGATACTCCTTTGGCAACTTCGCCCACTCTTTGAGGTTGACCTGGATCTCGAGCGCGGCTGCTGGCTCCCACCAGCCAGGATAGTAGTAGTAACGCGCGATTCTCGTCGTAGGGACCGACCCACTCTACGGCGTCCACCGCGCCGGTCTGCAAAGCCTGAAAGATCTCGTTGGGCGGGATAGTCTGCACCGTCACACACACCCAGTCGTTTCATTACTTCGCCGCCGGGTCCAGCGATGCGCATTTTTTGAGAGATCCTCGAGTGTCTTGATCTCCTTGCGAAACCAGCCCCCCATCTGTGTGCCAGAGTTGCCCGCAATGAAGGCGATGGTGCCGAAGCGTTTGGCGTAGTACTCTTGCAACAGTTTCAAGCCCTCGCCCTCATAGAACCAAGCGTTCATTTGGCGCAGCGTCATGCCGAAGGGCAGTCCTGTAGCGATCCCCGTGACGGGTGCTTTGCCGATCGCATAGTAAGCGGCGGTGTGACCGATTGGCACTGCGCCCTGGGCTACAAGATCGGGCACGGCTGTGCCAGGACCGAACTTGCCAGCTGGGCTGGGCACGATGCGAAAACGCCCGCCCGTTAGCGCGGAGACGCGCTCTGCAAAGTATTCGGCTCCACCATGGAGCGTGCCCAACGCCTGAGGCTAACTCGTCGCCATATCCCACTGCACGTTACGCTGGGCGATGATGACGTTCGGGAACGCGAGCGTCGCTGTCGCAGCCGCGCTGGTAGCTGCTGCTTTGAGGAAAGTTCTGCGCTTCATGAGGGAACTGACCTCCAGAGGGTATTTGGGACTCACAGTGTAGCGCTTGCGCGCAAGATTGCAATCAGTCACCCACGGCTGGCATGTAATCGCCCTCCACCCACGCGCTGCCGTCAGGGCGCACTTCCTTCTTCCAAATCGGCACGATCTGCTTGAGGCGGTCAATGCCGTAGCGCGCTGCCTCGAAGGCGCCATCACCGCGGTGACTCGCGCTGACGACTACGGCCACAGTTGGCTCGCCCACTTCCATCGCGCCCACGCGCTGCACTAGGGCGATGCCATGTATCAACGGGAAGCGCGCGCGCATCTCCTCGGCGATCTGGCGCAGCTTTGCTAACGCCATTTCGGTATAAGCTTCGTACTCGAGCTGAATCGTCTCCACATCGCCAGTCTGCCCACGCACTGTGCCCGTGAACAGCACCACGGCGCCATCGCGCGGCGTGGTGACGGCGCGCTGCAAGGCATTCAAGTCAATCGGTGCAGCTGTGATCTCGATGACGGTTGGCTCTGCGGTGCTCATGATTCAACCCCCACTGACGGGTGGGAATAACGCGATCTCATCGTCGGGGTGCACTGGATCAGCATCGAAGGCGAACTGATGATTCACTGCGACGATGGAGCGCGCTGCTAAGGCGGCAAGGTGCGGGTACTGCTCTGCAATGCGCTGGCGAACTTCCGCCACCGTCGTCGCTGCGCCCTGCAGGACGATCTCAGGCGCGCCCGCACGCTCTTTGAGGGTGGCAAACAGCTTCACTTTCATCGCTCCGCTGCTGTCCATTCACCGGATTTCCCGCCGCGCTTTGCGATCAGGCGCACCTGACGGATCAGTGCGCTGCGGTCTAGGCCCTTCACCATGTCGTACACCGTGAGCGCCGCGATACTGGCTGCGGTCAGCGCTTCCATCTCGACGCCAGTCTTGCCAACGCAAGCCACGCGCGCGTTGATGCGCACTGTGCCGCGCGCGCCTGATTCTACTGGCTGCGGAGTCACAACGACCTCAACGTGCGTGAGCGGCAGAGGATGACACAGGGGGATCAGGTCGCTAGTGCGTTTCGCCGCCATGATGCCAGCGATTCGCGCCACGCCAAGCGCATCGCCCTTCTTAAGGTTGCCGCTCACGAGGGCTTGATAAGCTTCGGCGCTCATCTCCACGATCGCCTCTGCTTCGGCTTCGCGCTGAGCGTCGGGCTTTGCGCCCACGTCCACCATGTGCGCCTCGCCTTGCGCGTTCAGATGCGTTAGCGTCATGCTGCAAATTGTCTCACCCGCCGATCTCGCTCATGATGCGATTCATGGGGATCACGCCTTCGGCAAGGTCGTGCCCCCAAGGCTTGAGCCAGATCGCCTCGCGGATGATAGCCTCGAGGTCGTCTTCGCGCGCGCCGTTGCGCAGCGGTGTTTTCAGGTCCACCTCGCCGTCTTTCAGCAGGCACAGGCGCAGCGTGCCGTCAGCAGTAAGCCGCACGCGATTGCAGCTCGCGCAAAACGGAGCGGTCACTGGACTGATGAAGCCAATCGTGCCGCGCGCGCCCGGTAAGCGATAGACGCGCGCCTCGCCGTCCAGCTTGCCTTCGTTCTCGACTTGCAGCGTCCCGAGCGCGGCTTCAATGCGCGTCATCATCTCGCGAGTGGTGACGATGGCGGCTTGCTGGAACGCCGCCACGTCGGCAAACGGCATGACCTCGATGAAGCGCACCTGCCAGTCGTGCTCGAGCGTGAGCGCAGCGAGCGAGACGACGTCCTCCTCATTGAAGCCGCGAATCACCACAGCGTTGAGCTTGATCGGTCTCAGCCCCACACGCTCGGCTTCGGCGATGCCTTCCAGCACATCATGCAGGTTGCCCCAGCGCGTGATGCGTCGGAACTTCTGTGGGTCGAGCGAGTCAATGCTGATGTTGACGCGCGTGAGCCCTGCGGCTTTGAGCGGCTCAGCGAGGCGCGCCAGCCTGAGACCGTTGGTGGTCATGGCGATCTCGCGCGTGGTGGGCAACGCAGCGATGGCGCGCACGATGTCCACCAAGCCGGGGCGCACGGTGGGTTCGCCGCCAGTGAGGCGGAATTTGTCGAAGCCCAGGCGGCTCATCACGTGCAGGATGGCGAACAGCTCCTCGTCAGTGAGCAGTTCCTCGCTTGGGCGGAAGGTCACCTGCTCAGGCATGCAGTACACGCAGCGGAGGTTGCAGCGGTCTGTGAGCGAGATGCGCAGGTAGTGGATGTGGCGCCCGAAGGCGTCGAAGGTCTTTGCAGGCTGGCTTGGCGCGCGTGTCGTCGTGCCTACCTCATCCTCAACCACCTTCGCCGCAGCGCCAACCAGCACAGTTTCTCTAAACATAGCCCATCTCCTCTCCGAGGTCCCACCGCTCGACGTGCAGTGGTGATGGGAATGATAGCAACGATGCTACAAGTTTGCGCGGGGGCTCAATCGATCGAGCGGCGGAGCTTTTGCTGGTTTGCCACTTGCTTGCGCAGTTGCTCAAGGCGTCGTTGGCGTTTGAGCGCTTGCGGATCTGGCTTCGGCGCTGCAGGGGTGGGTGGCGACGAAGGAGGCTCGGGGAAGATCGCAAGCCAAGCCTCGACTTCTTGCGCGCTGAGAGATTGCACCGCAGGGGACGAGGACGCGCCCAAAACGCGGCGCAACTCGCCGACGAACCATTCTGATGGGCGCACTTGCCGCAAGCC
>JANWUW010000077.1 GCA_025057935.1 Thermoflexales bacterium
TGTGCGCCGCTGGGATGGTGTGTGATGGCTATCACAGAACAGGATGTCTTGAACGCGCTCTCGCGCGTAATTGAGCCAGAATTGCACCGCGACCTGGTCTCGCTGAACATGGTGAAAGACGTGCAGGTGCGCGGCAACGATGTTTCCTTCAAGATCGAGCTGACTACACCCGCGTGCCCGCTCAAAGACGTGATGGAGAAGGCGGCACGAGCGGAGCTGAGCAAGATCCCTGGCATCGGCAAAGTGGAGATCGGTTGGACAAGCAACGTTGCTGCCAACGCACGGATGCGCAGCGCGCTAAATCTACCCATCAAGAACGTCATTGCCGTTGCCTCGGGAAAGGGCGGCGTCGGCAAGTCAACTATCGCTGTCAACATCGCCATCGCTCTGGGGCAGACTGGGGCGAAGGTCGGACTACTGGACAACGATGTATACGGTCCGAACGTGCCGCTGATGGTTGGACTGCCGATGGCAGAGTTGTTGCCCGACGGACGGACAACGCCAACTGTCGCGCAGCGCAATGGGCGGCTGATCCCCGAAGAGAAATTTGGCATCAAGATCTTCAGCATCGGGTTCATCTACCCCGCCGAAGCACCGCTGGTGTGGCGCGGCCCAATGCTTCACAGCGCGATTCGCCAGTTTCTACAGGACGTTGAGTGGGGCGACCTGGATTACCTGATTGTGGACATGCCACCAGGCACAGGCGACTCACAACTGTCGCTGGCGCAAACAGCGCAGGGGGTGATGGGCATCATCGTCACCACACCGCAGTTGGTCAGCATGGGCGACGCGCTGAAGGGCTTAGCCGCCTTTGAGCAGCTCAAGGTGCCAATCATCGGCGTCATCGAGAACATGGGGCCGTACACTGACCCGAAGACTGGTCAGCGCGTAGCGCTGTTCGGCGAGGGCGGCGGCGAGCGCTTGGCGGCGCTCAAGCAAGTGCCGTTCTTGGGCAGCGTGCCGCTTGACCCTGCGATCCGCATCGGCGGTGACAGCGGACGCCCAGTCGTCGTTGCTTTCCCCGAGAGCGAGGCTGCGCGCGCCCTGCGCGAGATCGCCGGCAAAGTCGCGGCGCGGGTCAGCGTGCTGAACTTCCAGCAAAGCAACGTCATCCCGATCTCGATCATCGGCTAGATGCGCGCGCAGTCCCTCTTCGTCTGTAGCACACTGCGACGCAGTGGTGCACGTGAGGTGCTTCGCTTCCTGCCTAGGGCAGTTCACACCTTGCCTAGGGGAGGGGAGTAGAGCTCAGGGCGAGCTGCCGCGCTGCGCGCCATGTGTCAGAGTCTAGACGCTCATCTTGAGGGAGTGGACGCTGGTGATTGGTTCGCGCGTTTAAACAGTGCGCTGCGCGCCTCAGTCGTTTGACTGCGCTCGTCATGTCTGAACTCGCAACTAAAGAACCCTCCATCTTCGATGCTCCCGAATGGACTGGCGCGCCCTCCGAACCGCCGCTGCCGCCGCCTTCTGCGCCGCGCTTAGTCGGGGTGCGCTTCCAACCTGTTGGCAAGATTTATCACTACCTTGCCGACGGCTTCGACGACCTGAAGGTCGGCGACTGGGTCATCGTGGACACAGCACGAGGCAAGCAGATGGCGCAGGTGGCGACGCTCAAGCCTCCCAAAGACCCTCAAGCAAATTACAAGCGCATCGAGCGCCGAGCTACTGGGCGCGATATGGCAATGCGCCACTACTACCAGCAGAAAGAGCTAGAGGCGATGATCGCCTGCCGCGCGGAAAGCGCGGCGCTCAAGCTGCCAATCAAGATCGTCCGCGCCGAATACAGTTTCGATGGTCAGACGCTGACGTTCCTGTTTTCGACCGACCAAGAGGAGCGCGTCGAGGTCAGTGCGCTGCGCGAGGCGATGAGCCGCTTGTACCGCGCGCGTATCGAGCTGCGCCAGATCAGCCCTCGGGAGGTCGCCAAGATCCTCGGCGGCATGGGGGCGTGCGGCATTGAGGAACGCTGCTGCTCGCGCTTCCTCACCGAATTTAGCCCGATCACGATCAAACATGCCAAGGAACAGAACCTGAGCCTAAACCCTCAGGACATTACTGGGATGTGCGGGCGGCTGCGCTGCTGCTTGATCTATGAATACGAGCAATATGTCGAGGCGCGGCGACATCTGCCTAAGCTAAAGTCAATCATCGGCACGCCGATGGGGCCGGGCAAGGTTGTCGAAATCCTGCACTTGCGCGACTCGGTCAAGGTGCGCTTCGGCGAAGGTCAGGACGCCCGTGAAGTCGTCTTCCACCGCGAGCAACTTGTCCCCCTAGAGGAGTTGCAGCGCCTGCAAGAGAAAGCACTGAGTGGCACGTGTGACCGCCACGAGAACGGCGAGTGCGATTGCGGACGCAAGAGCACTCCCCAACCGACGGACGCCGTCGCGCAGCTTTCCTCCGCTGCGGCTGACCTCACTCCCCAGGCTGCCAGTGTGCCTTCCGCTGAAAGCGAACCCGCCAAGCGCAAGAAGAAGCGCCGCCGCAAAGCGCGCAGCGCCACCGACCTCGGGCGCTCAGACAAGACGAAGCCTACACCCAGCGCGCAAGCACAGCCAGCTCAGCCTCAGCCAGCCGCGAAGAAGCGCAAGCCGCTGAAGAAGCGCAAGAAGGGGAGTGGGTCAAGTGGCGAGCAGTGAAGGGCGAGCAGGCGCAGGATGGCGAGTCAGCATCATTGTGCTGCTCGCTTTCGCTTTGCGCCTCGCCAACATCACTGGGGAGAGCCTCTGGCGCGATGAAGTGGACTCGATCCGATTCGCGCTGCAACCGCTTAGCGCGCTGGTCACGACCTTCAGCGCAGTGGGGTTCAACGGCCCGCTGTACCACCTGTTGCTGCGCGGTTGGTTCGCGCTCGTCGGTGTCAGCGACTTCACGCTGCGATACCTGTCGGTGTTGTTTGGCACAGGGCTGGTCGTGCTGGCTTATGCGTTCGGATACCGCGTGTTCAGTCCTAGTGCTGGGTGGTGGGGCGCCTGGCTTACAGCGTCGTCGCCGGTGTTGATCTGGTATGCCGGCGAGGGCAAGATGTACTCGGTGCAGCCTGCCCTATTGGCGCTAGGGTTCTACGCGCTTGTGCGCGCGGCGCAGCGTCGAGCGTGGCGATGGTGGGGTGCGTTTGTGTTTGCGACAAGCGCGAGTTTCTATCTCCACTTACTCTCGCCGCTGGCGCTGATCGTCGTTCTTGCTTTTTGTGCGGCGTCGGTCGTCCTGCTGCGTCAGCAGTGGCATCGTGTAGCTGTGGCGCTCGCGGCGCTGACAGTGCCCTACTTGCCTTTGCTTGCTTGGCAACTCCCATCCTTCCTTGCGGGGGTGGGCAGCGCGCTCCCACGTTACGCGCCTGAGGTCGCCTTGGGCACGCTGATCAACAACTGGTCATTTGGACTTGACCCTCATGCCCCTCTGCCGCCGAGTGCGTCCCCTGAGCTGGGTCGCGCCCTGCGTGCGGGCGTGCTCGCGCTGGGCTTCCTCGGGCTAGCGTATGGGCTGTGGCGACGACGCAGCCGGCTGGGATTCGCTGTTCTAGGCTGGGCGGTTCTGCCGCCTGCGGCTTTGGTGCTGCTCTCGCTACAGGTGCCGCTCTTCCTGCCGCGCTACGTCTTGTGGAGCGCAACAGGGTTTTACTTGCTACTCGGCAATGGAATCGCTGTGCTTCGTCCGCCTCTGCGCGGCGCATTGGTGGGCTTGCTCAGCGCAGTCAGCGTTGCTGGGGTGGTTGCCCAAGTTGTGCACCCAATTCGCCCTGATCTGCGCGGTGCGGTCGAGCACGTGCTTCACCGCGCGCGCCCAGGTGATGCTGTCGTTCTGTTAATCCCATACGCCAAGCACAGCTTCACCTACTATGCCGACCGACTTGGCACAGACGCGCACAGCTTGCGGATGATCGAGGCGCCATTCACTAACCGCGGCGACCCGCCTGAGCAAATCTACGCTCGATTGCGCGCTCTGCTGAGCAACGCAGAGCGGATTTGGTTCTTCGAGACTGAGCCAGCGCTATGGGACGCGCGCGGGCTGACCGCAGCTTGGCTTGAGCAGAATTGGGTCAAGCTAGAACAGCAGGCGTTTCGCGGAGTGCGGATTGCGCTTTACGTCCTGCGCTAGGCGCACCTAATTCGCCCCGATGGTCACTCGCCCGTGCAATCTTCAAACAGCAAGCGCTGAGCAGAGACCTGGGTGTCGAGCAACACATCAGGGATGTTTTCCTGCTCGCTCAAGGCGCGACGAAGCGCGGCGGCAAGTTGGTCGCGGACGCAAGACCAGCCGCTGACCATCGGTTCAGGACGCGCCGCAGGTCCGAGCTGCTGGAACAACGCATGGCGCAAAGCGCGCAGCGTGTTTGGCTCGCCTTGCAACCGCTCCAGCGCTGAGGTGCGCGCAGGCAACTCACCTGTTCCCTCAGCGTAGAGCGTCGTCTGCTCGGTCTCCAATAGCCAGCGCACGGCGCGCCAAGCTGCCTCGACCCGCTCTCTGGGCTTAGCTGGGATCACCCACAGCGGCGCTTGGCTCGGCGTTGCTTGGGCTTGACCTTGCTGGGAAGGGAGCAATGCCGTTGCAAGATCAAACTTTGCTTGCGACTGTATCTCGCGCCAAGCGGCGTCCAAATCAGTGTTCCAGAGCAGCACGAAAAGCACACGTCCGCTGGCGAACTCGCTGACCGCGCGCGCTTGCGAGAGCGTGCGGTAAGCCTGACCTGTGCGAACTGCCTCGAGCAAGAATTGCAGCATCGTGCTGACAGGCGCAGCTCCGACCTGCACGCCGTCGCTGCTGTAAAGCTGCGCGCCGTGTGCGAGCGCCCAAGCCTCAAAAGTCATACTGTCTGAGGCGACCGCAAAGCAGGCTGTGCCCAAGTTGACGCTCGCGAGCCTCGCGCAGGCTTTGCCCAGCGCGTCCAGGTCGCTTGGCAGACTTGTCAGGTCGTTTGCTCGCAGCAAATTCTGGTTGATCAACACTGCTTGCGCCCGTCCGCCCTGAGGAATGCCGAACAACCGCCCACGCGCATCGCGCCCTGCTTGCAGCACAAATGGGAACAGGTCTTGACGGTCTTCCGCGGACCAGCCCAGGGTAGGGTCGCTGTTGTTGACCAGCCCGTCCAAGTTGGTAAGCGCGCCGCGCTGAACGTAGAGCGAGGCTTGGTCTGGCTCAACCAAGGCTAAGTCGGGCAGACGACCGCCTACAGCGCCTTCCAGCATCGCTTGGTGTTGTTGCATGGGTGAGCGGCGCTCTGGAACGATGATCAGCCCGTGTGGATTTACAGCGTTCCAGCGGTCAATCAGCGCTTCGAGCACCTGCGCGCGCTTGTTGTCCAGGCTGTGCCAAAGTACCAGCACGCGCGATGGGGACGCACAGGCAATCACAGCGAGCGCCAGAACGATGCCCAGGGCGGTTCTGATGCAACGTGCAACGGCGCTCACGCTGAACCTCTATTGAAAAGGACAGGGCAGCACGCCATATCTGGTCTAGACGCAGCCACGCGGCTGATCACCTTTGCGCGATCGGCACAGCCGAGAACAGTCCCTTCTCGTTGCGCTCTAGACATCCTACGGGCATGGTTGTGTCGTGCGAGTTCACCACAAGCGCGCGGTGCTGATGCAGCCAGGGCTGCCAGTGTCGCTTTGTCTCAATTGTGAGCATCGGCAGCACGTCGTAAGCCGTCACCCAGGGCAGCCGAACGAGATGGATCATGTATGGCGCGAGATCACCCGTGAGGAAGCAGGGCTGCTCAGCAGCGTTGTCCTCGATAACGACTGACTGATGCCCAGCCGTGTGCCCGGGGGTCGGCACGACGCGCACTTGGGGCGAGACTTGAGCCTCCCCATCGAGCAGCACCAGGACGCCGTGCTCGAAGAGCGGCACAAAGTTGTCCGCGAAGTAGGTGTTGCGCGTGCGCTCGTTTGGGTGGATCGCGTCCTCGAACTCGGTGCGCTGCACAAGATAACGTGCCCTGGGGAAGGTTGGCACAGGGCGACCGTTCTCTAGTCGTGTTGCCCATCCAGAGTGATCGCCGTGCAGATGCGTGAGAATGACTAGATCAATGTCCTCTGGGGCAAGGTCGAGGCGGGCGAGGTCGTCCAGCAGCGTGCCGTTGGGGCGGCGCACATCGTATTGCGTTGCGATCAGGTCGTTAGGCTTGTCACCGACGCCGCAGTCCACCAAGATGCGCTTACCGTTCGCCTCAATCAAGGCGCAGCGCAGCGCTTGTGGGACGAGGTTGTGCTCATCCGGGGGCAAGAGCTTAACCCATTTGGCGCGCCCGACCAGACCGAATGTGCCTCCACCGTCCCAGTACGAAACACCATCGCTGAGTAGGTACACATGCGTGTTGCCGAGGGAGAGGTGTGCCTCCATGGGTCGCAGCGGGTGTAATCATACTTGTAGGCTTGCGCACGGGGACGCAGGCGCTGCGTGCGCCGAAGTGGAGATAGCTGTCTGCACGCGATAGGCACACGCCTTAAGGCGGCGCTGCCAGGATGCAGCGAGGCTGAGCCAATGAGTCGCACCTCAACCGCGGGCTTGGAATACACCCTTAATGCTCAGGATGAGCATTAGCGGCATGATAGAATCGCGGCGCTCATGCAGAGCCAGAAGCAGGAGTCGCCTTTGGTGATTTTCATCAGAGCCTTCCCGCCACAGGTCATCGGCGTGATGGTTGTCCAAATTGCCCTTATCAATGGCGCTCTCATGCTCGGTGGGGTCCTCCTCGGCATGAGCCTGGATGCCCAGTTAGGCACGCGCCCGCTGCTGACGGTGGCGCTGCCGCTGGTTGGCGCGGTGTTCTCGCTGCTCGTCGCCTACCGCGTCGGCATTGCGACCGTGGTCAAAGCGCGCAAGGCGTACCTGGCGTGGGTGGAGTCCAAACAGCGCGGTGCTGCGCCGATGGAGGCAGCCTCTGCGCCGCAACTAGACGCACACTGAGACACAGGTTTTGGCGACATGAGAAAGGGTTTGCAGTTCCTTGCTCTGCTGATCGGGTCTTTGCTTGTCGGCATCCTCTTGAGCAGCTTCACGTTGACGATCAATGGGATCGCCGTGCCATTCAAGACGTTCATCCCAAACGTTGTTGTTCCCTCTGAGCCTCTCGGGCCGGACTGGCTGCACAACACGCTGCTGACGACGCTGATTGTGGATGCGGTGATCATCGTGCTGGCGCTGCTCGGCGCAGCGGGGCTGCGCAACACGTTGACGGGCACGAACTGGTTTGCGCGCGCCTGGGAGACGTTTGTGGAGTTTCTCTACAACAACTACATGGTGCCGACGCTCGGCTCGCGCGCGAAGGTCGTCGCCCCAATCGCAATTACCGCATTTACCTTTATCATGGTCGCGGGCTTCTTCGAGCTGTTGCCTGGACATGAGTCCATCGGCAAGATCGAGTCCGCGCCGCCTGGCTTTCGCGGCTTCTGTGCGGTCAAGACAGGTGGGGTGTGGCTGATCACAGGGCATGAAGTTGACCCAGAAAAGGGTTTCAAGGAGTCCTGCGGCTATTCGCTTGAGCAGGCGCAGGGCAAGACCGCATCTAGCCTAGCAGAGCCCGTTGCGGCGCTGAGCAGCGACGCACAGGCAGCCCCTGCGCTCGCGGGTGGTGACCCAAACAAGGGCGCAGCGCTGATCCCGGCGCTGCGCCGACCGACCTCCTCGCTCAGCACTACGCTGGCGTTGGCGGTGATCGCCTTCTTGTTCATCGAGATCCAGGGCATCCGCGCTAACGGCGTTCACTACTTCGAGCGATTCATCCAGGTTGGCGCTTGGCGGCGCGCCCGCCAAGGGATGATGCAGGGCTTGATCGGTTACATTCAATCTGGGCTGGTTGGTCCGCTCGAACTGATCTCAGAGTTCATCCGCATCGTTACTTTCGCCTTCCGACTTTTCGGCGCGATGTTTGCGGGCACGGTGTTGGTGTTCGTGATGACCTCGATCTTGCCAACACTGCTGCCAACCGTGTTCTATGCGCTGGAGTTCGCCATCGCTGTCATTCAGGCGTTCGTGTTCATGATGCTGGTCACAGTGTTCACCTCGCTCGCTGTCGCGCATGGGGAGCACTGAGCACCTAAACACCACAGACAAACCTTATCTTCTCAGTTAATCGCACACGCACTGCAAGGAGTAAACGGAAATGGATCAGGAAGCAGCACTCGTGTTGGGCAAGGCGATCGGCGCCGGCATCGCTGGCGGCGCAGGCATGATCGGTCCTGGCATCGGCATTGGTCTTGCTGGGTTGGGCGCGTTGATCTCGATCGGGCGCAACCCAGAGGTCACTTCCACCCTGCAGACCTACATGATCCTCGTGATCGCGTTCGCCGAAGCACTCGCCATCTTCGCGTTGGTGATCTCGTTCTTGCTGCTGTTTGCGTTCCAAGGCTGAGGGTCAGGAGGCGAAAACCGTGCAAGCGTTTCTCGCGCTCACACGCATCGCAGCAGAAGGAGGTGGCAGCGATCCCTTCACCGGGCTTGGCATCAACTTCGTGCAGGTGATCGCGCAGATCATCAACTTCTTGCTGATCATGTATTTCCTGAACGGCATGGTGATCCGCCCTGTGTTGCGCAACCTTGAGGCGCGGCGCAAGCGCATCGAGGAAAGCCTAGAGAACGCGCGCAAAGCAGACGAGCGCCTTGCAAACGTCGAGAAGGATTATCAAGCGCGCATGGCGGAGGCAGCTGCTGAGGCACAAAAGCTGCGCGCGGAGGCGCTCGCCGCGGCTCAGCAGGAAGCGCAGCGCATTCGCGCCGAGGCACAAGCCGAAGCAGAGCGCATTCGCCAGCAAGCCCGCATTGATGCACAGGCGGAGCGCAACCAACTGCTCGCCGACGCACGCAACCAGATCGTCGCGCTGGTGATCGCCGCGACCAACAAGCTGGTCGGCGACTCGCTGGACGCCAACCGCCAGCGCGCGCTGATCAACGACTTCTTCAGCAAGGTGCCAGCGGTAAGCTTTGCTGGCGTGCAAGTCGCCGGCGCGCCGGTCACCGTCACCAGCGCGTTGCCGCTCACGCCTGAGGAGCAGGCGCGCGTCAAGGCGGACCTCGAGGCACACCTCGGCAGCATTAGCGAGATCCACTTCAACGTAGATCCCTCCATCCTCGGCGGTCTCACCATTCGCGTTGGGGACAAAGTGATTGACGGCAGCGTGGCAAGTAAGATCAACGCGCTGCGCGCGCAGCTCGCCGCCTAGCGAGACCCGCGGTTGCTCGCGTCAGAGCGGAGCAGCGAACACAACCTGCTCCGCTTTTCGCTTTGCGCTGAGCGCCCCTTTAACACGACGCAATGCGCGCCGCCGATTGTGGCGCGCCACTGCCATGCTGATGATGCGGCTGATCGCCTCGCCGTAGGTGTAGCCAGCAGTGTTGCACGCGCCGATGAAGCCACCGCTTGGCGTGATGTCGGGATTCGGGTTCACATCCACCACCCATACGTTCTCGTCGGCGTCCACGCGCAGGTCAACACGCGCGTAGTCGCGGCAGCGGAAGACGCGATAGGTGCGCAGGCTTATCTCAAGAATGCGCTGCCGTAGAGCATCGGTGAGGACTGGTTGCGTGATCACGGGCATTGCGTTCCAGTCTGGGCTGTCGGGCACCCACTTGCTCTCCCAAGTGAGGATGCGGTGGAAAGGGTTTTCGATGCGCGAGAAGTCGATCTCGCGCAGAGGCAACACTTGCGGGCGACCGTTGCCCCAAATGCCAACGTTGATCTCGCGCCCGGCGATGTAGCGTTCTGCCAAGGCGGGCTCTTTCACCGTCTCGAGCACATAGGCAACGCGCTCGCGCAAAGCTGCCCACGTATGCACTACCGCGTCGCGGCTAATCGCCACGGAACAATGCTGGCTCACCGGCTTCACGATGGCGGGGAACCAAGCTTTGTTCCACGTGCGCTCGCTGACCTCGTCGGGGCTGCGGAAACCACGGCCAGGCGGCGTGGGGATGCCATGGCGCTGCAGGAAGCGCTTGACGCGATGCTTCTGCACCGAGAGGCGCAGCGTGTGCGGCGCATTGCCGGTGTAGGTGTAGCCCATGTCATCCATCTCCGCGCACACGCGGGCGTCACCATCTATCTCGCCCTCCACCCCTTCACACCAATTGAACACGATCCACGCCTCGGGATCGAAGGGCGCAAGCGCGGGGCGCACGTCTTTCCAGAAACGAGCGAGCGCGACGCGGTGACCAAGCGCAGCCAGCTCGTCCGCCATGCGCGCTGCTAGCGCATCCGCTTCCCGGCGTTCCTGCTCGCTCCAAGTGGTGTACTCGTTGTAAAGGATGACAACGGGCGCTGGTGATCGCATGTCCCCACCTTTTACTTATCGCAAGCGCTTCCAGTAGATGTTGAGGTCGTCCCCGTCGCAGTAGTAATCGGGGACGGTCGCGACGTGTGTGAACCCGAGCGCTGTGTAAAGCTGGCGGGCTGGGGCGTAGGGCGATGTGGAGGAGGTGTAAATCACCATCAGCCGCGCGTTGTTGGCGCGCGCGTCTTCCATAGCAGCACCAAGCAGCGCGCGCCCAACGCCGCGCCGACGTGCGCTCGGCAAGACGCAAATCCAGAACAAATCCCACGTGTCTTGCGTCAGCGACTCGGGTCCGTAGCACGCGAAGCCGACCACTGCTTGTCCTTGCTCGGCGACCAACCAGCGATACCCGTCGGGGCGCGGATGCTCCCACGTTTCGGCGAACATCTCATCTACGCATGTGGCATCAGCAACACCGAATAGACCAGAGCCGAGCAACACTGCTCGAATCGCCGCGCGGTCTGTGGGAGTTGCTGTGCGGAGCAGCGCTGGGGTGGTCTGCTCAGAGGTCAGCTCAAGCCATGCCATAGCGCAACAGGGCTGCGCCCAACACCGCGCGCACCAAATCGCCGTGCGTCCAGCCTTCCGCTTGTGCCATGAGAGTGAGGTCGCTGCGCGGCGCGATGCCTGGCAAGCCGTTGATCTCTAGGATGAACAGCCGGTCTTGGGCATCGAGGCGAAAATCCACGCGCGCAAAATCGCGGCAACCAGTGATGAGAAAGGTCTGATGCGTTAGCCTGCGCACTGCTTGCGCGAGTTTCTCACTGAGCGGCGCTGGGCACTTGTTCCGATACAGATGGTCGTAATCAATCTTCTGCAGCGATCCGTAAATGGGCAGCAACTCGGGTGGGTAGCCGCTGAAATCCACTTCTGTGATGGGGAAAATGTGCACCGCGTTCCCGTTGCCGACCAATCCGCAGGTGATGTCACGACCCTCGATGTATGTCTCAACCAGCGCAGGCTGCTGATAAGCCTCGACGCACCAAGCGACGCGGTCGCGCAACTGGCGTTCGTTGTGCACCACGCTCTCGTTGTGCACGCCCATGCCCGTGCCCTCGTGCGCTGGCTTAACAAACAGGGGGAAAGCGAGCTGCGGGTCGAGATCGTCGTCCGCCGTCTCGAACACCTGGAACGGCGGCGTGGGCAAGCCATAGAAGTGCAAGATGCGCTTGGTGGTGGGCTTATCCTGTGTGATAGCCGCTGCAAGCGGCGCAGGGCCGCTGTAGCGTGCGCCGATCATTTCCAACAGCGCCGGCACTTGGGCTTCGCGGCTGTCACCCCCGAAACCCTCGCAGGTGTTGAAGCACAGGTCAGGGCGGTGGTCTTCCAGCCAAGCTGCGAGGTGGGCGTTGCCTTCTTGGATCAACACCTCGTGCCCTGCCTCCTCAAGCGCGCGCGCGTAGGCGGCTACGTTTTTATCGCTGTCCAGCTCCGCCCACAGATCTGGCGGCACGATGGGGCGATACACGGGAGGCGCGTTGCGCGCTAGGTTGACCAGCAGTGCTATTCGGTAAGGTCCAGCAAAGGCTGCGCGCTTCAACCGCTCGCCAATGTCGCCTTCGGGATGAGCGCCGTTGCGCGATGGCGTGGAGGTTAGAGCCTCTGCTTTAAGGTTTAAGGGGACGCCCATGCCTCATCATCCCGCGCGATCCTCGCGGACGCCGCTGCAATTCACGTTTGCGATTCTATGAAATGCCTGAGATGTGTCAATGGATTTCGCGCAATTAAACCTTAAAAGGTTGCTTTAACTTTCTTAATGAGCTCAGCGGCGCAGCCCGCTGAATTCGTGATGCGAGATGAGTCGCTAGCCGATGCCGCGCAGGAAGCGCTCCACGAGCGCGCTATCTTTGCGCCAGCCCTCGCGCACTTTTGCCCAAAGTTCAAGATACACGTGCGCGCCGAGTTCGCGCTCGATCTCGCGGCGCGCGTGCGTGCCAATGCGGCGCAGCATCTCGCCGTTCCTGCCGAT
This sequence comes from Thermoflexales bacterium, assembly GCA_025057935.1. GTDB lineage: Bacteria > Chloroflexota > Anaerolineae > J036 > Brachytrichaceae > DRWP01. The sequence continues at coordinate 12,235 of JANWUW010000077.1, forward strand.
CAGGATCGCTTTTTGCGATTCGCGCTCCACGTAGATCGTCGCAGCGATGTAGACAGTTCCGTTCTTGCGCACCTGCCAGTCTTCTATGGCGACGGCGATCACATGCGGAACCTCTTGGCGCAGAAAGCGAAGCGCTTGCTCGCGGATCAGCTCGGCGGCGATGAATTGCTGGGATTGATCGGTGTGTTGTCCGGCTGGGAAGAAGCGAGGACCGAGCGGCAAGCGTTCAACCAGCAGCGCCACCAGCTTGTCGAGGTTGTCACCGCGCAGTGCTGATACGGGCAGCGCCGGCGGAGCATCACCCAATGGGGGCGCATCTGGGGTAAGAGGGGGGATGGCGGCTTGGATGAGCGCAAGATGTTTTTCGAGGTGGCGCTCGGCGTCTTGGGGCTTTAGCGCGTCTGCTTTGTTCATCGCCAGCACTTTGGGCTGCCTCGCCGCCTGCACGAGTTCGGCAACACGGTAGTCTTCGCGATTGGGCATGCGGCTGAGGTCGGTGACAAACATGATCACATCGCAGTCTGCCAGCGCTGCTTCCGCCTCACGCACCATGAACTGGTTAAGCGCTTGCCAGGGCTGATGGATTCCGGGCGTGTCGGTGAACATGATCTGCGCGTCGGGGCGCGTAAGGATGCCGAGGGCGCGTCGGCGGGTGGTCTGCGGCTTCGGCGAGGTGATCGCCACCTTACGCCCAACGATCGCGTTGACGAGCGTGGATTTGCCCACATTCGAGCGCCCAATCACCGCGACGAAACCGGCGCGATGGTCAGGCGGCAGCGACGTTTCGCTTTGACCGCTCAGAAACGCTTCGATGACTGCGCGGTCGTCGTCGTCTTCAGGAGGAGCGGGCTGTGGTTCTTCAAGCGGGCTCATGGATCGCAGGTGTCTGCGCTGCGCGTCGGAACGCCTCCAAGATGGCGTAGTAGCCTGTGCATCGGCACAGGTTGCCGCTGATGCTTTCTCGAATCTGGGCTTCGTTGGGCTGGGCATGCTCTTGGAACAACGCCGCCCCGCTCATGATGAAGCCCGGCGTGCAATACCCGCATTGCACAGCACCGGTCTCGATGAACGCGCGTTGCAGCGGATGAAGGCTATCGCCTCGGCTCAAACCTTCGATAGTGGTCACTGTTGCACCATGGGCATGGGGCGCTGGCACAAGGCACGCCATCACCGCCTGCCCATTGAGGATCACCGTGCAGGCGCCGCATTCGCCTTCGCTGCATCCTTCTTTCACGCCGACCAAGCCGCAGTCCTCGCGCAGCAGCCGCAGCAGCGTTTTGTGATGCGCCTCTGGGTTGGCGATGACGTGCTCGCGACCATTGGCAACGAGGCGAATAACTCCATCATCGCTGGGTTGCGGCGCATGGGTGCAGGCATGCGGCGTGCGGAGCAGCGCCGGCGGCTGCCAGCCCTCACGCGCGCGTCCTTCTGCGATGCGCTCCAACGCGCGGCGCACGCACACCGCCACCATCGCGCGGCGGTAAGCAGCGCTGCCGCGGATGTCGTCGATCGGCGAAGCTGCCTCAGCAGCCGCGTGTGCTGCGCGGGCGATGGTCGACGCCTCAAGCGGCTGCCCTTCGAGCAAACGCTCTGCCTCAACGGCGCGGATGATCGTCGGCGCCACCGCGCCAAGCGCAATGCGCACGTCATGACACCTCCCGCCCTCTAGCGTTAGCACCACCGCGCAGTTCACCACTGAGATCGCCTGAGCGCGGCGCAAGCCGAGCTTAATGAAGCAGCCGTGCTGATCGGTGCGCATTGCAGGAAAGGCGATGTCCACCATCAGCTCATCGGGCTGCATCACGGTTTTGCGTACGCCAAGGTAAAAGTCGCGCAGGGCAACGCGGCGTTCGCCCCGCCGCGAGCGCAGCCTCACCACAGCGTTCAACGCCATGAGCGGCGTAATGGTGTCGTTTGCGGGCGAAGCGGTGATAAGGTTGCCCGCGACAGTGCCGCGATTGCGGATCTGCGGCGCGCCCACCTCGCGGCAAGCTTGCGCCAGTGGCAGCGCGCTGCGCACGCACAAATCAGAAGCCACCACGTCGTTGTGAGTGACTAAGGGGCCGAGATGAATCCAGCCCTCAGCATCGTGTGTAATGCGGTTGAGATCAGACAAGCCGGTGATGTCAATCAACGCGCAAGGCGGACGGAGGCGCCGGTCCAGTTCGACGATCAGGTCAGTGCCTCCGGCAATCACGCGCGCCTCGGGGGCGTGCTGGTGCAAGAGCAAGAGCGCTTCGTCAAGCGTTTGAGGGCGAAAGTATTCGCGCCACATGATCCCGCTGAATGATACGCCAAAGCAAGCTAAGCGCGCCTGTAGCGGACGCCCTTGTGGTATCTTCTCGTTTTAATGCAGTTGCCGTTCATCAACGACCTCGAGGACGTGGCGTTGGCGCTGCCAGTGGCGCTGCGGGTGAACGCGCATGCACACTTTAGCGGTCGTGGTGTGACGATAGCTATCCTTGATTCAGGGTTTTACCCCCACCCCGATCTCACCCAACCCGTCAACCGCATTGTCCATCACGTGGATGCGCGCTTCGATCCACCGCGCAGCGGCACGGGCTTGGGAAAGCCGCGCGCGATGAGTTGGCACGGCACAATGGTCGCTGGTGTGTGCGCGGGCAGCGGCTTGCGCTCAATGTATCGCTACGCGAGCTTAGCCCCAAAGGCGCGCTTGGTGTTGGTCAGCACCGGCAAGCCGCACAGCCGCCACATCAGCGAGGACGACATCGCGCGCGCGCTTCGATGGGTGCTGCGCCACGCGCGCCGTTTCAACATCCGCGTCGTGAACCTTTCCATCGGCGGTGATATTCCATCGGACGGTCAGCTCACACCGCTCGATGCGTTGGTGGAGGAAGCGGTCAACGCTGGGATGGTCGTGGTGTGCGCGATCGGCAATGACGGTGCCCGAAAGGTGGTTCCGCCTGCTAGTGCCCCTTCTGCCATCACCGTTGGCGGGCTAGATGATCAAAACAGCCTAGATCGCACGCGATGGCGCATGTATCGCTCGAACTACGGCTTGGGCGCGCTCGGCTCCCCAAAGCCAGAAGTGATCGCGCCCGCAGCGTGGATCGCTGCACCGATGATCCCCAACACCCCTACTCATCGCGCCGCGCAACTGTGGTGGCACGTGGAACACGCGACCGACGAGGAGCTAGCGCGGCTGCTGCGCACGCGCGAGGCGCGCCGCCTTATCCCGCCTGAACAACGCCAAGCGCCCGCGCACTGGCTGCGCCGCCTCGCCCGCCAGCGCATCAACGAGCAAAAGTTCATCCACCCGCATTATCAGCATGTGGACGGCACTTCGTTTGCAGCAGCGATTGTCTCCTCCGTCGTCGCTCAGATGCTAGAGGCGAACCCCGCGCTCTCGCCTAGCCAAGTCAAGCAACTGATCGTACAAACAGCGCGCCCTCTGCCCAACGTGCCTGCAGAGCGGCAAGGCGCAGGCGTGATCGACGCTGGCGCTGCCGTCGCTGCTGCGATGGCGGCGCGTCCGCTCGCGCAACCCGCATCAGCATCGCTGCCATGAACCGCGAATATCACGTCTGGTGGAGCCCGAACCTCGGTCGCAAGATGGAGCTCCTCGTCTTCGGGCACCACGGCGCGCGTGTGATCATCTTCCCCACCTCGCGTGGGCGCTTCTACGAGTGGGAAGACCGCGGCATGTTCGGTCCACATGGGCTGGGCTATCACATCGCCCAAGGGTGGCTGCAGATCTTCTGCGTGGACAGCGTGGACGAGGAGAGTTGGTACGACTACAGTGCTCATCCCAGTCACCGCGGCTGGCGGCAGACCCAGTACATGAACTACGTGCGCGACGAAGTGCTGCCCTTGACACAGGCAAAAAACGGCAACCCATTCCTCATCGTCATCGGCGCGAGCTTCGGCGCCTATCACGCAGCGTGTTTTGCGTTCAAGTTCCCACACCTCGTCGGGCGCGTGATCGGTCTGAGCGGCATTTACGACATCAAGTGCTTCACGGGTGGCTACAGCGACGACAACGTGTATTTCAACAACCCGATGGACTTCTTGCAACACGAGCACGACCCAGCGCGCATCAGCGCCATGCAATGCATGGACATCATCCTCGCCGTCGGGCGCGACGACCCACTGCGCCACGAATCTGAGCGCCTCTCGGGCATCCTGTGGAGCAAGGGCATCGGCAACGCGCTGCGCATCTGGGACGGCTGGGCGCACGATTGGCCCTATTGGCAGCAAATGCTGCACCATTACATCGCTGGTCAGCGCTGAACGAGTTTGATCAGCGACCCATTCCCGACGTGACTAATTTCACTATGCGACTTTTTCGCGCGCGCTATGCTACTTAGGCTGGTGTCTGCGCTGCGTTTGCTTGTGCTGGCAACGCTTGCGGGCGCGATGTTTGCTGCACCGCTGCTGTGCCTGCGCTTTTGCGAGCTGCAGGATACGATCAGCATGCGCACACCCCGGGTGTGGGCGTGCATGCACGCACCGCGCGCTGCTCAGCAAGAGTGCAACGAGCCTACAGGCATGAGGCTGCTCGAGCGCATACAACGCCTGCTGAGCAGCGTCACTGAGTTCGTGGTCGCAGCGCTCGTCCTCCTCGTGAGCATGCAGGCAACGCGCCTCCACAACCTGCCCATGCCGCAGTGCACCACCACCTTCTTGCGCCTGCCTGACCCGCCCCCACGACAGCGCGCGCATCCTCTTCGCTGTGCTTGATGCCGAATTCGGCATCATCGCCGCGCGATCTCATTTCACCTGCTTTGACTGCAAGGTTGGGTTTGCATCGACATTGCACGCTGAGTCAACACACGACACAGAAACAGGAGTGAATCGCCATGAAGCGAGGATCGTTGCGCGCCTCATTGGCTGCGCTACTTGCTAGTGCATCTGTGTTGCTCGTCGCATGTGGTGGGTCGGCGCCTGAGCCGACGCCCGCTCCACAAGCCCAGGCTCCAGCCGCGGAGCCGACCAAAGTGGGCGCTGACGTGATCGAGAAAGGCAAAGCCGCTTTCAACAAGTATGGCTGCCAAGCCTGTCATGCCATCAAGGGCTTTGCAGAAGGGCAAGTGGGACCTGCGTTGGACAACATGTACGTCGTCGCACAGCAGCGCATCACCAGCGCTGAGTACAAGCAGAGCAAAGGCAAGGCGAAGACGGCTGAGGAGTACATCCGCGAGTCCATCTTGCACCCAAACGATTACATCGTGCCGCAGTGTCCGACCGGCCCCTGCCCGGCTGGGGTGATGATTCAGAACTTTGAGCAGCAGATCACTCCCGAGGAGCTGCAAGCGCTCATCGGCTACCTGATGAGCCTCGGTCGGTAAGCGGCAAGCGCATCGAAGCGTATGGGGCGGCTTCTCGCCTCAGGAGCCGCCCCGCTTTTCAGCCTGTTCAGGTGTATAGCTCCAAGCCGAAGGCACAAATGCGTCCTACGTCGCGCCGCGCTTTATCCTCCACGCGGAGCGTCCAGCGCCCTGCAGGCACCATGCCGTTGAGCGCAGCGAGCTCGGGCGCATTAAGCGCATCGAATACCTGCTTGATGTCATCAAGCGCGCCACCACTGCGGTTGTGCAGCACCACAGCTCGGTTGTCGGGCGCGATCAACGTCACCACCAAGTCGCCGCGGTAGGTGTGTTCGATGTCCACATGGACGCGCAACGCCTTGATCGGACGACGCTCTGCAACCTCAAGCAACAACTCGGCTGTGCCTAGGTCGGGGATGAGCACAGTCTCACGGCGTTCCACGCGCACCACCGGACTGTGCGCGGCAGGGCGCGCCAGCTCCACAGCGCGGCGCGCGTTCACGCGCCCGTAACCGTAGTAAGGGCTGTGACCCTTGGCATCATACTGACCGCCCTCAGGATCAATGCGGTCACAGGACTCTTTGATGATGGCGCGCACCTCATCCCAGCGGAGGTCAGGATTGCGCGCGAGGATCAGCGCAGCCACGCCTGCAACGCCTGGCGCTGCGCTTGAGGTGCCGCCGAAGTCGTTGGTGTAATGCCCGGCTGCATCGCCGCGCGCAGGATGACCGGGATTGCGTCCCAACTTGCCACTGCGGTCTGTGGTCCAAATGCCGGGCGTAAGCGACGGCGCGCCGTGGCTGCTGGGGAAAGCGCACCAGATCGCGTTCCCATAGTCGCTGTAAGCAGCGCGAGTGCCGCGATCGTTGCAAGCAGCGACGGCGATCACTTTCTCATAGCTGGCGTAGCCGTCGTTGTCCACGCTCTCGTTGCCGTTGCCGGCGGCGAAGCAGATCACACAGCCCTTGCCATTGCGCCCTTGGCGCACCGCGTAGTCAATCGCCAAGCGCGTGGAATCGGGGAGCGGCACCACGGTGCGGTGAAGCGGGTCATTCGGATCCCACCAGCGCCCGTCGGCAGGACCCCAACTGCATGAGATCACGTCAGCGCCATGCTGCGCCGCCCACACAAACGCATCCGCTTCGTGCTGCGAGCCAAGCCCAGAGACGAGGCGGATCGGCATGAGTTTCGCCTTCGGCGCCACCCCCGAGGCGCCGAACTGTCCATTGGCGACTGCAACGCCCGCGCAAGGTGTGCCGTGGTCGTCGTTGTTGCCTGGGCGCGGGTCATCTACCTTGCGCGAGACATCGCGTGGGGCGACGATCTTGCCCGCGCCGCGAAACTCCTCGTGGTCAATATCCACACCATCGTCAATCACGGCAACGATCACTCCTTCGCCTTGCGAGAGCAGCCATGCTTCCTCCACGTAGGCGTGGGCCTCGATCTGGCGCCCGTTAATCGTGGTGCGCTTAAGATGCCATTGAGGATCAAACGCAACGCGATTTCGCGGGCGGCGAATCAGCTCGGGATGACACAACTCCACCACATCTAGCTCTAGGAGGCGCTCGGCAAGCCCGAACACCTCCAGCCCAATTCCCTCTGGCGGCGTGACGAAGAAGGCGTTGCGCGCGTAGCTTGCTTCTACACGCGGCGTGAGGTTGAACCGCTGCAACACTTGCTCAATAGCGCTGCGATTGGCGTCGTCCGCAAACTTGATGAAGAGGTTCTCGGTGTAGAGCACGGGCGCTTGCCCCATTGAATCCACGAGCACGCGACCTGCGAACCACACCATCGGCTCGCGCTTCAGCGCTGCGCGCGCCTCGTCGCGGAGCGCCTTCGTGCCGACGCGCGTGCGCGCGTGGAGCACGGCTACGCCCGCAAGGGGGTAGGTCTCCATCACCTCAAAGTTGGCGAGAAGCGCTAACGCTTGCTCCGAGAGCCAATTGGCGAGTTCTGGCGCTGCGGGATCAAGCGCAGTGCGGTTGCGCAAGCGCACGGCGAGCAGATCTTCTCCCTCCACTAGCTCAAGGGCTTGCCCTTGCCGCCCTCCGAAATGCGCGACGTATGCCATTGCCTCTTCTCAGGCTTAGCGATTTCTATGCGTTGAGTTGTAGCCCAGCCTGCAGCGTCTGTCAAGCGGGCTGCGCAGGCATGAACGGGTTGCTGAGGTTGAGAGGCTCGTTGATAGTGAACAGCGTGGCACTGGGCGGCAACAGCAGCGACTTGATCTCGTGCACCAGCCCGTATGCGCGCGCCTGATCAGGATTGAGCGCCAAGCGTTGATGCATATCGTGCATCACCTCAGCGAGCGGCTTGCCCACTGTGTCAGCGACAACGCGCGCGATGTTCTCCTGGTCAGCGCGCAAGCCCTTGAGATGCTCCTCAAGCTGGCTTTCGCTGAACTGCGCGTTGCCTTGCACGTTGAACTGCACAGGATGAAGCAAAAAGCGGGCATGAGGCACAGAGAAGCGCTGCGCGCCTGAGCAAAACAACACCACGCCAATCGAGTCCACGCTGCCGAAGTTGTAGGTATAGGTTTGGAAGGGCGCGCCGCGCAGCCAGTTGTACACCGAAAGCCCATGAAACACAGAGCCGCCCGGCGAAGAGAGCAACAGATGCACGCGCTCGACGCCGTGTTGGACGGCTTGGTCGAGCACCTGCAGCAGCGCGTTCACGGTTTGCGGAATCACTGGCGCAAAGAAGCGCACGTAAATCTCGCTCGTCATCGGCTCATCCCCGCTCGCTCTGGCGTTGCGCAGCGATCAGCGTGTTGCGCAGCAACATTGCAACCGTCATCGGTCCAACGCCGCCGGGCACAGGCGTGATCGCCGAAGCAACCTCGCTCACTTCATCAAAGTCCACATCGCCGACGAGGCGATAGCCCTTCGGATGCTTGGGGTCTTCAATGCGGTTGATGCCTACGTCAATCACCACAGCGCCAGGGCGCACCATGTCGGCGGTGACGAAGCGCGGCTTGCCAATGGCTGCGATCAGGATCTCCGCCTCGCGCGTGACGCTGGCGAGGTTTGTCGTGCGACTATGGCAGACCGTCACTGTGGCATCGCGCGCTAGCAGCATGAGCGCGAGCGGCAAGCCCACGACGGCGCTACGACCGAGCACTACAGCGCGCCGACCGCAGATCGGGATATCGTTGCGGAGCAGCAGCTCGATACATCCCTGGGGCGTGCATGGTGCAAATGGCGCCTGCTTGCCCTTCACGCCGAGCATGCCGAGGTTGATCGGATTGAAGCCGTCCACATCCTTGTGCAGCGGGATCGCGCTGAGCACGCGGTCAGCATCCATGTGCGGCGGCAGCGGCAACTGCACCAAGATTCCATGCACATCGGCGCGCGCGCCGAGCGTTTCGATCAACGCGATCACCTCGGCTTCCGAAGCGCCTGCGGGCAGCTCATAGCCGAACGAGCGCATGCCGACTTCTTCGCATGCCTTGCGCTTGTTGCGGACGTAGGTAACGGAGGCAGGATTGTTGCCGATCAGCACCGTTGCCAAGCCGGGGATGATGCCGCGGCTAGCATGCAACTCCTTCACGCCCTGCTTGATCTCTTCGCGGATGCGCGCTGCTAACGCAGCACCATCGAGGATCCGCGCTTTCATGCAGTTTCCCCATTGAGCACGCGAATCGCTGCTGCCGTCATGAGCGCCACTCCTATGGGCAGCGCATCCTCGTCAATCTGGAAGCGCGGGCTGTGATGCGGCTCAGTGATGCCCTTGGCTTTGTTGCCAGCGCCAATGAACACATAGGCGCCTGGCGCAGCCTGCAAGAAGAAGGAACAATCCTCTGCCCCCATCGTGCGGTAGTCGCTGCGCACACGCTCAGCGCCAAACACTGCGGCGGCGATCTCGCGGACTAGCTTGCCGATGTGCGGGTCGTTCACGGTAGGAGGCGTGCCATTGCTGAAACTCAAGCTTGCCTCTACCTCCATTGCAGCAGCGACATGGTGCACGATGCTCTCCAAACGCGCGCGCAGGTGCTGCATTACTGCCTCGCTGAAAGCGCGCAGCGTGCCGCGCAGCTCGACCGAATCTGGGATGATGTTCGGCGCGCTGCCGCCGTGGATGCTGCCTATGGTGACTACGCCGCTCTCCAACGGCGGCACGTTGCGTGCCACGATGGTCTGCAGCGCCGTGATGAGCTGCGCGGCTGCGACGATTGGGTCGCGCCCAAGGTGCGGCGCAGCGCCATGTGAGCCGCGCCCGCGCAGGGTGATAGTGAACGCTGCGCTTGCTGCCAAAGCAGCGCCCTCGGTCACGCCGATGATCCCCACTTCCTCATCTGCCCACATGTGCAGCGAAAGGGTATGGTCGGGGCGTGGGTTCTCCAGCACGCCGTCTTGGATCATCGCCAGCGCGCCGCTGACGATCTCCTCAGCAGGCTGGAACACGAACTTCACTGTGCCGCCCCAAGCGCTGCGCTGCCGCGCCAGCAGTGTGGCAACGCCGATGCCGATAGCAGTGTGCGCATCGTGCCCGCAGGCGTGCATCTTGCCGGGCACGGCACTCTTGAAAGGCACATCGGCTTCTTCGTGGATGGGCAGCGCGTCCATGTCAAAGCGGAGAAGCAAAGTGACAGGGCGTGCCACACGGCGCCCACCTTCCATCAGTCCCACGACGCCGGTCTTGCCCACGCCAGTTTGCACCTCGTAGCCAAGGGCGGCTAGCGCCTCAGCAACGATGCCAGCCGTGCGCGTCTCCTCAAAGGCAAGTTCGGGGTGCTGATGGAGGTCGCGTCGAATCGCGATGATGCGCTCCGCAAGCGCCTCGCTTTCGCGTTTGATGGCTTCCAGATCGAGTGTGTTCATCTTTGATCACTGTCACTGCACGAGATCAGCATCTAAATCAGCGGATTCACCAGCGCTTTCTGCGTGGCTCGACGCCTGAGCGCGCTGCTTGCGGCGTTGCCGGCGTGAAGGCACGCCTCTAGCAGGACGAGTGGCATGCGCGCGCTCAAACAAATCATTCGCTCGCGACATCCACTCGCGCCCGGCGCTAATGTAAGCCTGAGAAAACGCCTCGAGTATTTCAAAGAGCGAATCAATCTGCGGCTGGAAAACAGGGAGCTCTTCCTCAATCTCTGCCAGGCGAACCTCGAAGTTGCCAATGCGCTGGTCGCGCTCATGCCAACGCTCGTCCTGTTCCACGGCAAACGCTTTCCACTCTTTCTCAAGCTGCGCTTGGAAAGTCTCGATTGAGCGCAGCGCGCGGCGCTCTGCCTCGCGCTGCAACTCGGCAAACTCGTTGAGCCGCACCTCGATGCGCTCTTGGAAGTCACCCAAGCGCGTGAGCTCGCGCTTGACCTCTTCGCGCATTTGCAGATATCCGGTCACCTGCTGCGCGATCTCCTCCGCGCGCTGCTTGAGCTTCTCGATGGTCTCGGCATATTCCGCAAACTGTCGCTCACGGCGCACATCAGCGACGCGCTGGTTCTCGATGAGCTGGCTTTGCGCCTCAAGCAAGCGCGCGGCTTCTTCCAGTTCAGTTTGGCGACGCCGCACCGCCTCATCGAGGATCAGCAACTGCGGCGTGAGGGCTTCAATGGCGCGCCGTAGGTTGGGCAACTCTTGCTCGACCGCCGCGATGCGCTTCACCGCTTGACGGCTCTGCTCCTCAAGGTAGGCAAGCTGCGCGAGCGTCGGCTCGTAACGGCGGTCAACGTCAATGATTTGCGTTTGCACACGGTTGAGCTGGTCGTTCAGCCGCACCTCTTCGCTCTTGCGCGCTTCCAGCTCTTCGCCGTAGCGTGCGTAAGCTTTGATCTCCTTCTTCAACTCGTTGAGCTGGCGCGTGAGGGCTTCGTGTTCGATTTGGCGGTTGCGCGCGCTTTCGCGCTCCGCCTTCGCGCGTTGCTCCTCGATGCGCGCGATGATCTGGTTGAACTCGTTGCGCAGCTGCTCGATGGACGACGTCCAGCCAGAGGCGCGCACGAGCTGCGTGCGAATCTCATTGAGCGCAGACTCCACTGCTTGCGCCTGGCGCGCGCGCGCCTCGAGCTCGCGCGCCAGTCCTTCCACGCGCTCTTGCAGGAGGGCGATCTGCGCCTTGTCGCGGCGCCGCTCCTCTTCCAAGTATTGCACCAGTTGGATAAGTTGGTTCAGCTCCATTGCGTTGCCTCGCAGTTGAGCGTTACTGATGTTGCCACATGCGTCCGCCGTCCAGCACGATGCAGTCGCCATTGATAAACGGCGGACCTGCCACGAGGAACAGCACAGCCTCCGCAACCTGCTCAGCGCTGCCAAGCGCGTGCAGCGGGTTAGTGTTGCGCAGCGCCTCCCAAGCTTCGTCCGTGTAGTCAGGGGGCTTCAACACAGGTCCGGGACAAACGGCATTCACGCGCACCTTGGGGCCGAGCACCAGAGTCTGCGCGCGCGTTAGGGCGAGCAACGCTGCTTTGGAGACGCCGTGTGCCACGTAGGTCCGCCAAGGGTAAAACGCGCTTTCGTCCACGATGTTCACGATGGTTCCACCCTCGCCGGCGATCATCGCCTTGGCGATCACCTGGCTGAGCACGAACGGCGCTCGCACGTTCACGTCGAGCGCGAGATCGAACTCCTCCTCGCTGGTCTCGAGGTATTCCTTCGAGACAAAGCTCGAGGCGCTGTTCACCAAAATGTCCACCCGCCCAAATGCTTCGAGCGCAGCACGACCCAGAGCTGCCGCTGCTTCCCATGAGCGCAGGTCGGCTTGAAGCGTAACCGCGCGCCGACCCAGCGCCTCAATCTCACGCGCTGTTTCCTGAGCCGCAGCCGCGCTGCGGCCGTAGTGCACGATCAAATCTGCGCCTTCGCGCGCCAGCGCCAACGCAATGGCTTTGCCCACGCGATGCGCTGCGCCCGTCACCAGCGCCACTTTGCCGGCAAGCTTCATGGGTTGAATGTTATACTGTCCAAGCGTGGAATTGCGTGATTTCTTGCGCCGCGTGCGGCAGAACCACGCTCTCGAGCATGCTACGCTCAACGTCCTCGAAGAGCGCTATCCACGCTTGCGCGCAGGCGGGCGCGCCACAGCGGAGGGGTTTTACTTGATCGGCGAGCTGCCCGACGCTGAAACTGTACGCGCAGCCGCGGAGCAAGCACTGGCGCGCATGCGATGCGGCGAATCCGCGCTCGCCATCCATCCGCGCTGCGGGACAAACCTCGTCGCCACGAGCTTCGCCAGTGGAGTGCTGGCTTTAGCATTGGCACGCTCTTCGGGCAGGGGCGCGCCCTTTTGGGCGCAGATGCCCAGCGCGCTGCTTGGCGCAATGCTTGGCGCTTTACTAGCGCAGCCGCTCGGCCCCTGGCTGCAAGCCAACGTGACTACCAGCGCCGACGTGAGCGACGTGCAAGTGGCAGACATTCAAGCACAGATGCGCGGGCGCTGGCGACTTTACTTCGTGCGTACGGTGCGCTCAGCGCGGCTTTAATGGGCGATTGCGCGGCGCGCCACCCGCACGCGGATACTGCCGCGGTGTAGGGCGCAGCTTGCGAATGAGCACCAAAGCACGACTCTCCTCACGCTGCGGCAACGCCGTGGGTTGAAGCGCCTCAACCACACCGCCCAGCACCTCGATGGCATAGGCAGCTTCGTTGACCTCTTGCTCTGCTTGGCGCCCCTTCATCGCAATGCAGAGCCCGCCAAGGCGCGTGAGCGGCAAAAGATACTCCACTAGCGTCGGCAACGGCGCAACTGCGCGTGCGACCACTACCGGATACTGCTCCCTGTGTTCTGGGCGTAGCGCCAGCTCCTCCGCGCGCGCATGCAGGGCATACACCTCGCGCAATGCGAGCGCCTGCACAACCGCTTCGCAGAAGCGCAACTTCTTCGCCGTGCTATCCACCAGCCACACGCGCCACTCTGGCAGCGCGATCTTGAGCGGGATGCCCGGCAAGCCAGCGCCGGTGCCGACGTCCATGAACGTCGGCGGCGTTTCGCAGCGCGCACGCTCGCGCAAGAGCACAGGCGCAACTGTGAGCGCATCAGCGAAGTGGAGCGCGACGATTTCAGCCTCGTCGGTGATTGCAGTGAGGTTGAACTTCTGATTCCATTCCTGGATGAGCGCTGCGTAACGCGCAAATTGTTCGAGCTGCGATTCCGACAAGCACAAGCCCAAACCATTGGCGAAATCGCCAAGCTTTTGTATAGAATCCGTAAAGACCCGGCGCTTCATGTCAAGCAAAAAAATGCGACCAGCACATCAGCGGAAGAGACTTCTCGCGCCTGCCTTCTGGCTGATCGTTGTTGGGGCAAGCGTAATGTTCTCGCCCGCGATTCGGGCGCGAGCGGAGCACGAGCCGCCGGTGTGCGTGTTTGCTTGCAACCCGCGCTGGCGTCAATGCCTTGTCTACGAGGCTAGCAAACTGCCGAAGGGATACATCCCAGTGCGACGCACGCCGTATGGGTATCAGCGGGTATACGTGCCCAGCGTGTGCCAGCGCGTCTGCCTTGGCGCGGCGGAGGGCTGCTTGCCCTGAAGCGCTCAAAATGCCGCGTAGCGCGCCGTCTCCACAGCGCGCGAGCCGAAGAGGGCGTTCACCAGCAAGACAACGCTGTAGAGGAGCAGCGCCCCACGATCGTCACGCCCACGCGTGTACGCGAAGGTTGCTGGCACGGCGAGCACTACTAAGACGCCGTAGAGATAATGTACAGCGCGCACAATGCCTCCTAGTCCCTGCGCTACTAGCATCAGTCCAACGACTGCTTGCACTAAGCCAAGCAACGGACTAAGCGCCACCGCTCCGAAGTAGCTGCCGTCCATGCCCTCGCCGCGCAGATACTTGATCAACCCCCAAGCGCCCACCAGCGCGTTGAACAGCATCACCGCCGTGGCAAGATTCGCGTGGATTTGAATCAAGCCCATGATCGCAAAGATTGTAGCGGGCGGTAGACACCCACCTTCATGGCGCATGATGTTCAGCCTGCCGCGCGCACGTTTAGATTAAGATCAAGTTGTGCAGCACATTCGTGCTCAACTGCGCTGCACAGAGGAGGCAAACGCACCGTGAAGCCATACGCTCATCCAGAGGCACTGGTCAGCACAGCATGGCTGGCTGAACACCTGAACGATCCAAACGTGCGCATCGTGGAGTCCAATGAGGACCCACTGCTGTACGACACTGGTCACATCCCCGGCGCCGTGAAGATTGACTGGACCTCTGATCTGAATGACCCAATCCGCCGCGACTACCTCGACTCCGAGCGCTTCGCGCGCTTGATGAGCGAGAAGGGCATCGCCAACGACACGTTTGTAGTGTTCTACGGCGACAAGAACAACTGGTGGGCGGCATACGCGTTCTGGGTGTTCCAGCTCTTCGGTCACACGAAAGCCGCTCTGCTCGACGGCGGGCGCAAGAAGTGGGTGGACGAAGGGCGTCCGCTGACGCGCGAAGTGCCCCACTACCCGCCCACCAACTACATCGCTCCGCCGCGCGACGACAGCGCGATCCGCGCTTTCCGCGATGAAGTATTGCGCCACGTGCAGGCAAAGGGCACGCTGGTAGATGTGCGCTCACCAGCAGAGTTCTCCGGCGAGCGTGTGCACATGCCGGAGTATCCGAACGAGGGCGCCCTGCGTGGCGGGCACATCCCCGGCGCACAAAACATCCCATGGGCGCAAGCCGTGCGCGAAGACGGCACGTTCAAGTCGCGCGAAGAGCTAGAGGCACTCTACGCGAGCAAGGGCATCACCCCTGACAAGGAAATCATCACGTACTGCCGCATCGGCGAGCGCAGCAGCCACACCTGGTTTGTGCTGAAGTACCTGCTCGGCTACCCCAAGGTGAAGAACTACGACGGGAGTTGGACGGAGTGGGGCAACAGCGTCGGCGTACCGATTGAGAAGTGAGCCATGTGCCCGGCAAGGCAAAATGCCTTGCCGGGCGCGTGTCTGCGCCCTCGTCTCCAATGCAGCGTCATTCACCACCCCGCCTGCAAACATGGGTCGCCTTCCTGTTTGTGAACATCGTCGTGTCGGCGATCACGGCGTTTGTCGTGGTGCGAGTGTTGACGCTCAACTACAGCCGCTCGGAAAGCGGCAACTCCTCAGCGAGCACAACCCGAGCAGCGGCGCTCAATTCCCCAGCAACATCCACACCTAACATCGCCAGCAACGAAACAGCGCTCATCGGCGCAGCAGATGGAACAGCGACAAGCCCTGCGCCGCGCCCTCGCGTGCGCATTGCAAGCGTGAGCTATCCTGGGCAGCGTTCGCGCGAGCGCGTGGTGTTGGTCAACGAAGGCGCGCCCGTGGACTTGCGCGGCTGGCAATTAGTCAGCCCGCGAGGGCAAGTCTACACCTTCAGCAACGTTGTGCTCCTTAGTTTCCT
This sequence comes from Thermoflexales bacterium, assembly GCA_025057935.1. Classification (GTDB taxonomy): domain Bacteria; phylum Chloroflexota; class Anaerolineae; order J036; family Brachytrichaceae; genus DRWP01. Next base: position 27,842 of record JANWUW010000077.1, read on the forward strand.
TAACGTCAACACGACGCGTGGCACGGACACGCCAACCGATCTGTTTTGGAACCTCGACGAAGCGGTGTGGCGATCCGGCGATACTGTGACGCTCAAGCGGGGCGAGGAGATCATCGCCACCTTTGTAGTGCCCTAAGCACCGCCGCCCAGCAGGTCGTTTTGGCAACGGCATGTGTTATCCTTGCCGACCGTCATGGGGCTTTCGACGGGCATCGTAGGGCTGCCAAACGTCGGCAAGTCCACTATCTTTAATGCGCTCACTTCAGCGAACGCGCTTGCAGCCAATTACCCTTTCGCCACCATCGAGCCAAACAAGGGCGTTGTGCTTGTGCCCGACCCGCGCCTCGAGGAGATCGCCCGTTACATCAAGACAGAGCGCCTTGTCCCAGCGACGATCGAGGTGGTGGACATCGCCGGCCTCGTCAAAGGCGCCTCGCAGGGTCAGGGGCTCGGCAACCAATTCCTCGGCCATATCCGCAACGTGGACGCGATCTTGCACATCGTGCGTTGCTTCGACAACCCCGACGTAGTGCACGTGGAGGGCAGCGTAGACCCCGTGCGGGACGTGGAGACGATCGAGCTGGAGCTGGTGCTCGCAGACCTTGAAAGCGCCGAGCGGCAGCTCGAGAAGAACAAACGCGCTGCCACCCAACGCGATCCAGACGCGATCCAGCGCGTGGCGGTGCTCGAGCCAATCGTCGCCCTGCTGCGCGAGGGCAAGCCAGCGCGCAAAGCGCTCGAGAACATGGATGAGGCAGGGCGCAAGCTCGCGCGCACCCTCGGCTTCATCACCGCGAAGCCCGTGCTCTACGTCGCCAACGTAGATGACACCGACCCGAGCGGCACGCGCAATCCCTTCGTGGCTGCGTTGCGTGCGTGGGCAGAACAACACGGTGAGCAGATGATCATCATCTCAGGCGCCATCGAAGCCGAGATCGCCGCACTGGACGATCCTGAGGAGCGCCGCGCCTTCTTAGCCAGCTTGGGGCTTGAAGAGTCTGGGCTGGCGCGCCTAGCGCGCGCGACCTATCGGCTGCTCGGTCTGCATTCGTTCTTCACCGCAGGCCCTAAGGAAGTGCGCGCTTGGACGATTCCCATCGGCACGCGCGCCCCGCAGGCAGCAGGCGTGATCCATTCGGATTTCGAGCGCGGCTTCATCCGCGCTGAGGTGTACACGCTAGATGACCTGCGCGCCTACAAGACCGAGGCTGCGATCCGCGCCGCGGGCAAGCTGCGCAGCGAGGGCAAAGACTACGTTGTGCGCGACGGTGACATCATGCATTTTCTTTTCAGCGTGTGAGGCGCTTCAGTCTGGCTTCTCAAACGGGGGCTCTGGCGCTGCGGTGGAGGGCGTCGCCTCATGGGCAGGCGATGGACGCGCACGGCGCGCAATGGCTTCGTTGATCTTGTGCAACGAGTCGGCAAGCCCAAGCTCCACCTCGCGCAGAATCTGAGGGCCGTGCGCTGTCTCCCACGCCTCACGCACACCCGCTTGAACATTTTGGTAGCGCGCGCGTATGTTCTCCACGACCTCAGTGAGTTGTTGGTTCACCTGCTCCAGCCGGGAGATCAAGGCGCGCTCAATGCTCCTGCACTCCTCGCTTTCTAGCGTTGCGCGTAGTAAAGCAATCAAGTTTTCGCCGAGCGCGCGCAGCTCACCTTCGATCGTCCGTGCCTCCTGCTCTGCCATAGCTTGGCTCATTTTACCGACCGCGGCGCTGTTGCCTCGTACACAAACAGCGTCTGCGTTGGATAGGCGAACGCAATGCCCTCAGCGTTGAAACGCTCAAGAAGCGCGAGATTCACTGCTTGCTGCGCGTCCATGTATGCCACAAAGTCAGGCGTCTGCACCCAATAGACTGCCTCAAAGATCAAAGCCGAAGGACCGAATTCCTTAAAGTGCGCACGCTCGAAGCGCACGCCGGGCGTGCGCTCAATCACCTCGCGCAGGATCAACGGGATGCGCTGCAGGCGCTCTAGCGGGGTCTGATACACCACGCCCACGTTGAGCACCGCGCGGCGCTCCTGCAAGTCCTTGAAGTTACGCAGGCGACTGCGCAGCAAGTCACTGTTGGAAAACACGAGTTGCTCTCCTGTCAAGCTGCGCACGCGCGTGGACTTTAGCCCGATGCGCTCCACTGTGCCCATGAAGTTATCCACCATGATGAAGTCACCAACGACGAACGGCTTGTCTACCACGATGGACAAAGCGGCGAAGAGGTCACCCAAGATGTTCTGCACCGCCAAGCCGATGGCGATGCTGGCTAAGCCCACGCTCGCGATGAGCGCGCTGACGTTGACGCCGAGGTTCTCCAGCGCCACCAACAACGCCAATGTCCACAGCGCCGCGCGCACAAGCAATCCAAGCGCCTGAATCGCGGTCACGGCGCTTGCGTCCTCGCTTAAGCGTTGGCGCCGATAACGCTCGAGGTAGATGCCCACGCCGACACTCGCCCACTCCGCAGCCTGCAACAGCACTGCCACGAAGACGAGGCGCTCGACCCACAGCCGCACATTTGCCGGCAACGCGAACACCTGTGCAACGAAGTAAAGCGCCAGCGCAACCAGCGTGTAGAAGCGCAGACGCTGAACGACAAAACGCACACCTGCGCCGAAGCGCGATGCTTCGAGCAGCGTGGTGATGCTCTGGCTCGTCAGTGCACGGCGCAGCGTTACAAGCAGCACTGTCAAGCCAGCCCAAAGCGCAAGGGCAAGCAACCATTCGACCAGAGGTATGCCAGCAATGTCGAGGGCGCGCATAGCAATGATGGTATTCGTCAGCGCGCCCTGCAGCAAGCAACAAAAAGCGCACCTGCCGCGTGAGCAGGTGCGCCAAAAACGAGCAGTGCTGGCGCGGCTACGCTAACGCTGCCTCAGCTTGTGGCTCAAGCTCGATGCGCGCACCGAGCAGCTTGACAAACTGCGCGATCCAATCTGGATGTGCAGGCCACGCCGGCGCGGTGACCAGATTGCCTTCGGTCACAGCCCGATCAGCGGGCATCTCCTCGTAGCGAGCGCCTGCCTCGACCATATCTGGACCGACCGCAGGATACGCTGTGCAATAGCGCCCCTTCAGCACGCCCGCCGCTGCCAACACCAGCGGACCGTGGCAGATCGCTGCCACGGGCTTATTGGTCGCGAAGAAGTGGCGTGTGATCTCGAGCACGCGCTTGTTCAAGCGAATGTACTCAGGGGCGCGCCCACCAGGGATAACCAACCCAGCGTACTCCGCCTCGTTGATCTCGTCAAAGCTCTTGTTTAGCTTGAAGTTGTGACCGCGCTTCTCGCTATAGGTCTGGTCGCCTTCGAAGTCGTGCACAGCCGTGCGCACGAACTCCCCTGCCTTCTTGCCGGGGCAAGCGGCGTGCACCTCATAGCCCATCGCTGCCAGCGCTTGGAACGGCACCATCACCTCGTAGTCTTCCACGTAATCGCCGACTAGGAAGAGAATTTTCTTCGCCATCTCGTTTCACCTCCGTGAGAAACTCGGGGTGCGATTAGCGTAGCGAAAAACCGCGTAAGGAAGAAAAGGAGCGAGCCGTTTTTAATCTTTCGCTCATTCTACTCTTGAGAGCATGCGCACGGGAGAAGTGCGCTGTCCCCGCTCTTGGAATCGGCGCTCTTTATAATCTGTCGCGCGATGAAGGCGCTGCTGTCTGTCTCGGATAAGCGCAACCTTGTGGAATTTGCCCGTAGGCTGCTGAAGTTCAACGTGGATCTGATCGCCAGCGGCGGCACAGCGCGCACATTGAAAGCAGAGGGGCTGCCCGTGACCACAGTGGAGGAATACACTGGCTCGCCGGAGATCCTCGAAGGTCGCGTGAAGACGCTGCATCCGAAGATCTTCGCCGGCATTCTCGCGCGCGATACAGAGCAAGACCGCGCCGATCTCGCGCGCATCGGCGCTGAGATGATCGACCTAGTGGTCGTCAATCTGTATCCTTTTCGCAAGACCATTGCGCAACCGTACGTTACGCTTCACGACGCGATCGAGTTCATAGACATCGGCGGCGTGGCGCTGCTGCGCGCCGCAGCAAAGAACTTCCATCGTGTCGCCGTAGTCTGCGATCCTAATGACTACGAGCTCGTGTTGCGCGATCTCGAGAAGTACGGCAGCGTCTCGCTCGAAACGCGCGAGGTGTTCGCGCTGAAGGCGTTTGCTCACACAGCCGAATACGATGCTAGCATTCGCGATTATCTGCTCAACCTGCGCCCCGCAGATGCAGCAACGGTCACGCTCGTTCTGCACAAAGTGCAAGACCTACGCTACGGCGAAAACCCACATCAGCACGCGGCGCTCTACAGCCTCAATGGCGCACCGCGCGGGCCTTTGGGCGGCAAACTGCTGCAAGGCAAAGAACTCTCCTACAACAACTTGCTCGATCTCGACGCCGCTTGGCAAGCAGTGTGGCGCTTCGATCGCCCCGCGACGGTGATTGTGAAACACCTAAGCCCTTGCGGTATCGCGATGTCGGACACGCTCGCGCGCGCCTTTCAGGCAGCGCTCGCAAGCGACCCGGTCTCGGCGTTCGGCAGCATCCTGGCGTTCAACCGCATTCTCGACGGCGACACAGTGCGCGCCATGGGCGACTTGTTCATCGAAGCAATCGTCGCACCGGGCTTCACTGACGAGGCGCGCGCGCTTCTGAGCACGCGAAAGAACTGCCGCGTGGTCGAAGCTCCTCAGCCGTCTCCAGCCGTGAGCGTGGGCTGGGAATACCGCACCATCACTGGGGGCATCTTGCGGCAATCGGTGGACATGGGCGATCCCGCCGGCACCGAGTGGCGCGTGGTCACTCACGAACAACCTACCGAGGCGCAAATGCGCGCGCTGCGCTTTGCGTGGCAAGCTTGCCAACCCGTGCGGAGCAACGCCATCGTGATCGCCCGACTTGAAGACGACGGCACACTTGCCACTGTTGGCATTGGCGGAGGACAGCCGAACCGCGTGGATAGCGTGCGCCTTGCCTGCGAGCGCGCAGGGGCGCGTGCCCAAGGCGCAGTGCTCGCTAGCGATGCCTTCTTCCCCTTTGCAGACAGCATCGAGGTCGCTGCCCGCGCAGGGGTTGTGGCGATCGTCCAGCCTGGTGGATCAGTGCGCGACGCCGAAGTCATCGAGGCAGCGAATCGATCAGGAATCGCCATGATCTTCACCGGCGTGCGACACTTCCGACACTGAGATGAACCGTTTACAAGCCCGCTACTTGATCATTGCGGCTGCGAGTGTGGCGCTCTCTGCTGCCCTCATGCAATGGCTGCTGCTCTCCCTGCTTACACAAGGCGGTGCCGCGCTCGCGGGCGCTGCGTTCATCGCTAGCTACCTCGCGGCACTGGTCGCCACTGGCACAGTGGCGATCCTCGGCGCCCGCAAAGCCGCCGAGCGCTTCACCGATCCGCGCGTCGGGCGCATCGTTGGGCTAGCGATGGGTCTATGGGTCGGCGTGGGCGCTGTCGTTGGCTTGGTAATCTCGGTGCTGCTGCTCATGGCGCAAGTGCCCGTCGCCGCGCCGCGCGCTGGGCTGGTGGTAGTGTTTGGGTTGGTGTGCTTCCTTGTAGCGATGGTCGCCGGCGCGATCACAGGGCGCGAGACGGCACACCCACCCGAAACGGAAGAAGAGGCTTGAGCGTACCTTCATCGGGGCGTCGCACTCCGCGACAAAGACTCGGCACCGCGATCGAGCGCCTCGTCGCTCATCACCTCGAGGCACAAGGCTACACGCTGCTAGCGCGCAATTGGCGCTGCGCCTACGGCGAACTCGACCTCGTTGCTGAGCGCGAGGGAGTGGTGATCTTCTTCGAAGTGCGCGCGCGGCGCTCTGAAACCTTCGGCACCCCTGAGGAGAGCCTCACCCCGCGCAAGCGCGCAGCGCTGATCGCAGCCGCCCAAGCATTCTTGGCGGAGCGCGGGTTGGAAGCCTCCGCGTGGCAAATTGACCTCGTAGCGGTCGTGCTCGACGCTCATGGGCGCGTGGCGCGCCTTACGCACATCCCCTGCGCTGTCGAAGAGTAATGCTTCTGCAGCGTCATCCTCAGCCAGAACTGCTTGACCTTGGCGCATATCCCTCGCTCAAGGTGCTGCACGACAACCTCCAGGACATGGCGCGCTTCGCGCGCTGGCTGGGTGTTCCCCAAGAGGTTGCCGTGCACCTTCCCGACGCAGCGCAGCAGGTGATTGACATTGGCTGCGGCTCCGGCGATCTGCTGCGCCGGCTGATCAAGCGCGTCTTACCAGCGCTGGCTGTGGGTCTCGACCGCAACCCTGACGTACTGCACCTTGCGCGCCTTGCAGGGCATCCGTCCATTCAATGGCTGCGCGGGGATGCCCGGCGGCTGCCTTTCGCCGATGCGGCCTTCGACGTAGCGCTTTGCGTGCACGTGCTGCACCACTTCTCGCCTTCTGATGCTGCACAAGTGCTCGCCGAGTGCGCGCGCGTGGCGCGGGTGAAATGCATCGTTGTGGACTTGCAGAGAAGCGCATTTGCCTTGATCGGCGCGTGGTTCCTAACTCGTCTCACAAGCCGCAATCCACTCACGCGCATCGATGGGGTGCGCTCAGTGCGCAATGCCTACACCGCTGCGGAAGCCCGCGCGCTGGCGCACGCTGCGGGATGGTCAAACGTTGCGGTGCACACCGCGAAGGCAATGTGGGTGATGGTGCATCAGCGCTTAGGGGCATAGCTGCATGAGGGCGCGCGCGATCTCCTGTGCTGCTTGCGGGCGCGCTAATTGCCGCGAGCATCGCCGCGCAAGCTCAAGCGACGCGGGGTGATTGAGCCACCAGCGCAACTGCTCCACGACGTCCTCTGGCGAAGGGCACCACGCTGCAGCGCCATGAAGCACGGCGTAATCGCGCGGTCCCTCCTCCTGCCCCGGCAGCGCGTCGAACAGGATGATCGGCAGGCCAGCGATGAACCCCTCAGCGAGCGTTGTCGAGCCGGCTTTGGTGACCAACACATCCGCAGCCCCCATCCACTCCGGCACGTCATCCACGAAGCCGAGCACATGCGCTGAAGCGTTCACGAGGAGGCGACTTAGCCCTTGTCGCAGCGATTGGTTGCGACCACAGATCACCACTTGGTGAACAGGCAAGCGCGCGCGCGCAATGCTGAGCGCGATGTCGCCCAGCAGCCCCATCCCCTCGCCACCGCCCAGTAGCAACACCACCAGCCGGTCCTCGGGCAAACCGCGCTGCGCGCGGGAGAGCCGCCCAGCGCGAATGCGCGCTTCGATGTCCGGCATGACGGGCTGCCCCGTGGTGAGGATGCGGCTTGGGCATAACCCGCGCTCGATCAGCTCTTGGCGCGCTTCCTCCGTCGGCACAGTCACCAATGCAGCGTGAGGTGTGACGTGCAAGCTGTGCAGCCGACTGAGGTCCGTGACCACATGCGCGTAAAACGAAAATGGTGCGTGCGTGCGCATGGCAAGTGGGACGAAAGGATTGAACAGCGGCTGACAAGAGACGTACACATCCGCTGGGTGCTCCTCGAAGAGGCGCGGCAGCCGCCCGCCGTCCAGGCTCATGAGCAGCGGGGAGATGAGCTGCATGCGCTTGATGCCGTCGGAAAACACATAGCTGAGATGATGCAGCCAACGCGCGCGGTGAATAGCGAGGCGATATGTTTGCTCGCTGCGGTTAAAAGGGAGCGGCAAGTAATGAATGGCGTTGACCACCTCAGCGCGGTGGCGACGTTGGGGATCGAGCAATGCAAAGGCTTGTTGGATGCTGTCAGCTGCTGTGCGATGTCCACCACCTGTGTCGGAGTAGAGGAGCGCGAAGGTGGTCATTGATGCGGATTCTATTCACCCGCTGACAGGCATAACATGCATGAGAGCCGCCTCTGCTGTTCATGCCGGGCGGCTCTCACGCGAAGCAACGTCAAGGAGGGAATGCGCTTATGCGTGCGCTGGCTTGAGCTGTCGCAACCGTCGCCACTCGCGCAGCGCCGTGCCGATCCAGTGCGCTGTGATGCGCAATTGCACATGCAGCGGCGCTGGCGCGATGTGCTTTGTGAGGTAACCATCGAAGGTGAGCCGCTGCACGTCGGGGTCGTCGCACATGTGGGCGAAAATCTCGCGCTGCAGATCGCTGTTGTAGGAGATGCGCTGTAAGAACGCGAGGAACAGGTAGGTGGGGCGATAGGCGCGCCACCACAGGCGGTCGTAATCGCGGCGCAAGTTCGCCGCCGTAGGCGCATCGATATGCTTAACGATAGCGCGCGCTGCCATCTCGCCGCTGCGCATCGCCCAGTAGATGCCCTCTCCGGAAGTCTGCTGCACCAGTCCGGCTGCATCGCCAATCAGCGCCACGCGGTCGTAGGAGAGGTGCTTGCGCGGATGCATCGGCAGATGGTGCGCCTCGAACTTCACGCTCTCGCCGCCGGCAAGCTGGTCGCGCAACTTGTGCTTGAGGTTCGCCAGCAATTGCCGGGCAGCTTGAGTGCGGCCAGCGCCCGCGCCGATCCCGGCGGCGACGTGGTCGTATTTGGGGAACACCCAAGCGTACAAATCGGGCGAAACATCATCGCCGAGGTAAAGCGCAGCGCGCTCGTGCCAGTACTCCATCAACCGTTCTGGCAAGCGAATGCGTTCTTGGTAGGCAATGGCCATGGGCAGGCGCGGCAACCCCAGCGAGCGCGCAACCGTGGAGTAAGCGCCGTCAGCGCCGATCACCGCGTCCACTTCTAACGTGTGCGTCTTCTGGCGGCGATCCTCGTAGACAGCGCGCACCCCCTTCGGCGTCACCTCAAGCCGCTCCAGCTTACCCTCGATCAGCTCTGCGCCCTTGTCCACAGCGCGCTCGCGGATGTAGCGGTCGAACTTCTCGCGGCGCACCATGGCGATGAAGTCAGTCTCGGGATTCGGCACACTGCTCGCGACGGGGAACTCCGTGTAGTGACGAGGTGAACACACGACCGCAATCGTCACCTTGCGGTCGATCAGGGTGTGTGGCAAGTTCCAATCAGTGAAGGCGCGCGGAGGCACAGCACCACCGCACGGCTTCACGTAGTTCAGATCGCGTTCCAAGAGGATGGTGTCAACACCGAGGTCGCGCAGCGTGTTCGCTGCGATGCTGCCGCCAACTGAAGCGCCAACAACTAGCACCTTCGCCATTGCAAATCAAGCCTCCGCTACGCTCATGCCAAAACCTTTAGCGTAGCTAGAATTGTGCGCGATCTTCGCGCGCTGCGCAAGCGGGAGCGCTAAGGCGCGACACTCCTCACTGCGTACTGTAGCAGAGCGCGCTCAAGGCGCGTTACACGGAAGCCCGCGCTTTCCAGCCAGCGCTGCGTCTTCGAAGGAGGCACGTACTCAGGCGCGAATACTTCTTCGCTCACCACTAGCACCCCGCCCGGCTTGAGCACGCGGCGCACCTCGCGCAGGACTTGCGCAGGGCGCGGTGTCATCGGCAGCACGGCGATCATCACGACCGCATCGAACGCAGCGTGTCGAAACGGCAGCCGCTCCGCTGAGGCTTGGCAAAGGTGCGTCGACGTGCTCAGCGCGCGAGGGAGGCGCTGTTGCAAGGCGCGCAACATTGCGCGCTGCACATCCACCGCAAGCACGTTGCAACCTTGCGCCGCGATGGGCAGCGTATATGCCCCATTGCCGCACCCAAGGTCGAGTACACACCAACTCGGCTGCGGATTGAGCAGCGCGACCAGGCGCTCAGGCGTGCGGTAGACATGGCGCAAGCGACTGGTGAGCAAAGGCGCCAGCCACGGTGGGGTGATGCGCAAGCCGCGTCGCGCCACCCAGCGCACGCCCAACATGCAGCCTACGCCAAAGCCAAGCCAGAATCCCCACCGCGCCTTGCGCATGCGTTAGCCTCCGCCTGCCGGTCCTCCTAAGCCGCCTTCGGTGAGCCTGTAGAGGTCAGCAAGCACCTGATCCACTTCCTCCAACGTCAGCAGGCTGCCGTCTTTCTTAGTGAGCGTTCCAGCGGCGATGCGCTCGGCAGCGACTTCGCGGATGGTCACGTTGCGGCGCATAGCCTCCTTCACCAATTCAGCGCCCGCCATGTAGCCGATGATCGGGTTGAGCGCCGTGACGATGATCGGATTCCGCGCCAACCAGCCGCGCGCCTTCTCCGGCTGCGCCTGAATGCCGACCACGCACTTCGTGGTGAACGCGCGAATCGCGCCGATCATCACGTGCATCATCTCGTTCAAATTGTGGGCGATGATCGGCATCATCACGTTTAGCTCAAGCTGCCCCGCCTGCGCCGCAAGTGAGACGGTGAGATCGCAGCCCTGCACATGGAACATCGCCATGTTCAGCATCTCTGCCAGAACAGGGTTCACCTTGCCTGGCATGATGGAAGAGCCCGGCTGCACGGGCGGCAAGCGGATCTCGTCCAAGCCGGTGGTCGGTCCGCTGCTAAGCAAGCGCAGGTCATTGGCGATGCGCGTGAGGGTGATCGCGAGCGTGCGCAGCGCTGCGCTGAAGTCGGCGGCATCTGCCATGCTTTGCATCCCCTCGAAGAGGTTGTCGCTCTCATACAGCGGCTGCCCCAAGATGCGCGAAAGCGCCTGCACCATGCGGCGATGGTATTCCGGATGCGCGTTCAGCCCCGTGCCGACCGCCGTGCCGCCGATGGGCATGCGGCGCAGCATGTCTGCAGCGCGGTTGATGCGCTCCAAATCGCGCTCCACAGCGCGCGCGTAACCGCTGAACTCTTGACCAAGGCGAATCGGCACCGCATCTTGGAGATGAGTGCGTCCAGATTTCACGATGGGATCGAACTCGCGGGCTTTCGCCCAAAGCGCATCAATCAGCCCCTGCACTACCTCTTGCAATTCCGGCAAACGCCACAACACGCCCAACCGAATCGCCGTGGGGATGGTGTCGTTGGTCGATTGGGACATGTTCACGTGGTCGTTGGGGTGCACGGGTTTCTTCTCCGCCGTGAGCGGCACGCCGAGGATCTCGCTCGCGCGATTGGCGAGCACCTCGTTGGTGTTCATGTTGTGGCTCGTGCCCGCACCAGCCTGAAACGGGTCAACGACCCACTGGTCGGCGAGCGCGCCGCCCAAGCACTCATCAGCAGCCTGAATGATAGCGTTGGCGATAGTGGGGTCGAGCAAGCCGAGGTCGCGGTTGACTTCCGCAGCCGCGCGCTTGATGGCGACCATGCTCCACACAAACGCGCGATACGGCTTCATGCCGCTGACGGGGAAGTTCTCAATGGCGCGCTGCGTTTGTGCACCATAGTAAGCGTTCGCAGGCACACGCACTTCGCCGAGGGAGTCGCGTTCGATGCGATACAACATTGGAAGCCTCCGCGCGGGAATTGTAGCCCTGTGTTGCTACGCGGGCGCGCATTTGGCGCGCAAGTCGAGTCTCACTGACCAGGCGCGATCACGCGTCGGCGCAGCAGGTCGAGGGTTTGCAGCGTGGTCAAGTTGCGCTGTGTGTAGCCGTAGTGGAGATACTCTGGCGTGAACCAAGCTGAGCGATTGTCTGGCGGGAAGTTGTAGTGGAAACCGTCCTCGGTCATGCCACCGTTCGGCAGGCGTTGCACAATTTGGCGCAGGTTGAGCAGCGGCACTTGATACTCAGCAGCAATCTGAGCGATCTTGCCATTGATGAAGCCGCACGGCGCGTTGTTGTCGCGACACTCGAGATCATCGCCCTTGGTGATGAGCACGGGGATCACGCCGTTGCCGATGGTGATCTCGACGATGCGGCGATAGTTTGCCTCGAAGTTCTGCCAGTTGTGTTGATCGCCCGTGCCAAGCAGAATGAACGCGATGCTTGGGCGCATCTGGTCGTAGGCGCACTGCAGCGGCGAGCGCCCACCACAGCTCGGCGGCGCAAAAGAAGGATCAAGCACCTTGCTGGTGTTGAAGCCGCCGTTGGCTGCTGGGCTCTCCTGCGCGAAGGAACCGCGGAAGAATTCCACTGTCGGCTGCAAGTAGGCGTAAGCGCCGAGGTTGTAATTGCCCCAATCAAACGGCTTGAGGTAGGCAGGGTGTTGCGAGTTGCTATCGCCCACCAAAGTGAAGACGTTCGGGCGGTTGCCGCGCGCCTGACCCGCACGAAAAATCTCAAACACGCGCGGGGAAATGTCGGAGAGGAACGGATACTCGAGCGGTGCCGCTGCGATCGGCGCCGGCTGGGCTGCAGATGGATTGATGGGAGTTGGCAACGCGCTGGCAGCGCCGATGCTCACGTAGCGCGCGTCCACGTAACCCTCTGCGCCGCCCGGCGTGCGCACGCGCAACCAACTCTGCCCTGCCACAGGACCGAAGATGCGCAGCGGAGTGTTCGGCCCGAGACGAGTGATCACCTCGGCGTCGTAGCTCGGCGCACGGCGCAAGCGCAGCCCACCGGCGTCGGGAAGCACGAAGCCAACGGTTTCTGGCGCGCCAGCGCTGCTTGGCAATGGTATAAGGAGCGCAGGCGGCATGGCAGCAGTGGGGCGAGGCAGGGGCACAAAGTCGTAGCCGGGGATGATCAACACCTGCCCGATGGAGAGGAAATCAGGGTTCAAGCCCGGATTCGCCGCGAGGATCGCCTCGAGCGAGGTGAAACCAAAGCGCAGCGCAATATCCCACAAGGTGTCGCCAGGTTGCACCACGTACTGGGTGACCAAGGGTGTTGGCGAGGGCAACAACGGCGCAGCGGTTGAGAGGGGCGCAGCAACAAGCGCTGCGGGAGTCGCTGGTGCCGTTGGGAACGGGAAAAGCGTTACTGGCACAGGCGAGCGTCGCCCTGCAGGGCTAGAGGGTTGAAGCACCCACATGAGCACTCCAGCGCCAACAATCGCCACCCCAACGAGCAGCAACCCCACCTTGCGCGTCCGCATCACGGCGCGATTCTAACCAAGCGCGCGTATCATCAGCGCAGAATGCCCGAGGTTTCCAACCCGCTCACGGTGTTGTGCCTGAGCAGCGCCGTGAAAGGTCAACGCCTGATCCGCGAGCTGAAAGCCCAAGGTTGCCGCGTCTTCCTGCTCACCGAGGAGCGCTGGCGCGGCGACGATTGGCCTTACGACGCGCTGGAGGGGGTGCACTACATGCACAGCCTTGCCCATCGAAGACACGTGATCAACGCCGTCGCCTACATAGCGCGCGGGCTGAAGATAGATTTGATCATCCCTCTCGATGAGTACGAGGTGGAAACCGCTGGTCTGCTGCGCGAGCATTTCCAAATGCCGGGCATGACCGCCTCGCAAGCGCGCCCATTTTGCGACAAGTTGGCGATGCGCGTTCGGGCACGCGCTGCAGGCATTCCTACGCCCGCTTTTGTGCCGATTTTTAACTACGACGCGCTGCGCGACTGGATGAACACCACGCCACCCCCTTGGCTGCTCAAGCCGCGCCACGAGGCTGGAGCAATGGGCATTAAGCGCTGCGAGAATAGCGAGCAGGTTTGGCGCCTGCTTGACCAGCTTGGCGACGAACAGTCGTTTCGCCTGCTCGAAGAGTTCGTGCCCAGCGATGTGTTCCATGTGGACTCGATCGTTTGGCGCGGCGAGGTGCTCTTCAGCGCTGTCGGCGCGTACGGTCAGCCGCCGCTAGCCGTCTCACATGGCGGAGGCGTGTTTCGCTCGCGCCTGCTCCCCGAGCACTCAGACGAAGCACGCGCCCTGCGCGAACTCAACGCGCGTGTGATCAGCACGCTGGGCTACCCCGAGTTCAGCGGCATTGTACACGCGGAGTTTTTGCGCGCGCACAGCGACGGGCGTTGGCTCTTCCTTGAAGCAGCCGCGCGCGTTGGCGGCGCGCACCTCAGCGACATGATCGAGTTTGCCACGGGCATCAACCTTTGGGTTGAGTGGGCGCGCATCGAACTCGCGACCGCGCGTGGCACACCTTACCAGCCGCCTACACCACGACGGGGGTTCGCCGGTGTAATCATCTGTCTGGCGCGTCAACCGCTTCCCGACCTCTCCGCCTACAACGACCCCGAAGTGGTTTGGCGACTGGAGAAGAAGCACCACGCCGGGTTGATCGTCGCCTCATCGGACTCTGAGCGCGTGCGTGTGCTCTTGGAAGCCTACGCAGCGCGCTTCGCCGTGGACTTCCTAGCTCACGCAGACCCTTGGGAGACTGGGCGCAACGTGTAACAACAAAACGCCCCCGGCAGGACTCGAACCCACAACACGCGCCTTAGGACGGCGCTGTTCTATCCAGTTGAACTACGGGGGCGTTTGTTTCGGGATTCTATATTCAGAATCGCTCTGAGCTTGTTGTTCAGCTCACGCCGTCACCATCTCTGGGTCGCTTGGCGATTCCTCCAGCCCCATGATACGGCGGAACTCGGTCGCGTCGAGCGTCTCACGCTCGAGCAGCGCCCGCGCCACAGCATGAAGCTTGTCAATGTTCTCGCTGAGGATGTTCTTCGCGCGATCGTAAGCCGTGCGCAGGATGCGCGTCACCTCGCGGTCGATCAACTCCGCGATCATCTCGCTGTAGTTGCGCCCTTCCGCGATTTCGCGCCCGAGGAAGATGAGGTCGCTGCGTTCGCCATACGACACCGGCCCAATGGCTTCGCTCATGCCGTAGGCGCGCACCATGTTGCGCGCGATGTTTGAAGCGCGCTCAAGGTCACTGGAGGCACCCGCGGTTACGTCTTGGAAGACGAGTTCCTCCGCTGCGCGTCCACCGAGCAGCTCAACCAGCGTCGCCTCGAGGCGGCGCTTCGAGGTGGAGAGCAATTGCGCTTCCTCCTCAGGAGCAACCCATGTTGAACCTCCAGCCATGCCGCGCGGCACGATGGTGATCTTCTGCACGCTCACACCAGCCTCGGGGAGCAGCGCTGCGATCACCGCGTGCCCGGCTTCGTGGTAGGCAATGATCTCGTTTTCCTTCGGCGTGCGCAGGCGACTGCGTCGTTCAGGACCCAGCGCCACTTTCTCAATCGCGGATTGCAGCTCTGCTTGGGAGATCTCAGTCTTGCCCGCGCGCGCGGCGAGGATCGCAGCTTCGTTCACCAAGTTCTCGATATCGGCGCCGGTGAAGCCGGGTGTCTGGCGCGCGATCAGCGCGAGGTCCACGTCTTTGGCGAGCGGCTTGCCGCGCGTATGCACGCGCAGGATCGCTTCGCGCCCTTTCACGTCTGGCGCGTCCACCACGATGCGGCGGTCGAAGCGCCCGGGGCGCAGCAGCGCTGGGTCGAGGATGTCTGGACGGTTGGTGGCGGCGATCACGATCACGTTAGTGTCGGTGTTAAAGCCGTCCATCTCGACCAGCATCTGGTTGAGCGTCTGCTCGCGCTCATCGTTGCCGCCACCTAACCCAGCACCGCGTTGGCGACCAACAGCGTCAATCTCGTCAATGAAGACGATGCACGGCGCAGCCTTCTTGGCTTGGTCGAAGAGGTCGCGCACGCGGCTGGCACCCACGCCAACGAACAGCTCGACGAACTCCGACCCCGAGAGACTGAAGAACGGCACGCCAGCCTCGCCAGCCACTGCCTTTGCAAGTAATGTCTTACCAGAGCCGGGCGGACCGACCAGCAGCACGCCTTTCGGAATGCGTGCGCCGAGCTGGATGAACTTCTCGGGGTTCTTGAGGAACTCCACTACTTCCATCAGCTCAGCTTTTGCTTCATCGCAGCCCGCCACGTCGGCGAAAGTGACCAGCGGATTCTCCGCCGTCACGCGTCGCGCACGGCTGCGCCCGAAGGAAAAAGCCTGGTCAGCGCCGGTCTGTGCTCGGCGCATAGTAAAAAGGAAGAACGCGCCTACAAGCAACACGGGGAGCAGGTACAGTAGCACCCCCGAAAGCTGTGCAAAGATCGAAACTGAATCCACTGAGTAGGTGATTTGGTTGAGCTGCTCCGTGGAGACGCCAAAGTTGCGCAGCAACTGGCTGGCGTCTATGTTCGTCTCCTTGTTGATGATCAGCGGTGTGTTGCTGTCCTTGCGTGTGGCGCGGATGGTGGTGCCGTCAGCGGAGATGGCGATGGCGCTGATGCGCCCCTCGTTGATCGCGCGCACCAACGTGGTAATGTCGGCATTCTCAGCGCGGCGTCCAGTCGTCGCCAACTGGGTGACCGTGTAAGCGATCACCAATGTGATCAACAGAATTGGGATGAAGTTGTTCCTCAAGCTCTTGGGCATCGCTTATTCCTCAAGCCAACCCTTTCGGTAGACCTGTACTGTGCTGCAAGGCTAGCACACCTGCATTAGCTCTATGTGAGACGCAGCAGGACAATCTAGGCGGTGACGCTTCACAGGCGCGCAATCACTGCATCTGTCATCTCGCGCGTGCCGACTACTCGTGCGCCATGTGTGGCAATGTCGCGGCATCGGTAACCGTCGTTCAACGCCTGCTCCACAGCGCGCTCCACGCGTTCGGCTTGCGCGTGCATGCCAAATGACCAGCGCAGCATCATAGCCGCGCTGAGGATCATCGCCAGCGGATTCGCCACGCCCTGCCCAGCAATGTCATGAGCTGCGCCGTGGATTGGCTCGTATAGCCCGCGCCGGTAGCCGTGACGGTTGAGCGTATCGCCGAGCGAGGCACTCGGCAGCATGCCCATCGAGCCAGCCAGCATCGCGGCTTCGTCGCTCAGGATGTCGCCGAACAAGTTCTCAGTGGCGATGATGTCAAAGTGGCGCGGCGCGCGCAACAAGTGCATGGCGCAGGCGTCGGCATACATGTCTTCATAGTCCACATCGGGGTATTCCTCGCGCAGCTCATGCGCCACAGCGCGCCATAGTCGCCCGGTCGCCATGACGTTGGCTTTGTCGGCTTGCGTGAGCTTCTTTTTGCGGGCGCGCGCCAGCTCAAATCCCATGATCAGCAAGCGGCGCACCTCCGCCTCGGTGTAGTGTGTGGTGTCCACTGCGTAGCGTTCTGGAGGCGCACCGAACTGTCCCTGTGGCTTGCCGAAGTATGCGCCAGCGGTGAGCTCGCGCAAGATGATCAAATCCACTCCGCGCACGATCTCAGGTTTGAGCGGCGAAGCGTCGGTCAAAGCGTCGAATGTGCGCACTGGGCGCAGATTGGCGAAGAGGTCGAGCGCCTTGCGCAAGCCAAGGATTGCCTGCTCGGGGCGCACGCTGGCTTTGGGGTCTTTGTCGAATTCCGGCGTGCCCACTGCGCCGAACAGGATGGCGTCTGCATCCTGCGCCATGCGCAGCGCCGACTCGGGGAGCGCCGTGCCTTGGGTCTTGATGGCGCGCCCGCCCACGTCCGCAGTGTGCAGTTCAAGGTCGAGATTGAGCGCTTGCAAAACGCGCACGGCTTCAGCGCACACTTCCGGACCGATGCCGTCGCCGGGGAGCACTGCGATGCGAAGCGATGTCATAGGTCTGCTCTCGGGTTAAGCTTTCTCAAGCTCGAGGGCTTGGCGGAAGTAGGTGAAGGTCTCGCGCAACCCTTCCTCGAGCGAGACTTTCGGCTCCCAGCCGAGCACCTCGCGGGCGCGCGTGATGTCGGGTCGGCGACGTTGTGGATCGTCGGCGATGCGCTCGGCGCTCGGTTGTGCGTGGATGAGGATCGGGCTCGTGCATGCTGGACCTGCAGCCCACTTCACCGCCTGTGCAAACTCCAGGATCGTGATCTCGTGTGGGTTGCCGAGGTTTACGGGGCGCACCTCTTCACTCCAAAGCAGGCGGAGCAAGCCCTCCACCAAGTCGCTCACGTAGCAAAACGCGCGCGTGGCGCTGCCATCGCCATACACAGTGAGCGGTTCGTTGTTTAGCGCTTGGCGCACGAAGTTCGGCACCACGCGCCCGTCGTCGAGGCTCATGCGCGGACCGTAGGTGTTGAAGATGCGCGCGATGCGCGTCTGCAAGCCATACTTACGATGGTATGCCATGGTGAGCGCTTCAGCAAAGCGCTTGGCTTCGTCATACACGCTGCGCACGCCGATCGGGTTCACATGCCCCCAGTAGCTTTCCTTCTGGGGGTGCTCTAGCGGGTCGCCGTACACTTCGCTCGTGCTCGCTTGCAAGAAGCGCGCGCCTTTGAGGCGCGCCAGCTCCAGCGCGTTGTATGTGCCGTGCGAGCCAACCAGCAAGGTCTCAATGGGGTTATCGAGGTAGCCTCTAGGGCTTGCTGGCGAAGCGAGGTTCATCACCGCGTCCAGCGGCTCGTCCACCCAGCACGCCTTGATGATGTCTTGCTCCACGAGCCGGAAGCGCGGATGACCGATGAGATGTGCCACATTGCGACGGCTACCAGTGATAAAGTTGTCCATGGCGATCACGAAGTGTCCTTCGGCGATGAGGCGGTCGCACACATGCGAGCCGATGAAGCCCGCGCCCCCGGTGACCAAGATGTTCACGTTGTCTCCTCCTCGCGCTTGTCTTTCTCCGCTTTGCTACCGATGCGCACCAATTGCACCTGCGCCTGGTACCCTTTCTCGGCGTCATCTCCGAGAGAGAGCTTGCCGTTGCCGTAAAAGCCGACGCTGCCCGTGCGAAACTCCTTGGGGCTGAGTAGAATCGTGCCAACCTCCTCGTTGTTGACGAAGAACTTGACCTTGACGATCATCGGTTTGACCGCCGCCATGTTAGGCTGCATGATACCCTAGCCGCGCTCATGCCGCGTTACATTGCGTTCTACAAGCCATACGGCGTGCTTTCAGCGTTCACCCACGAGGTGCGACCCGATGAGCCTCCGAAGCGCACCCTCAGCGAATTCGGTCTGCCCAAAGGCGTGTATGCCGCCGGGCGATTGGACTATGACAGCGAAGGGCTGCTCATCTTAAGCGACGATGGTCAATTCATCCATCGCCTCACCCACCCGCGCCACAAGCTCCCCAAGACCTACTACGTGCTCGTGGAAGGCACACCCACGGAAGCTGCTCTTGAACAACTGCGGCGCGGCGTGGTGATCAAAGGCTATCGCACGCAGCCCTGTCGAGTGCGCGTGATTCCGCCGCCAGCACTGCCACCCCGCGAAAAGCCTGTGACGCCCCACGGACCGACCGCGTGGCTGGAGATCGTGCTTACCGAGGGCAAAAAGCGACAAGTGCGACGCATGACAGCAGCGGTTGGCTTGCCCACGTTGCGCTTGGTGCGGGTGCGCGTTGGGCCGGTCACGTTGGACGGCTTGCGCCCGGGTCAATGGCGCGACCTCACTGCTGAGGAGGTGGCGACCATCTTTGCACACACAACCTCGCCGCCCACGCGTCGCTCGCGCCGTGCAGCGCTGACATCCGTGCGCGCTGCTCGCGCGCGCCCGAAGCTTCACAACCGCTGATGCATTGAGCTACTACACGCCTCACGAGTAGCGCCAACGCCTGTAGCGTTGTGACCGCTGCAAACGATGCAGGCACGTCGAATTGTCCTGACCTAGCTGCGCGCAGGAGCAGAGACCCACCAACAGTATGCCGCGCCGTCCCCAGCAGTGGCAAATCTACGCGCGCGTTTCTATAATGCAGCAGTGATACGCATGTGAACGTTTGCAGACGCCACAGTGCGCCTGCCGAGGAGTTGTGAGCCATGACCACGACCAATGCTAGTGCGACGAACGGCGCGACCAAGCCCGCGTTTGTCAAGGGGCTTGATGGCGTCGTGGCTGCCCAAACCGAGATCAGCCTGGTGGACGGACCGAACAGCACACTCGTGTATCGCGGCATCAACATCCACGAGCTAGCGGAGCAGGCAAGCTACGAGGAAGTTGCCTTCCTACTGCTGCACGGTCATCTGCCTAACCGCAGCGAGTTGGCGGACTTCAATGCACGCCTTGTCGCTAACCGCTGGCTTCCGGCGCCGATGTATGACCTACTGCGCCAGTTGCCGCCCGACGCAGTGCCCATGGAAGCGCTGCGCACCGCGATCTCCGCGCTCTCGTTCTACGACCCCGAGATTGAGGACATTAGCATTGAAGCAACGCTGCGCAAGGCGGTGCGCCTCATCGCGCAAGTGCCGACGCTCACCGCAGCATTCGAGCGCATCCGCAAAGGCAAAGAGCCGATCCCGCCCAATCCCCGCCTCAGCCACGCAGCGAACACGCTGCATATGTTCGGCTTGAGCACTGAACCAGAATTCGTTCAGGCGCTCAACGTCTACTACATCCTGCTCGCCGATCACGGCATGAACGCCAGCACGTTCACGGCGCGCGTGGTTGCCAGCACTCAAGCCGATCTGCACTCGGCGATCTCGGCAGCCTATGCCTCGCTGAAGGGACCGCTGCATGGTGGCGCGAACGAAGCCACCATGCGCATGTTGCTCGAGATCGGCGATGTGGACAAGGTGGACGAATACGTGGACAAAGCCTTCGCTGCCAAACGCAAGATCATGGGCTTTGGACACCGCATCTACAAGCACGGCGACCCGCGCTCGCTGCATCTCAACCGCTGGTCCGAACACCTTGGGCGAAAGGTCAATCAGCTCAAGTACTATGAGATGTCGCTGGCAGTGGAGAGAGCCGTGCTGCGCCACCGCGAGCTGTATCCAAACGTGGACTTCTTCAGCGCCACCCTGCTCTACTATCTTGGCATTCCGATAGACATGTTCACGCCGATGTTCGCGTGCGCGCGCATTGCCGGCTGGTGCGCCCACGTGATTGAGCAATACAAAGACAACGTGCTCATCCGACCACAGTCAGAATACATCGGACCCACCGGCTTACACTACATCCCTATCGAGCAGCGCTGATCCGCCGGCGGGGGCGCTCAAGCTGCGCCCCGCAGCGCCGTATTAACTGAATTAACTGCACCGCGCCATGTTAATAGAGCAACGCTTGCAACACATGTTCGACGCGCGGGTAGTTGCAATCATCCGCACTAAAAACGCAGACCATGCCTTGCACATGGGTCGCGCGCTTCTGCAAGCTGGCTTCCGCTGCGTGGAGATCACCATGAACACGCCGGAAGCTGTGCAGCTCATCGAGACGCTTGCGCGCGAAGCGCCAGCTGAAGCGATGATCGGCGCCGGCACGGTGATGAACGCAGCAGAGGCGATGGCGTGCATCAAAGCTGGGGCGCAGTTCATCGTCTCGCCCATTGCTGAGGCGGAGATCATCCGCCCCTGCCGCGATGCCGACGTTGTGGTGATCCCCGCTGGGCTAACGCCCACTGAGATCGTGCACATGTGGCGCGCTGGCGCCCATGTGATCAAAGTGTTCCCCATCGACGCCGTTGGAGGACCGAGTTACATCCGCGCCCTGCGCGGCCCGCTACCCGATATCCCACTGTGGGTGAGCGGCGCTGTGAATCCTGAGGAGACGCCATCCTATCTTGAAGCCGGCGTGCAACTGGTAGGGCTGAATGCAAACCACTTGCCTGCCGATTTGGTCGCAGAGGGCAACTTAGCAAGGCTTGTCGAAGCCGCGCGCGCAATGCTGCGCGCGACAGGCGTTGCTCAGATCGTCTAGGTTTGTGTTAGCGAATCCACGGTTGCGGCGACGCGCGCAGGGCATCCTCGATGCGTAAGCGATGAGCAGGGAGCAGCGGCTGCGGCAGCGCGTCGAGGGCGAAGAAACCAATCTCGGTGGACTCTGGCGAGCACGTCAACTCACCGCCGACGATGGCACACGCGAAGCACAAATTCACAAACTGCGTCACCTCGCCGTTCGGATACGTCGCCACTGCGTACGCACGCGGGTCCGAATACACGCCGATCAGCCGCTCAACCCGCACCTCGAGCCCCGTCTCCTCGCGCACCTCGCGCACGCACGCTTCAATGACCGACTCACCCAGCTCGACGCCGCCGCCCGGCAGCGCCCAGAAGCCATTATCCGCGCGGCGATGAAGGAGCACACGCCCTTGTGCATCACGGACGAATGCCGAGACCGAAGCGCGCACGCGCTGCGGCATCCTGTCTAGGGGCTGCCCAGTCCAATCCAAGAACGGCGCGCCTTGTGCCATACTCTGTGATGATAATCGCATACACAGAGCGCAGACCCAATGAGCACGTTCATCCCTCGCGGCTTCAAAGAGATCGCTGGCGTGATGCATGCAGCGCACGACGATATCCTCGATGCGCTCCAGCGCCACGGTTTCACCTTCCCCCAATACCCGCGCTTTGACCACCCGGGCAACCCCGAAGGCATTGCGGCTGCGCGCGCACACCCCATGCAGGGCGTGCTGAAATATCACGGCTTAGCCGACTGGCAGTGGCGTATCGCGTTCCTGCCCAGCCTTTCCGTGACCAATGACGTGGCTTACTCGCTCACGCTAGTGATGTTCGACCCTGCGCTCAAGGAAGACATCGCCTACCTGAACGGGCAACGTTTGAGCGGGCGGGAGTTGGAGCGTGTGCGCCATAGTCTGAACGCCGTGCGCAATGTGGCGAACGTGAGCAGCCACGCACGCGTGTATTCGCAGAACGTAGTGGCGGGGGGACAGCTCAGCGCGGGCAAAGGCCTGGGCACCAGCGCCTCCGGGTCTGCCGCGCTTGCAACGGCGGCGATCGCAGCAGCGCTTGGAGAAGGCGCAGTGCGAAATTGGCGCTTCGTCAGCGCCATGTCGCGCTTGCTCGCTGGCTCAGGTTGCCGCTCCGCAACAGGCGGCGTCTCGCTCTGGCTTTCATACCCCGGCATTGCCCACGAGGACAGCTTTGCAGTGCGACTAGACACGCGCGAGCAATTCGCCGACCTGCGTTTGGTTACCATCCCTATCGAGTCCCGCATTGGCTTGAGGACCGAGAACGCCCACGCCGATGCGCCAAACAGCCCCCTGTTCAAGTGCTGGCTGCGCAATCGGCGCGATGAGATGCTGCGCGCCATCGAAGCAGCCGTGCAGGGCGATTGGATCACGCTTGGGCAGCTCGCGGAGCGCGACAGCATCACGCTGCACGCTGTGACCATGACCGGCGGAAACGCCTACAAGCTCTTCGCGTGGGAGCCGGAGAACATTGTGCTCTTTCGGCTATGCAACGAGCTGCGCGCAGAAGGCACGCCGGTGTACTTCTCTACTGACACTGGTCCAACCACTGTGCTTTTCTGCCACCGCAGCGACGCAGATCGCATTGCGGAGCGCGTGCGCGCGCTTGGGTTCGAGGCGGCAATCGGGCGCGTGGCGCCTGGAGCACATCTTGTGGACACTGACACTGCACGCGCGCTGCTAGGAGTGTGAGCACAATGAGCAGCCAAACGTCGCATCATGATGTGCTCGTCATCGGCAGCGGGCTGACTGGCGCGCTCATCGCAGCGCAGCTCGCCCAGCGAGGCGCTCGCGTAGCTGTAGTAGACGCAGTGGGCGCAATCGGCAGCGCCACGCGCCGCGCGTTAGGGCTAGCTGTGCCCCATCCGCATCCCGCACATTGGGCAGAGACCGCGCGCGGCGTGAGACAACTGGTGCAAATTTGCGAGGCGCATCGCGTGCCTGTGCGCCTGTGCAGCGTGGGATACCTTGCGACGCACGAAGCAGGGCGCGCACGCCTACAGCGGCTGGCGCTCGCCGAGGCAAGCGCGCCAGCAACGTGGAACGAAGCCCTCCCTATCCATCAAAACGCAGTCGCAGAGGGGCTGCTCGCCGAGGTAGGTGCTCTCGTTGACCTCGAGCGCCTGTGCGCCGTGCTCTTGCACCAGCGCAACATCACCCTCCGCTATCCGCTTGAGGTGATGCGACTGGAACGCGAGAGCCGCGCTGTTTACGCCTTGTCTCAGGGCTACACCCTCTCCGCGGACTGGATTGTGCTCGCCACCAACGCCTTCACTGGCTTGCTCTCTCCATACCTCGGCGAGTCGGTTAGACTCTTGACGAGCGTGACATGGCGGTCTTATCCGCTGCCCGACGAAGCCGTGCGCCTTGAGCACCCCATCGTGGTGAACGAAGGCGAGTTCGCCGTGCTGCCCTTGGACGACGGCAGCGTGCACGCCATCGCCTGCAGTGCTGATCCTCTCGCGCCTCACGCTAATCTCACAGCGCTGCTGCGCGAGCTCGACGAGAGCTTGCTCATGCACACGGCTGAGCAATGCAGTGGCGTGCTGACCGCCGGCGCCGAAGGCGCACCCCTGGTTGGGCGACTGGACTCGCAAGCGCGCGTGCTCTACGCCATTGGACTCGGACCCTTCGGCGCAGCCTGGGCACCGCTCGTCTGCGAGCGCGTGCTTGCGCTGATGCAAACACCATGAGAGCACGGATGCTCCGAATCATGCTCCTCGGCTTCGCGTTCTGGAACAGCCTGCGCGCTTGGGAAGCAGCCCGCCTCCTGCAAGAAACGGAGCTGCCGCGTGCTCCACTAATCTATGCTCTCGTCTCCAGCCCTGTTTGGGCAATCGCGTTTCTCGGTTGCGCACTTGTTCTATGCCGCAATCAGTGGTGGGCTGCCCGTGTTACCATCGTGGCTATCCTCGTGCATCAGGCTCTTGCGCTCGCAGAGCAACTTTTTTGGGCGCACGCACCAGAGGCACAGACGCGGCTGGGCTTCGCTGCACTGGTGAGCGCCTCGCTCGTGTTTGTTGCGCTTTGGCTCGTCAAGCCACTGCTGCGCTCAACCGCTTCACCCATTACCCTTGCAAAAAGACAATCCGACCATGACCCCAGACACGCTTGACCCTCGCATTGCCAAACTGCGTGAGATGCGCGAACGCAGCCGCCAAGGCGGCGGTGAAGAGCGTGTGCAACAGCAACGCGCGCGCGGCAAACTCACCGCCCGCGAGCGCCTCGAGCTGTTGCTCGACCCCGGCTCGTTCCGCGAGATCGACGCTTTCGTGACCAACCGAACCACTGGCATCGGCATGAGCAATCATCGTTACCTCACCGATGGCGTGGTGACCGGCTGGGGCACGATCGACGGGCGGCTGGTCTACGTGTACTCGCAGGACTTCACCATCCTTGGCGGCAGCCTTGGCGCTGCGCACGCCAGCAAGATCGTCAAGATCCAAGACATGGCGCTAAAGAACGGCGCGCCGATCATTGGCATCAACGACAGCGGCGGCGCGCGCATCCAAGAGGGTCTAGCCTCGCTGGTGGGCTACAGCGAGATCTTCCTGCGCAACACGCTCTCCAGCGGCGTCATCCCCCAGATCAGCGCCATCATGGGACCCTGCGCTGGCGGCGCGGTGTACTCTCCAGCGCTCACCGACTTCATCTTCATGGTGAAGAACAACAGCTACATGTTCCTCACCGGTCCAGACGTCGTGAAAGCCGTGACGCATGAGGACGTGACCTTCGAGCAGCTTGGCGGCGCGATGGTGCATAACACCATCAGCGGCGTGGCGCACTTCGCTGCTGAGAGCGAGGGCGATTGCCTCTTCCTCATCCGCAGATTGCTCAGCTACTTGCCGAGCAACAACATGGAAGACCCGCCGCGTGTGAAGAACAGCGACGACCCGCTGCGCACTGACGAGGAGCTGGATCGCATCGTGCCCGACAATCCCAACAAGCCCTACGACATGAAGGAGGTGATCACCCGCATCGTGGACATGGGCACGTTTTTCGAGGTACAAGAACACTACGCGACCAACATCATCGTCGGCTTCGCGCGGCTCGGCGGGCAAACCGTGGGCATCGTGGCGAACCAACCAGCAGTGCTCGCTGGCGTGCTGGACATCAAAGCGAGCGAGAAGGCAGCGCGCTTTGTGCGCTTCTGTGACGCCTTCAACATCCCCATCGTCACTTTCGAGGATGTGCCTGGCTTCTTGCCCGGCGTGGCGCAGGAGCACGGCGGCATCATTCGCAGCGGAGCCAAGCTGCTCTACGCCTACTGCGAAGCCACCGTGCCCAAGATCACTGTGATCACCCGCAAAGCGTATGGCGGCGCCTACTGCGTGCTCAACCCGCGCGCCACGCGCGGCGACCTTGTCCTCGCTTGGCCCAGCGCTGAGTTGGCAGTGATGGGCGCCGAAGGTGCCGTGAGCATCATCTATCGCCGCGAGATCGCCGCCGCCGAAGACCCCGTCGCCAAAAAGGCTGAGCTAGTGCGCCAGTACGAAGAGGAGGTCACTAACCCATGGGTGGCTGCGCAATACGGCTTCATTGACGACATCATCGAGCCTCATGAGACCCGCCCGCGCCTGATCAACGCCTTGCAGATGTTGCGCAACAAGCGCGATAGCAACCCGCCGCGCAAACACGGCAACATCCCGCTATGAGCGAGCCGCCTTGGTCACTGGATGGCTTTGGGTACATCTGGCTATATCGCTTTCCACGCAAGTTCGTGCTTGAACAGGCTGAGCTGGAGGCGTGGCAGCAGCAGGCGCTGCTCGATACCTTCGGCATGATGATGTGGGTGCGCTATGAGCGCAGCAACGTTGGAGCTTACGACGAGTGGCTGTTAGTGCCGGGGCGTTTCTTGCTCAATGATCAGCGCCTGTTTTCCATCAGCACCATCTACGTTAGCACTGAAGCGAGCGCGACGTGGGGTCGCGCCAATTGGGGCATCCCAAAACGAAACGCATGCTTCGAGCATCATCAAAGCGCGCAAGGTCGCGCATGCTTGCGCGTGAGCGTAGGCGACCAGCTCGCTTTGCTCGCGTGCGTGCAGCCGTGGGGCATTCGCTTTCCGCTGAGCAGCGCCATGCTCCCGCTGAGCATCGGCCAACGCCAAGGGGAGGACTTGCTGATCACGCAGCCTTACGCGCGCGGCTGGGCGCGATTATGCCGCGTGCATGAGATGGTTGTGGCGCGCAATCACTTCCCCGACGTCACGCAAACGCGCCCGCTGCTCGTGCTCGCTGTGACTTCATTTCGGATGGTCTTTCCGCCGCCGCTGCGCGTGGCGGGTTACTTCTCGGCGACATCGCGCTTCGCCTCGTCGCTCCCCCGAGCAGGCGCAGCATAAGCGTCACTGATAGGCTTTCTTCACCACGCCGATGAACGGCAAATTGCGGAAGTACTCGTCGAGGTCCAGCCCATAGCCGAAGACAAACTCATCGGGGATCTCGAAGCCGCGGTAAGCGATCGGCACATAGACTTCGCGGCGCGCGGGTTTGTCCAGCAGTGTGCACACTCGCAAGCTGGCTGGCTCGCGCGCCTGCAAGAAGCGCAACACACTGTCGAGCGTGTGCCCACTGTCCACGATGTCCTCGATGATGAGCACGTGACGCCCGCGCACATCGGTGTTGAGGTCGAGCGTAATGCGCGGATTGCCGCGCGTCACGCGCGCGCCAACGCCATACGAGGAAACCGCCATGAAGTCAAGGTGATGTGGGATGGTCAACTGGCGCGAGAGATCGCTCAGGAACATCACGCCGCCCCGCAAGATGCATACCAGCAGCGGCGTTTTGCCAGCGTAGTCCGCGCTGATCTGGGCACCAAGCTCCGCCACGCGCGCTTGCAGCGTGTGGGCGTCAATCAACACGCGGTCGAGCACGGCTTCGTAGCCTTGTTGGGCAACTTCATCGCTCAAGGGCATGGCGATCCTCCCGTTTCACGAGGCCTACAGGGCAGCCACATACGGCAAGTTGCGATAGCGCTCATCAGCGTCAATGCCGTAGCCGCACACAAACAAGTCGGGGATCTCGAAGCCGAGGTAGTCTATCGGCACATCCACCTCGCGGCGCGAGGGTTTGCTCAGCAAGGCACATACCTTTAGGCTGGCTGGCTCGCGCGTGCGCAGCAGTTGCAGCAAGTGGTCGAAGGTGTATCCGCTGTCCACAATGTCCTCCACCAGCAGCACGTGCTTGCCGAGGATGTCCTCACGCAAGTCGAGCAAGATGCGCGGCGATCGGTTAGAGCTGCGCGCGCCTGGCGCGTATGACGTGACGCCCATGAAGTCCAACGTACAGGGAACGGTGAGGTGCCGGATCAGGTCGGCGAGGAAGACGAAGCCGCCGCGCAAGATGCCCACCAGCAGCACTTCCTTATCAGCGTAGTCAGCGTTGATTTGCGCCGCGATCTCGCGCACGCGCTTGGCGAGCGTCGCCTCATCAATCAGCAAGCGCAACCCATTCGGCAATCGCTCAGCAGAGGGTGTTACGAAAGGAGCAGGTGATGCAGTCATCGTCACGCGTGGGCATTGGTGGGCGCGCGCTGGACGCGCTTTGGCTTGCCTGGCACTTCGTGATGACGGCGCGCACGTGGCTCGTAGCTCTCGCTCGCGCCGACGAGGATGATGGGATCGTCGTAATGGGCAGGCTGACCATTGATGATGCGCTGCGTGCGCGTGGCAGGCTTGCCGCTCACCACGCAGATCGCAGTGAGCTTGTCCACGCGGTCGGCAATGCACAGCAAAGTGGGCATTGGTCCAAACGGTTCGCCCCGAAAGTCGAGGTCCAGCCCCGCGCAGATCACACGCCGCCCTTCGTCAGCAAGCGCGTTCACCACGTGGGGCAGCTCGCTGTCAAAGAACTGCGCCTCGTCAATGGCAACCACTTCCGTGTCTGGCTCCACGCGCTCGAACAACTCGCGGGCTGAAGCCACTGGCACGGCTTCGATCCCCAAGCCGTTGTGCGACTTCACCTCGTCAAGGGCGTAGCGCGTGTCGATGTTGGGCTTAAACACTTGCACCTTCTGGCGCGCGATGATCGCGCGGCGCACGCGGCGGATAAGCTCCTCGGTTTTTCCGCTGAACATGCAACCGCAGATGACCTCAACGCTGCCGTCTTGCGTCGAAAATGAATCCAAGCGACGATGCTCCATGCGCTTCTCCCGCCTCTAAAGAAGGATTTAGGACGGCTGCGCTAGGCGCAGCGCGCCAAGGATTGTAGCTGGTGAGCACTCAGCGCGGCTTCGCGTTCTCCTCGCGCCCGCGGAAGATCATGCGGATGGGGGTGCCGAGGAAGGTGTATTCCTCGCGGATGCGGTTCTCCAAGAAGCGTCGATACGTGAAGTGCGCTAGGTCGGGGTCGTTGACATGAAACACGAATGTGGGCGGGTTCACGCCGACTTGGGAAGCCATGAAGATTTTCAAGCGCTGCCCGCTCTGTGAGGGCACATGGCGTTGCAGCGCGTCGCGCACGAGATCCATCAACCTGCTCGTGGCGATGCGCATGTGGCGTGCTTCGTACACGCGCAGCGCTGTGGGCAGGATTTGCTCGGTACGGAAGCCGGTCTTGGCGCTGATGAACAACACAGGCGCATACGCCATGAAGTTGAAGCGCTCCTGTACTGCTTTGAGAAAGGTTTGCATCTTTGGCGTGAGCCACCCGAAGCCGGGCACAAGCCGAGCCGTGCGCTGCACGCGCTCCTCGCTCTCAATGCGATCCCACTTGTTCACCAGCACCAGCGCGCCTTTGTACTCGTCGAGCACGTAGCCAGCGATGTGCTCATCCTGCGCGACGATGCCTTCCGTCGCGTCTAGCAGCAGCAGCGCCACGTCTGCGCGTTGGATCGCCTTGAACGCGCGCAGCACGCTCCACTGCTCAGCGCCTGGTGCGATGTGCCCGCGCCGGCGAATGCCGGCTGTGTCAATCAATGTGATGGCGACGGGCGGCGCGTCGGGCGACTCGGCAAACGTGATGCGCGTATCTACAGGGTCACGCGTGGTGCCAGGGATGTCGCTCACGATGACGCGCTCTTCGCCGATCAAGCGGTTGAACAACGAGGACTTGCCAACGTTTGGGCGCCCGACTAGCGTCACGCGCACGCTTTCGCCCTCATCGGGCACTTCCTCAGCGGGTGCGCTGGCACGCTCGCCGATCGCGCTCACGATGGCGTCGAGCAAATCGCCAGTGCCAATGCCGTGCAAGGCGCTGACAGGATACACCTCGCCGAAGCCAAGGCGGTAAAACTCGTGGCTCGCAAGCCGCACAGGATAGGCTTCCGCCTTGTTCGCCGCCACCACCACCGGCGGCACAGTTTTTCCTGCAGCTTGCCGCTGACCGATCAATTGGCGCAGGATATCCGCCACCGCCTCATCAGCGCCGATCAACCCAGCTTGTGCATCGACCACGAACACCACTACATCTGCTTCGGCAATGGCTGCCTCAGCCTGTGCGCGAATCTCGTGCACGAACGCAGCGGATGTCTCTGCAAGAGGAGCGCGTTCGCCGCTACGCAGCGGCTCTAGCGGCTCAATGCCCCCCGTGTCCACCAGCGTAAACGCGACCCCGTTCCACTCGCAGGGCGCATGAATGCGGTCACGGGTGGTGCCCGGCCGATCGTCCACAACCGAAAGGCGCTGACCGATCAGACGATTGAACAGCGTGCTCTTGCCGACGTTCGGTCGCCCGACCAGCGCCACGAGGGGCTTGCTCATGAGGCTAGGTCAAACGTGGTAGGCACGCTTGCGGCGCACTGCACTAGCGCTTGTGCTGCGCGCACGTTGCGCATGATCTTCGCTAGGTTGCCCTGCAGCTTCAGCGTGCCGCTCACCAACGCGCGGATGGGATCCACCTCGCCTTGGATCACGCGCCGCCAATTGCGCAGCGGCGCCCAAATGCGGAACTCGGGCGTGCGCACTGACTCATCGCTGGCTAAGAAAGCCTCACGACATTCGCCATGCCACAAGTCCACGTACATCAGCACGCGCTGCGGTTGTTCTGCGTCTGGCTCCACGATGAACCAAAAGTCACCCTCCCACTGCCGCGCAGCTTCGCGGTATGCCTGACTTGTGTTGATCGCCTCTTTGAACGCCGCCACCCATTCTGGCGTGGCGAAGGGGATGGGCACGCTCATGGGATGGGCAGTATAGTGCGCGTCCGCGCCCGTGCTCAGCTTACGGCACCATCTTCACATCGCCGATGTGTACGAGATCGTCTGGAGTGCCAGTGCGAAAGCGTGCGCCGCTCGGATCGTAAAAGCCTGTGACCAAGCGTAGCGCGCCGCGCACCTTGTTCGGCAAGTTGAGCACGAACAACTCGCGCACGCACTCGCCGGGTTGCCAAAGATCAGTGGGGTAATCGCCATTGAGTGGCTCGTGGTCATCCTGCGCCACCACGTTGCCCTCTGCATCCAAAGCGTGCACAAACGCCGTGCCGCGCTTGCCGCTGGGATACACCATTTCGTAGGTTAGCCAGACGCGCAGCACACGCTCAGCATCGCGATCCACGCTCACGTCGCGCAGCCAGATACCTTCGAACGTCGCAAGCGGAGGCTGCCAGAAGATCGCCATCGGCGGCGACGTGCCGATGCGAAAACGTCCAAGGATCGGCGTGACCGCGCGCCCTTGGGGATCGTAAGCCGGCAAACTGCTTTGAGCACGCACTTGCAAGCCATCTGCGCCACGGTCGAGCGTGATCACCGAGAGGTGCACACGCCCTTCGGCAGGAAGGCGCGCGCATGGTTTCTCAAGCAACACGTCGTAGACATCCTCGAAGGCTTCGCCGCCCTGCCAGTTGCTTGCTGGGTAGTTTCCACCGCTCGGATACGTTGTCAGAGTGCCCAGCACCTCTTGTTCACGCCCAAGCACGCTTACGGCAAAGGCGAGCGGCTCGTTCACAGGACGCAAGGGGCGCCAAACGACGCGCACGCGCGCATAGTGGCGCATCCCCTCACGATCGGGCAAGAACAATGTGTGCGCTTCGGTCTCTAGCACTTGCACCACATCGCCGAAGGTGAGCAATGGCGTCGCAGCGGCGCGCTGCACAAAACGCGGGGCATAGCGCGGCCACACCCACACAGCGGGCATTAGCAGCGCCCCGAGCGCGAGCAACCTGACGAACCCAACCGCAACGCGCCACGCATTCAACAGGCGCCACGGTTGACCGAGGCGCTGCGCGCGCCGATTGATCATTTCTGCTGCGCCGACCAGCACTTGGCTCAAGCCAAAGCCAAGCAGCCCCACAAAGCCGCCCAGCGCTGGCATGAGGTAGCGCCCGGGCATCAGCCCTGGGTCTTGGAAGAACAACGCTCGATAGAGCGGCAGCACCATCACGCTTGCGCAAAGCAAGACGAGCAGCATCAACCGCACGCGCAACCCACGATCTGCCCGCGCTGCACCCCACATGCAGCCAAGGACGCCCACCACGCTCATCACAGCGAGAAGGTCGTAGCTCCAATCAGGAAAGCCAACGTTCCCCCAACCAAACTTGCCCCAGAAGGTGCGAAAGGTGTTGGCGAAGAGCTGCGGAAGCCATGCGTCACGAATGGAAGTGGCGACCCCCTCGCCGATTACGCTGGTTGGCGCGAGGATGATCGGGTTGCTTGGGTTGCGGTCCACCAGCAGGCGCCCGTAGCGCAGCCAATTCGTGACAAACCATGGCGCGCTGGTCAACCCTGCAGCGCCCAACATCAGCGCAAGCCGCAGCGCGAGCGCACGCCAGTGCCACTGCTGCCACCAGCCGACCAAGAGCAAAGCAAGCGTGGCAAACCCTACCAGTGCGAAAGCGTTGTTCTTCGTTAGCAACCCCAAGCCCACGCCAACGCCCAACGCCAACGCCCAGCGCCTCTGCGCGGGCTGAATGGTGAGGCGCACGACCACACCTAAAACAAGCGCGCCCACGAGCGCCACCATGGCGTCATTGTTCACCATCGCGCCCATGAACAGCACCTGCGGGTTGAACGCTGCCAGAGCAGTGGCAAGCAGCGCAGCAACGCTTCCACTGCCGAACAATCCATTCGCCGCTGCACCAACCGACCACACTGTCGCAGCAGTCAACAGCGCCGAGACAACGCGCGTCGCATGCAGCGCAAGGAATGTCCCGCGCCAAGGGAACGCCTCACCCTGCTGGCGCAGCATCAACCGCACGCCGCGGCGGTTTGTGCCATCGAAGGCAAAGGGGTTGGGTTGTGGCTGAGCGTCGTCTTCCGGAGTCCAAGCCGTGAGCGCTGCAGCGAGCAAGTAGTAAAGCGGCGGCTGGTGAGACTGATCGAACAGGGCTTTCTCCGCTCCCAGCGCATTGGGCAGGGCGCGAGTGCGCAACACTTCGCGCACGTAGGCATAGTGTCCCGTTTCGTCGTGTGCTTCCCAAGGCGGCGTGAAGAACCCGTACACGAGCGCCAGCCCAAAGTGAGCAAGGACTATCCAACGCTGCGCCCGCGTCAGCCCGAGGCGGAACATCGCGCGAGCGATTCTACGCCTGCCACTTCGCGCGATACTTTGCCCCATGAGCGCTCACCTGAACCCAGAAACTGCGCCCGCGCCACACTCGCGCCAACATCGCCTCGCGCTTGCAGCGCGCATCACCGACCGCCTACGCGCAATGTACGGCGATCACCTCACTGCTGTGGGCATTTACGGCTCTGTGGCACGCGGCGAAGACGGCCCTTTCTCTGATCTCGAGATGATGGCGATCCTTGACGAAGGGGAATCGCATACCTTTGAGTGGACGACGGGTGCCTGGAAAGCAGAAGTCAACGTGTTGCCGCTCCTCGAGGCGCTCGCGCGCGCCAGCGCGTTGGACGAAGAATGGGCGCTCACGCAGGGACAGTTTGTGCACGTCCTCCCGCTTCTCGACGCCCATGCGATTTTTCCTGAGCTGCGTCAGCGCGTGTTCGATCACGACGAGGCCGCGATCAATGCCCTGCTGCGCGACATCATCGTATGCGACATCATGGAGCTAGTGGGCAAGTGGCGCAACATGCGAGCCCTATCGCGCTTTGAGGCGTTGCCCTTCGTTGCGACATTGCTTGTGCTGCGCACAGCGCTGCTGCTCGGCGTCGCCCATCGGCATCCATTCTCGACGGGCAGCCGCGTTTTCACCGAAGCGCTGACACTCGCAGACCAACCGGAGGGATTCTCAGCGTTGTGCCAGCGCGTAATGGAAGGCAAGCTCAGCGATGTCGCTGCTGTGCTGAGCCAGTGCGAGGCGCTCTGGGCAGGCATTGTGCGCTGGGCAGCACAGCGAAACATCGTGCTGGTGTCTGACCCGCTGGGGCTAATGCGCTAAGCGTGCTGCGCCGCGCCACTCTATAATCACAAGAGGTGAGCTATGCCGAAGAAAGTCCGCGAAGCCAAGAAAAAGCAAGATGTGATCGAGCTCGAAGGTGAAGTGGTCGAGACCTTGCCGGGCACGATGTTCCGCGTGCGCCTCGATAATGGGCACGAGGTGCTCGCCACGCTCTGCGGGCGTATGCGCAAGAACTACGTGCGCGTGCTGCTCGGTGACCGCGTGCGCGTTGAGCTTTCGCCGTATGATCTCACGCGCGGGCGCATCAGTTGGCGGCTTGACTCAGCGCCGAGTGATGAGGAACTGGAGTAGTGCGCGCGCACGTCAACGCCACCCAATCCTCCATTTGCGCCTGCGCCACACAAGCCAACCCCACCGCCGCTGCTGCCTCGATCACTTCCCCCACTTGTGAGTCCAAAATCCCCGAGAACACAAATATCTCTCCGCGTTCCCACAACCCGCTGCGCAGCAAGCGCACAATGACACCTGACAAGATGTTTGCCACCACGAGGTGGTAATGTCCCGGCGCTACTTCGAACGATCCAGCGAGGATATGTACGCGATCGCTGACAGCATTGCGCGCCACGTTCTCCCGCGCCACCTGCACTGCTTCGGGATCAGTGTCTACCCCAATCACATGAGCAGCGCCAAGCTTCGCTGCTAGGATGGCGAGGATGCCCGAGCCACATCCTACATCGAGCACGCGCATGCCGGGCTGCACGCGCGCCAGAAGCGCCTGCATGCATAGCTGCGTTGTGGGATGCAAGCCCGTGCCGAACGCCATGCCGGGGTCCAACACCAAAGTGATATCTTCGGGCTGCGCTCCTGCTTCCTCCAAGGTGATCCATGAAGGACACACCAGCACGCGCTCGCCGATGCGGAGCGGTTTGTAGTGCGCTTTCCATGCCTCCACCCAGTCGCGCGCAGCGATCTCTGCGTAGGAGGGCTCAGGTACAGGGCGCACCATGCGCAAGTAATGCAGGGCTTCGTCAATCTTTCGGCGACGTTCCTCCAGCGTCGCATCCATGGGCAGGTAGGCGCGCACGACCACGCTGCCGGCTACTGGTCCATCCTCCCAGCGCTCTGGTTGGAGCTCTGCCGAGTGCGCTGGCTGCTGCTCCAGCGCAACACCGCCCTCTACGAAAGGGAAAATCGCCTCGCTGATCGCCTCGGCAAGCTCTGCGTCAGTCTCTAGGCGCAGTTCTAGCCAGCGCTGCATCAGCTTTTTGTCGAACTCTCCGCGCGTTGCTTGATGGTGTTGAGGAACTCTCGAGCCACCAACATGCCCATTGGGCGCGCGCCCAGCCAATACGCAGCGAAGCGCCGGCCGCTCTCGGCATCAAGCGCATGCGTACGGTGCTCCAACACGAGGCGATGCCGACCGGGCGAGGCACCTGGCTCGATGCGCAGGCTGATGGCAAGCTTCTCATAGTTGGGCTGGTTGAAGGCGATGAACTCCTCAAGGGTCAAGGGCTGCACCAAGCGCTGGTCAAACCAGTCGTGCAGAGCACCGATCGCGCCGAAGACGATCTCGCGCTCTGGCTCCTCCGCCAGCACCGTGTTGTGCTGCGGACCGCTCAACATGATGGCGATGAAGGGGTCGAGGCGCGAATCGTGACCGTTGGCGACACCCGCTAGCCTTGCCGGGAGCTGACGCAACTCGGCAAGGGCTTGCGCCAGAGGTTTCTCAGCGAGCGCAGCCTCGCGCATGGCGCTGAAGATCGCCTTGGGTGATGCGTGGATCACTTCCTCTACCGTGTCTCGAAACTCGTAGTCGGGCAGTACGGTGTCCAGCAACGTGGGCGTGTGTGTGTCGCTGCGCTGCCGCTCTGCCCAAGCGCGCTCCGCACGCTCCTTGATGCCCAACAACATGCGGCGCTGCATGATGAACGTGCCTGGCTCGAGGTAGGCGCGAATGAGCAGAGTGCGTCGCCAATCGTCAGGCCAATCCGCGCGCAGGCGTTCGATCAGCCGCGTCGTTTGGTCGTTGATGGGGCGCAAATGGAAACTCCAGGTCAGGTTGCTATACGCACCCGCGTGGAGCACGGCAACACCTTTCGGACGCAGCGATTCACCATGCAGCACGAGCGTGCGACCGGGCTGCACGATGTCCACTGGCAGCGCCGCGCTGCCGTCGGGCGAAAGCGGGATCGCGTCAGCAGCGTGCAGCCTCTGGAGATCAGGGCGCACTCGCTGTGCGTTGCGAATGTCCAGACCCAGCAAGTTCTCAATCCATGTGTAGCTGTAGAAGCCTCCTCGCCCCTGTCCGATTTGCACCAGCCAAGCCCAGACCTCGCT